>CAZQTF010000072.1:0-16355 GCA_964596135.1 uncultured Saprospiraceae bacterium | reverse complement strand
GCCCAGAATATATACCCTGCGCAAAAAATGCGCAGACTGATGATGCCCGCTTCTACAGCTGCCGATTCGGTGGTGAAGAAACAAATCACTGGTGCGGAGAAAATCACCAGAATCAGCGATAACCCGACCAGAAATACCATATTGAAAAAACCAGACCGCCAGACGCTGGTTTCTGCCCGGTCGGGTTGTCCGGCGCCGAGATTTTGCCCAACGAGCGTAGCGGCGGCATTTGCTAGCCCCCAGGAGGGCAGTGTCGTGAAAATAATCACTCGGATCGCGATGGTATAACCTGCCACGGCATCGCTGCCAAATTCGGAGATGATACGTACCAAAAAAATCCAGCTTGCAGAAGCAATAAGGAATTGCCCCGCACCGGTAAGCCCGATTTTAAAGAGGCGTCGAATGATTTCCCACTGCAATACCAGGTGGTGCCGCATGAGTTGAATGATACCTTTGCCTTTAATCAAATTGTATAATTGATACGCTACGCCGATACTTCGACCGATAGCGGTGGCAAGCGCGGCGCCCTGCACGCCCATTTCCGGGAAAGGACCAATGCCGAAAATGAGTAGCGGATCCAGCACAATATTAATGCCATTGGCTATCCACAGCACGCGCATCGCAATAGCCGCATCGCCTGCTCCCCGAAACACGCCGTTGAGCAAAAACAACAGCATAATCACTACATTGGAACCCAGCGCAATCCGCGTGTAACCAACGCCTTCGGTAATCATTGCATCATCGGCGCCCATAAAACGAAGAATGTCGTCGGCAAAAATTATGCTGGGAAGACCAACGAGCAAAGAGATAATCACTGAAATGAAGATAGATTGCATGGCTGCAGCCGAGGCTTCTTCCTGCTTTTTTTCGCCTACCCGGCGCGCCACCATCGCGGTAGCTGCCATACTCATGCCAATGGCAACAGAATAAATCAGGGTGAGCAAAGATTCGGTCAGACCGACTACCGCCACAGCATTGACGCTGACTTTGGAAACAAAATACACATCCACTACTGCAAAGAGCGATTCCATCGCCATTTCCAGAATCATTGGAATCGAAAGAAGCACAATGGCGCGGTTGATGCTGCCATTTGTGTACTCGCGTTCTTCGCCGTTGAGCGCTTCAGCAATCAGTTTAAAAATTTTTTGCATGGGTGATCGTCGGGTTTTATTTAGTGGTGCCGATTGGCAAAAGCAAGTCTTTTAAATACTGCTTTCCAAACGAAATAGTTCCAGACCGGTAAGAAAAAAGTTACGACATTTTTCTTCCTTCGATGCCTGAAATGTTCCATCAATCCTTACTTTTGGAAAAACAGCCTCGTCCGAACGGTCTAATACTCGGAATTTTGTAAAACCATAAACGCTTGTGAATCATGTTCAGAATACTAATCTTGTTGCTGGTCGGCAGCCTGGCGCTGCCTGCAGCCTCGGCGCAGTCCGCGGCCAAAAAAATGCTCGATCACACCGAGTTTGATACCTGGAAAGAAATCCAACAGCCGCAAATTTCCAACGATGGACGCTGGGTGGTGTACGAACTCAATCCCGACATTGGCGATGGAAAACTCGTGGTGTATGATGGTAATACCGGCAAAGATCAAATATTTGAACGGGCTAAAGGCGCTAAAATCAGTGCGGACAGCCGCTTTGTTGTTTTTAATATTAAGCCTTTTGATGATACATTGAAAGCGCTGCGCCGTCGCAAAGTAAAAAAAGAGGAATTGCCGAAAGATACCATAGGTATTCTGGATCTGAACACCGGAAACCTGACCAAAATCGCGGAAGTACAGTCTTTTCAGTTGCCTGCTAAGTGGAATGGCTGGCTTGCTTATCTGCGAGAACCAGGGGAAATGAAACCGGATACATCGGCACAGAAAACAAACGGCAGAGCTAAAAAAGAAAGCCGGGAGAACGGCAGCACGCTGGTGCTTCGCAATCTGACAAACGGACAGGAGATAAATGTTGCCTTTGTAAAAAACTACGCGTACGCGGAAGAAGGTGCAAAATTCGCATTGGTCAGCACGGGCGACGATGCAAATTTCCAGCCCGGCGTTTATGTGTTTGATGGCGCAAAAGGTGCGCTGTTGCCTATTTTTACGCAAAAAGGGGATTACAAAAATCTGACTTTTGACAAAAAAGGCACCCAAGTCGCTTTTATTGCCGATCTCGATACCACTAAAGCGCGTGTTCGTCCTTTTGAGTTGTATTACTGGCAAGAAAATCAGCTTGGCGCAAGACTCATTGCCAACGATGCATCTGCTTTTCTGCCTGAAAATTGGCGCATCAGCGAGCATGCGAGTGTCCGTTTTTCGAAAGATGCTTCCAAATTATATTTTGGCATTGCACCGCCGCCTATTTTGCAGGACACCAGCCTGCTGGAGGAAGAGATGGTAAGCGTGGAAGTCTGGTCTTACGATGATCCGATTTTGCCTACAATTCAGAATGCGCGGCTTGAGCAGGAAAAAAAGCGTTCCTACGAATGCGTATTCCATGTTAACGATGGCAGGATCGTGCAAATCGCATCCGAAGACGTTCCGGAAGTACAACTGGGCAATGAAGGCAACGCTGCGGTAGCGCTGGGCTACAATCAAAAACCCTACGGCGTGGAAGCTACCTGGGAATGGTGGGACAAACGCGATTTGTATCTCATAGATACGAAAAGTGGCGATCAGAAGCTGATCATCAAAGGTGCTGAAGGTCTCGGTAGTTTTGGTGGCAACAGCGGGTTCTCGCCTGAAGCGAAGTATATCTACTGGTTTAGTGATGTGGACACCGCGTGGGTGGCATATTCTATTGAAACAGGTACAATAAACAAACTAACCGACAACAAAACCGTCAAATTTTACGATGAACTCGACGATCACCCGGATAATCCGCCCGCCTATGGCATCGCTGGCTGGCTTCAATACGATGCTGGCATACTCGTGTATGATCGTTATGATATTTGGAGATTGGATCCAACCGGCGCGAGCGAACCGGTCAGACTTACGAACGGTCGTAAAGACCAGCGTCGCTACCGTTATATCCGTACGGATAGTGAACAACGCTTTATTGAGCTGGCTGAAAAGATTCTGGTTTCTACTTTCGATGAAAGAAACAAGCAAGACGGCTACGCGTGGCTGGATTTATCCTATAATTCATTAACGCAACTTCAGTTTGGACCGTACAATTATTCTGACCGTCCGCTGAAAGCGAAAAATGCCGAAAAATGGGTTTTTACTCGCGAGAATTTCCAGGTATTCCCCGATTTGCTGTACAGCAGTGATTTGAAAACCTTCAAACAAATTAGCAATGCCAATCCGCAGCAGAAAGACTATTTCTGGGGTACGGCAGAATTGTATCAGTGGACATCGCTCGATGGAGAAAAATTAGACGGCTTACTTTTCAAACCTGAAAATTTTGATCCAAAGAAAAAGTATCCGATGATTGTATATTTCTACGAACGCAGTTCGGATGGTTTGTATCAGCATCGCGCGCCAGAACCGCCGCGTTCTTCGATCAATTATACCTTTTATACCAGCCGGGGTTATGTGATTTTTGTGCCCGACATTCCTTACAAAATCGGTTATCCTGGCGAAAGCTGCTACAATGCTGTCATTCCAGGCGTTACGTCACTTGTTGACAAAGGGTTTATTGATCGCGAGCGCATTGGCGTGCAAGGGCATAGCTGGGGCGGCTATCAGATCGCTTATTTAGTCACTCGTACCAATATTTTCAAATGCGCGGAATCAGGCGCGCCGGTGGTGAATATGTTTTCGGCGTACGGTGGCATTCGCTGGGGAACTGGCTTGAATCGTTCTGCCCAGTACGAGCGTACCCAAAGCCGCATCGGCGGCTCCATCTGGCAGTACCCATTGCGGTTTATGGAAAACTCGCCCTTATTTGCTGCGGATAAAATCCGCACGCCATTGCTTATTTTGCATAATGATAAAGACGACGCTGTGCCCTGGTACCAGGGAATCGAATTTTATATCGCAATGCGCCGTCTTGGTAATCCGGCGTGGCTGCTCAACTACAATGGCGAGCCGCATGGCATCATGAAGCGCCAAAACCGCATGGATTTCAACCGCCGGATGCAGCAGTTTTTCGATCACTATCTGATGGATGCGCCCAAGCCCCAATGGATGGAGCGCGGTGTACCGGCTGTGGAGAAAGGAATCAGGCAGGGCTTTGAATTGGCCGGCGATAAAGAATGAGCTTGTAATTTTTATTTTTGTAGCATCAGAACGAGCAGCGGCCATAGCCTCTAAGAGGTTGTGGCCGCTGTTGTTTCTTCCGGTAAAAGGAAAAGTGAAATGGGTAAAGGTCGCTACTGATCATTGATTTCTCGGTTGTTTCGGGAGCGGCTTTTTGGATGGTTTGTCTCAACAATTCCGGCGCAGGCTTCACGGTGTCGGGTTGCGCGGCGTTGTACTCGTTAATGGTGGCAAATAATGTTTTTTATTTGTTGTTCATGTTGGCGCTTATTTGGTTGTAGATTTCTATTCAGAATGGGGTAAAAATGTTTTTTATTCATAAAATTATGAAATATTGCTTGATTACTCTATGGTAATATCATACTGTTCGAGCAATCCTTTGATTCCCATTAATGAAAATTTGGCTTTTCGGATCGAATTCAGCGCAGGATTGATAGCAAAATTATAGGCGGTACGCAAATCGGCGGCTTCGAGCTTCGTGTTTTCAAAAATAGCACCGCGCAGGTCGCAATGATCAAAAGTGGCACTTGTCAGATCGGCTTCGGTAAAATCAACTTCCTGCAGATTGCAATTTTTAAAAAGGGTGCTTTTGAGCTTGAGCCGACAGAAAGAGGACAGATTCAACCGGCAATCTTCAAAAGACGCTGAAAACAAAAAATCATTGCAATCTTCAAAATGCAAACCCAACAAGCGAGAATCCTTGAACCTCACCTCCCGAAGCGCAGTGCCGGCGAGCGTTGCCATGCTGAGATCGCATTGCTCAAAGATACATTCCGAAAAAGTAGTGCCTGACAAATCGAAATTCAGGAAGCTGCAATTGGTAAATGTACAGTTTTCATAATTGCCCAGGGCAAGGCCGTTTTCCGAAAAATCAATATGATCAAATGTTTTGTGTTCTACATAGGTTTTTTCCATTGTAAGCAATTGACCGTTAATAATTAGCCATCGATTATTTTGCAACTTGTTGAAAATAAAAGATTTGCTTTAGGAAACTATATTTTATTTTTGAGTTTATTCTCAGAATATGGTATATGTGTTAATCGGAGCGCGCTTCCTGCCCTGAAAAAACACAGCCATGACATGGAAGCTGTCATAATTGCTTCAGCAATTCTTTTTGTCGCTGGCTGAAATTGAAGGCTTCGAAGAGGGTCAGCGAGAGCGCTTCTTCGAGGTTGCCAAAAGCTTTTTGGTAGTCTTGCTGGCTGGCGCGGATTACATCGAGTGCTTCTTCCTTACCAAAAACGTGGGTAATTTCTGTTTTGGAAGGCTCGCCGGGTAATTGCTTGTAAGTCAGGAAATAATGGCGCAAGCGGTTGACTACGCCGGCGGGGAGTTGGCTCACATCGGTCATGTGCCCGTACACCTCGTCATCTTTGAGTACAGCGATGATTTTGTCATCGGCTTCGTTGTCATCAATCATGCGCAGCCCGCCGATAGGAATAGCTTGCAGGATGATGTCGCCGTGTGTGATTTCGCGCTCGGTGAGCACACAGATGTCGAGCGGGTCATCGTCACCGATAATGCCGGTACGACCGGTTTTTCCCATGCAGTATTTGCCGACCTCTTCTTTGCAGTAGGTTTGTGGAATAAAGCCGTACAGCGCTGGCACGATATTGGAAAACTTTTGCGGGCGATCTATTTTCAGGTAGCCGGTACGCTTGTCCACTTCATATTTGACCGTATCCGAAGGGATCACTTCGATAAAAGCAGTGACGGTGGCAGGGGCGTTTTCTCCAATCGGAATACCGTGCCAGGGGTGCGATTTGTAACGCAACCCGATCATTTTCCACAATTTGCTGAACGATTCGGAACTCATATTTTTTGGGTTGAATGTTTTAAAGTGTGCTTTTGGATACAAAGCTATTATTTGTTATTGGTTCATGGTGCATCAGGCACCCCAATTTCTCCAATGGCAGTCAATAACAATAAATTTTACAGCTTCCGGTACATGATATACGCATCTACGTAGCCTTTTTGCCAGTGATGAAACGCTTCCGGCGCTCTACCTACAATTTCAAAGCCCAGGGACTGCCATAAGTGTACGGCACTTTCGTTGGTGCTTACCACAAAATTGTATTGCATAGCGCGGTAACCCGCTTCTTTGGCTACGAGGAGCGAATGCTCGCCGAGCCTTCTGCCCAAACCATGATTGCGGAAGCGGCTGTCCACCATGTAGGCGGCATTGGCAACATGCCCGCCATAGCCCGCTTGGTTGGGGCGTACGATATACGCTCCGGCAATTTCGCCATCTACCTCAGCGACATAAATGAGATTGTTCAGGTTGATCCACGCTTCTTCCAGATAATCGTGCGGCGTGGTGTGGTCGTAAGGGTAATATTCCTTCTGCTCAATAATTTCCCAAAATATTTCCCACACGCGATCCAAATCCGCCGGGTTGGCTCTTCTGATAATCGCCTTTTTCATATAAATGATGAATTTATATTTTAAAATGTTGTTTTTCTTTTTTTTATACATTAAGCAGTATCTTTTTGAATTTTTCGCATTATTGAATTAAATTCTTTTTTAGGATGTATCTTTTTAAAGATTATTGATTTTTAAATTTAAAATAATATATATTTGTGCGAGTCACTTTATGTCTTTCCCCCCCTATTGTTGTTTTATAGTCCATGCATTAAAGTGTTTTATTGATTGAAGTCCTTTGATTGCTAAAGGATTAAGTGGTTATTATCGCCTCGGTACAGAAACATGATGGTATCATTAAACACAGGGCTAAACATGAACAAATTTACAATTTTCACATCGGTATTACTATGGCTATGGGGACAGTTAGGATTAGCGCAACGCGATTACAGCATTTATCTTCAGGCAGGCGCCGTGTCCGTTCCCGAATTTCATGATCTTGCCAATATGGATAGCAGCATGCTGGCTGCTTACCGATTTAAACAACACTATTATCTGGTGGTGCAGTTCAATGACATTCCTGATGCTGCGCAGGAAGCACAACTGGCAGAAAAAGGCATTGAATTGATCGGCTATCTGCCTAATTATGCCTATGTAGCCAAAGTGCCTGTAAACACAGACTGGAGCAAGATCGGTGCAAGAGCAATACTACCTTTGCAACCACCGTACAAACTTAGTCGAGCCTTGGCTTTGGGCGATTATCCGGCTCATGCTGTCACTACCGCCGGTATTAAAATTCAGGCGTACCCTTTTCCAGGTATTGCGGTTCCGACATTGCTGGAAAGTCTGAAGCGAAGCGGCTTCACCGGCGAAATTAATGGTCAGAACGGGGTTTTGTTGATCATTGAGCCCGATCGTTTGCTCGATCTGGCAGGGCACCCGGCAATTATGTACTTAGAATTTCCGCCTACCTTGCCGCAGGCAGAAGGGTGGACAGGGCGTACTGCACAGCGTCTTAATTTGGTAGGTTCAGGGCCAAATATAGGATATGATGGCGCAGGCGTAGCCCTGGCAATTGCCGATGACGGAAAGGTTGCACACGATGATTTGCGCGGGCGCATCACCGATTTTAACACAGCAGACGGGGGTACACACGGTGACATGACTACGGGCATTGCTATCGGAGCGGGTAATCTCAATCCGCTGGCAATGGGAATGGCGCCTGGCGCATATTTGTACTTGTATTCGATCGAAAACTACCCACATATTGAAAATGCAGTGCAGAATCTGCAGCAACGGCGGGTGGTTATCACATCTACGTCCTACGGAGAAGGATGTGGTGGGGTATATGATCAAAGTGCTCAAATCCTGGACGCACAGGTCTTTCAAAATCGAACGTTATTTCACGTCTGGTCGGCGGGCAACAGCGGGGAAGCCATTTGTAATGCATATAGCAATGCTAAAGCGCCCGATGGTGGCCGCTTTGGCAACATCACCGGTGGGAGGAAATCCGCCAAAAACGGAATAACGGTTGGCAATACCAGCTATGAAGATCGCGTCATGTTGTCCAGCAGTCGCGGTCCTACTCAGGACGGTCGCATCAAACCCGATATCGTGGCGCATGGGCAGGGTAATCTTTCCACCGATGCCAATAATGCTTATCAGCAGGGCGGGGGTACGTCGGCGGCAGCGCCAAGTTTGGCTGGCACCGCGGCATTGCTATACCAGGCGTATCGCGAATTGAACGAAAATCAGGACCCATCTTCGGCGTTGATCAAAGCGGCGATCCTCAACACGGCGGATGATCTTGGCAATCCTGGTCCGGATTACGTCACCGGTTGGGGGCGGGTACACGCGGGCAGAGCAATGGAGGTGATTCGCAATAAATCCTACCTGCATGCAACTGTTGCCAATAATGCTGCTCAAACGCACATAATCGCTGTGCCGCAAAATGTTCGGCAAATTCGGATAATGCTTTACTGGCATGACCCGGAAGGGCTACCTTTTGCCGGTAGATCGCTGGTTAATGATCTCGATATGTCTTTGACGACACCTTCAGGTGAAGTTTTTCGCCCCTGGGCACTCAGCACTGCAACGCATCAGGACAGTTTGAATAAAAATGCCTACCGGGGCATTGATCGGGTGAATAATGCAGAACAAATTACCATTGACGATCCTTCCGCTGGAACATATACCGTGAACGTGCGGGGGCATTTGGTACCGCGAGGTCCTCAATCTTATTATCTGGTCTTTTTATTTGTAAAAGATGAATTGTCAATAACATATCCAATTGGGGGCGAAGGCTTTGTGCCGGGAGAAACCGAGGTGATCCGTTGGGATGCGTTTGGCAATATAGGTACCTTCGCATTGGAATATTCGGTAAACGATGGTAGTACCTGGCAACCCATTGCCAACAACATTGCAGGGCATCAGCGGCATTACAACTGGCAGGTGCCAGACATGACTGCCAATCGGGTGCGAATTCGCGTAAAGCGAAACGGAAAAAATGCCGCGTCGCCCAATCCATTTTGCATTATGGAACTCCCGGATTTTAGATTCTTCTATGTGGCACCGGGGACGGCTGCCGTGCGTTGGCAAGCTGTGCCGGGAGCCAATGCATATGATATATATGCGCTTGGCAATAAATATATGGATCTGATTGGCACAACGAGCGACACGAGTTTTAATTTGACTGTAGCCAACTGGCAGAGCAACTGGTACAGTGTACGGGCGCGCCATACCAACGGCGCTATCGGGCGCAGAGCCAATGCCAAATGGTACCAGCATCGCCCCTGCGAAGCACAACTTAACTTGCGATTGAAATTTGATCTTTACCCCTCAGAAACATTCTGGGAAATTAAAGATGCCGCCGGTCGTGTCTGGGCTTCGGGAGGACCATATGTCGGGGAAACGCCCAATTCAACGAAAGACATCGCTATTTGCCTACCTTATGGCTGTTATAGCCTCCATATGCATGACAGTTACAACGATGGAATGTGCTGTACAGATGGGCAAGGAAGTTACCGCCTCACAGATAACCAAGGTAGAGAGCTGGCTGCCGGTGGGCAGTTTGGTAGTTTTATTGCCAACAACTTTTGTGTGGATGCGAATACTTCATCATTGCCTCTTGAAGCGCAGGTCAATCAGATCCGCTCTGTTTCCTGTTTCAATGGGCAGGACGGCGCCGCTTCGGTTGTGGCATCCGGAGGATCGGGTAATTATACTTTTCTTTGGAGCAATGGCGCAAATACAGCATCTGTGAGTGGTTTAAAAGCAGGAACCTATCATGTCACAATTTCTGATGATCACAACAATAGAGTTTCAAAAACCGTTGTCATTGCCCAACCTTCAGCGATTGATATTCAATTGACCACTCAGATTGGGGCATGCGGTCAGAATATTCCCGGCGCGATCACTGCCAACGTGAGCGGTGGTACAGCACCATACAGCTATCGCTGGAATAACGGCAGCGGAAATTCTGTACTTTCGGGCTTGAATCCTGGTATTTACAGCCTGACCGTGACCGATGCAAATGGCTGTTCTCAGTCTGCAAGTGTGAATCTACAGGCTTCTTCATCTATATCGTTAGGTTTTTCTGTAAACAATGTATCCTGTTTTGGCGGCAATGATGGCAGCGCAACCGTTGTGGTAAGCGGCGGTGCATTGCCTTACCGTTATGCGTGGAGCACAGGAAGCCCGAATGCCAGTATTGTGGGGCTTGGGGCGGCCATTTATTCGGTGACGGTGACGGATAATCAGGGGTGTCGGGCGACGGCGGCGGTCAACATTCTCCAACCTCCGGCGGTTACTCTATCCTTTTCGATTACCGAAGCTTTTGGTACCAATAATGGCGCTATCAATCTGGCGGTGAGCGGCGGTACGCCAAGCTATAGTTATCGCTGGTCGAATGGCGCGACAACCGAAGACTTGACTGATCTTGGTCCTGGTACCTATATCGTCACTGTAACCGACAGCAAAAACTGTAAGGCAACCGGCTCGGCTCGTATCGAATTTCAAGATGGAGAAGATTGCAGTGCGCGTGGCAGCAGTACGCGTTTCGAGTGGATCGAAAGTGTTGCAATCGGGGCATTGACCAACACCAGTGGCAATAACAATGGTTATTCCGATTTTACCGACCTAACTCAAAACATGATGGCTGGTGGAAGCTACCCAGTCGTGCTTGTGCCGGGGTATAGTTCTACCATTTTCCGTGAATTTTGGAATATCTGGATTGATCTCAACCACGATGGTGACTTTCTCGATGCCGGAGAGGAGGTGTACGCCGCCCAGGGCTTTATTGGCAGTATCAGTGGTACATTCCGATTACCTGCTAATGCCCGACCGGGTGCAACCAAGCTGCGCATTGCCATGCGCTATCCTTCAGCGGCTTTGCCTTGCGGCACTTTTGCCTATGGCGAAGTGGAAGATTACGGCGTTTTTATCTTGCCGGGAAGCGGGGCGACATCGCCAGATCAGGAACAAGCCAATGCCTGGACAACAGAAGCGAGCGCTTCTGAGCAACTTTTGGGTGCAATGAAGATTTTTCCGAACCCGGCGAGCGGTCAGGCAACGCTGCGCTATTTCAGTCGAACCGGAGCTCCGGTGCGAATTGTGGTATCGGATCTTTTTGGAAAAGAGCAGTGGCAAACGGATTTGTTGCCCACTGAAGGGTGGAATGAAATTCCTTTATCTGTGCGGCAGTGGCCGTCAGGGCAATACTTCATTCGTTGTGAAAATGCCGAAGATTATTTTGTCGAACGGCTCATTATAAATGAATAAAAAACGACGTTTGGCAAAACCGGCTTTCAACAGAAAGTGTTTCTCTATCACAATTTTTTTTTCAAAACGAAAGCCGGATGTTGCCGAATGAAAGTCATTAGTCTTGCAGGCTCTAATCGGGCACAAATTATCGCATCTTTGCTGGTTTTTCTCAGCGCCATCTGCTTTGCTGCCAAAGCTGTCATGGTAAAGTTGGCGTACCGTTTTGACATTGACACCGTTTCTATGCTGGCATTACGGATGCTTTTTTCGCTGCCATTTTTTCTGGTTATTGCCTGGAGCGCCCACCGTAAAGCCATCGCGCGGGGAGAGGAACCGATTTACGGTGGAGATCTTCTGAAAATTGCCGGACTGGGGCTATTGGGTTATTATTTTGCCAGCCTGTTCGACTTTATGGGGTTGCGGTACATCTCTGCCGGGCTGGAACGGCTAATTTTGTTTGTGTACCCAACGCTGGTTGTGATTATTTCTTACTTTTTGTTCCAAAAACGCATCACCGCCGCTCAAGGCTGGTCGCTGGGGCTTACTTATTTCGGCATTGCTATTGCTTTTCTGGAAAATCTGGTGCATTCTTCCAGTGCCAATTTCTGGCTGGGGGCGTTTTTCGTTTTTTTGAGCGCCTTTGTTTTTGCTTTTTATCTTATTGGCGGAAGCAATGTGATACCGCGCTGGGGTACCTGGCGTTTTACTTCTCTGGCAATGATCTCAGCGAGTATTGCTATTCTTGTACATCACGGTATCACGCAGCGATGGCAGTTATGGCACTTCCCGCTGGAATTATACGGATTGATTTTTCTGATGGCGCTTTTTTCGACGGTACTTCCTTCTTTTCTGGTTGCCGAAGGTCTGCGGGTCATCGGTTCGAGCAATACTTCGATCATCAGCAGTTTTTCGCCGGTAGCAACTATCATCATGGCAAATATTTTTCTCAACGAGCAATTCGGCTGGCTGCAATGGCTCGGCACGTTTCTGGTGATTGGAGGGGTACTGCTCACGACGCTGCAACGAAAATAAATACATGGCTATAAATAGCCCTTTTGGCTAAAAAAAAGCAATAATGCATTGACCGTATGGGGATGCTGGAAAAAGCCTGCCCGCCAGCGCCGAAATACTTCATCAACCGGCATCATCTCTACTCGCAAATCTTCGCCCGCGTCGGGGCTAAGTTCATGCGTTTGAGCTACATTCTCTGCCAGATAATGGAAAATCGTGTTGGTCATAAAGACCGGATTGGAAGGAATTTTGCCCAGATAAGTCCAATGTCCGCCGGTGTAGCCTGTTTCTTCACGGAGTTCGCGAGGTGCAGTTTCTGCGTGATATTCACCCGAATCCACCAGTCCGCCTGGCAATTCCAAAACATCGCTGCCCGTGCCGAAACGATATTGCCGGACAAAGAGCATTTGCTGATCTTCAGTGATGGCTACAATGTTGGTTGCATCGGGGCTTTCCAGAACAATCATTTTTTGGATGACGCCGTTACGGGGGTTTTTCATCCAGTCGAATCGGGCGCGGAAGAGTTTTAAATCAGCTGCTATTTCAGAGTAGGTGCGTTCCCAATGAGTGGTTGTCTCGTTCATAAATTTACTTTTAAAAAAAAAATACGAAACCGGATTCGTACAAGTCGCAGAATCCGGTTTAGAGTTAGCGATCGCCGGATAATTCCAGGTGCTTATTATTCCTTATCGTCGAAGATGGCATCGTCAATGAGTTCATCGCCATCGCCGTCCATGTCATCAAAACCAGGAATCTTGCCCTCTTTTTTCTTCGATTCGCTATCGGGCAGTTTGGTCAACTCCAGTTTATCATCAGTTTTCGGATCTGCCCCTTTGTTGTGGTAATCGCCTTCGGCGTAGCGTTTCGCTTTTTCAAAAAAATCGCCGAATCCGCCCAGCGTACTGTCTGCACTTTTGTCGGCAGCCTTGGCTTTGTCGGCGGCTCGTTGCTTCAGGGCTTCAGCTTCTTTCGTCATTTCTTCGAGCGATTCTTTTTCGGCTTCCTGCTGGGCTTTTTCGATCAGATCGCCGACTTGGTCCCAGATTTTGGAGCCGGCTTCTTTGGCACGATCGAGCGCTTCGCCGCCTTTTTCCAGGATTTTTGCGCCCACGTCTTCAGCGACGTCTTTGAGTTTATCGCCAATTTCCGAAGATTTTTCCAGTACTTTTTCGCCGATTTTTTCAGCAGTATCCAGTACTTTTCCGCCCACTTCTTCGGCAGTTTTCAGCACCTTTTCGCCGGTTTTGCTAACGAAATCGTCGGATTTTTCAGTTTGTTCCATTGTTTCCTGTTTTATTGCTTCGGATTCTTCTTTTACTTCATCCGGAATGCCACCGCCGAAAGGAGTAGATTGTCCTGAAAATTCGTTCGTGTGGTTTTCGGCTTCAACCGCAGGGTTTGTATCCGCTTGCTCGGCTTCCGACCAGATTTTATCGGTGAGGTCGTCTATTTTATCTTTGGCTTTGTCATAAAATTCGCCGGCTTTGTCGGCTGCTTTTTCGATGAATTCGCCCGATTTTTCTACGAAATCTTTCCCGACTTCCTTGCTGGTTTCTATCGTTTTATCAGCAGCTGACTTGGCAACCGATTTAGCGCCGAACAGCAGTTTTCGCAAGTCATTGAGCACACTCATATGGTTGAATTATGGAATGGTTAAATAATAGAAAGTTAAAACATACGAAAAATATGGGCAACAAAAAAGTTTTTTCGGCAAACGATTTTCGAAGAGCCAATAAACACAGTCACATTGGCTATGCCCATTCTCCTTCTACCGGTCGGTCTTTGATATTCAGAAAACGTTCGATTTCTTGCTCGATGTATCGTGCCTGTTCCTTATTTTTCAAGCCTTTTATAATGGGTATACGCTTGTCGGAATTGCTTTTCAAAACAGCCCGCACGGCATAAGCAAAATTGGGGCGATTATTGGTGCGGCTTTCCACGTATTTGTCAATAAATAACTGGTCAATATCCTGAACGGGCGCGCGTCGGTCAGGATAAAACGGCATTTTCAAAGGGCGATGCTCGATGACGACTTCCTGGTGGTTGACCCGAATGTAGGTGGTGTTGAATAAAACACTGAGCGTATAATAAAGTAAAGACAAGCCCACGAGCAAATGCAGGCTGATAAACAGCAGAATGATCCATTCGCCTTGCGTGAGCGCAATGATGATAAACGGAACAAGAACCGCGTTCCAGAAAATGGTGAAAAAAATAAAGAAACCGGCGTTGGAAGTTTTGCGCCAACTGATTTGAATGTCTAACTCGCTGAGGTAGCTCAGTGCTTCAATGCCGGGCGGCAGCGGCACTTCGGCGCGGTGTCGTTCCACCTGTTTCAGCATCGTGTCGAAGCCAAAAAGCGTATGACATTGATTGCACTTGGCAACCAATTGGTTGATGTTGATGTCTTCGGCGCGAATAGCAGCCCCACAGTTTGGGCATTCGAGCTGAATTTGCATATAATTTTTTGCAACAAGGTACGAAGTTTTCTTGAATGCGGTCGAATCTTTTTACCTTCGCTCGGTTTGCAAGAAAAATATCTTTAAGGTCCTCAAATTTTATATCAGAATGCAGTACGCAACTTTGGGCAACACCGATCTGAAAGTCAGCAAAATATGCCTGGGCACTATGACCTTTGGCGAGCAAAATACCGAAGCCGAAGGGCACGAACAGATGGACTATGCGCTGGATCAGGGCATTAATTTTTTTGACACGGCTGAAATGTACTCCATTCCGCCGCGTCCGGAAACGCAGGGCAACACAGAGCGCGTCATTGGCACCTGGATGAAGGCGCGAAACAATCGGAATAAAGTAATCATTGCTACCAAAATTGTGGGACCAGGCAAGACCTTTTTACACATTCGCAATCCATTGCATATCAATCAGGAACAAATTCTGCAGGCCGTGGAAGGCAGTCTGAAGCGATTGCAAACGGATTATATTGATTTGTATCAAATTCACTGGCCCGAGCGCAATACCAATCGTTTTGGAAAACTGGGATACGAACACGACCCCCACGATCCCTGGCAGGAAAACCTGCTGGAGGTACTCCAAACGATGGATGAACTCGTGAAAAGCGGCAAAATCCGGCATTTTGGAGTGAGCAACGAAACCGCCTGGGGCATGATGCGCTTTATCTATCTGGCAAAAATGCATGGTTTAACGCATTGTGTGAGCATTCAAAACCCTTACAGCCTGCTGAACCGGACTTTCGAAGTCAACCTGGCGGAAATCGCTCTGCGCGAGCAGTCGGGATTGCTGGCTTATTCGCCGCTGGCATTTGGCAAGCTCTCCGGTAAGTATCTGAAAGGTACTGCCGCGCCCGGCTCCCGCCTCAACAAATTCAAGCAATATACACGCTACAACAGCCCGGAGGCTACGGAAGCAATCAGGTTGTATGTGGCCATCGCCGAGCAGCATGGCTTAAGCCCGGCGCAAATGGCGCTGGCGTTCGTCAACTCCCGACCGTTTGTAACGAGCAATATCATTGGTGCAACCACTATGGAACAATTGCAGGAAAATATTGACAGTATTCACGTGGAGCTTCCAGACGAAGTAATTAAAGCCATTGACGCAGTACATCACGCTATTCCTAATCCAGCGCCTTAGGAATAGAAGGCATGTTTTTTGCACAGCATGTAAAAATTTTGTATTTTTGAAAGGGCTTTTATGCATTAGAATCAAAGACGTTATTTGGCGCTACCCTTTCCCGCTTTTGGTTAGTCTCCTTTACATACCTTGTCCAATTTATGAAAGAGGAAAATTATGATATGCATCTCCCATAGAAGTATATTTCAAGGGATATGAAAAAACCAAAAGATTATCTGCATCGGCTCATCAGCTCGATGAAACCTTCGGAAAAACGCTATTTTAAGCTCCACTTTGGACAGTCAGAGGGTGTACTGACGGAACTATTTGATATTATTAACAGCTTACCGGAATATGACGAAGAGCTGGTTAAAAAGCGGTTGAGTAATAAAGCGGGTAAAAACCTTAAAGTTTATAAAATACAACTCTCTGATTTATTACTTAA
>CAZQTF010000071.1:0-16486 GCA_964596135.1 uncultured Saprospiraceae bacterium | reverse complement strand
GTGCGGTAGCCCGGATCAATGGCTAAAGTGCGCTTCGGACCCAGCGGTGCTGCCAACAGTAATTGTCGAAGATTTTCAGCAAAAACCTTGATCGCTTCTTCGTCGGCTTTTTCCTTGGCTTTGTTGCGAAATTCAATCTCCAGCGAAGGCAACATCAAACGTTTGTAAGCATCTTTTACTGCCAAAGCGACCTGATTGGCAGCAGAATTATCGCCTTTCACAAACTGCCGTTCCAAACGCGCCAAGGCTTGCTCTTCTTCAATATCAATGCTTACCCTCAAAAAACCTTCTTCTTCTGCGCGAAGAATTGCCAACAGACGGTGGCTCGGCACGTGCTTCAAAGGCTCATTATAATCAAAATAATCGCGATACTTCGCGGCTTCTTCCTGTTTGGTGAGGAACACTTTAGAACCAATACTCGCGCTGCGCTCGAAGATGCGGCGTACGGCGTTGCGGGCGTCCGCATTTTCATTTACCCACTCGGCGATAATGTCGCGGGCGCCGGCTAAAGCAGCCTCTACATCGGGTACTTCGTCAGTGATAAATTGCTCGGCACGCAGCTCAATGTCGCGTTCGCGTTGTTCCAGGATAATAGTTGCCAAAGGTTCCAGTCCTTTCTCGCGGGCAATGCTGGCGCGGGTTTTGCGCTTGGGGCGATAAGGCAGGTAGAGGTCTTCCAATTCCGTGCTATCCCAGCAATTGTTAATTTTTTCCTCCAGTTCCGGGGTGAGTTTCTCCTGATCGGTGATGCTTTTGAGGATGGTTTCCTTGCGTTTGATCAACGTATCTAAGCGTTTCATCTCGGCGTCAATAGCAGCCACCTGCGTTTCATCTAAGCTGCCCGTTGCCTCCTTGCGGTAGCGCGAAATAAAGGGAATCGTGGCGCCGCCTGCTAATAATTCCATCGTAGCAGCCACCTGCCGCTTGCCGATCGACAAGGTATCACTAATCAGTTGAGGGATCATTTCGGTCATCGGTTCCAAATTTTTGAAAGGGAAGCAAAGATACGAAAGCGCGTTTTAAGTTGGACGCATTGTGGAAAACTAAGAAGGGTTTAAAAAAATATTTCAAAGTCAGCGATAATTTGCAAATCCCTTTCAACACAGGGCTTAAGCGATGGATGTAAAGATTTTTCAGTGACAATATCCACCTTGCCATGTAATAACTCCTCCAATTCGCGGTGCATACGCACCAGGGTGAAAAGGTCAATCGTCTCCGCAAAGCTTACCAAAATATCAATATCACTGTCTGCATGCTCCTCTTGCCGCGCGAAGGAACCAAAAATACCTACCCGCCGCCGCTGGCTACTTGTGCGGCATGGAATAAGCTTTCCTCTTTTAATGCTTGAAAAGCAGGCGTTTGCAGTCGTTCTTTTAATGAATAGACTTTGATGATGCCATTGTCGAAGATCAGAAAAAGGCGATGGTCGGAAAGGGATTCGATGTATTTGATGGTTGGATTAATTTCCATTATCATTATACTATTAGCGCTTTACCGCAATAAATGTAAAACCCTTTCCTGGATATGAAAGTTCCGGGTCGTTTTTACATTCAGGAAAAGTGGTGTGGTCATAATAAAAACTGTAATGCAGGAGTATGAAAAGTCAAAGCAATATCCTGCCTAAATTATTCACAATTGCGTGTATATTAGCTGCGGTAAGGAACTGATTTTATATTTCGCTCAATATGCTCTGTATGAACAATTGCCGATTCATTCCGCTTTTTTTATTGCTGGCGGCTTGCAACACCAAAGGAGATAAAACACCGGTGGAAAAAGCGACAACTGTGACTACATTTATCGGAACTTACACGCGCCAGGAAGGGCACGTGGATGGCAAGGGCGCCGGCATTTATGTGTTTGAGCAGGACAGCGTTTCCGGATATCTGGATGCGCTGCTGGTGGAGGAGGGCATCATCAATCCTTCCTTTTTGGTGCCGAGCCACGACGGAAAGTTTTTGTACGCGGTGGAAGAAATCGGCTCCGATGTAGATACGGTGGGGCATGTGGTAGCGTATGCCTGGGATGGTGCGAATTTGAAGAAAATCAATCAGCAATCTTCGCATGCCTTTGCGCCGTGCCATCTGAGCACCGATAGCCAGGGGCGCTATCTTTTTGTGGCAAACTACGTTGGGGGCGCCATAGCGATGTTCCCAATCCGCGCCGATGGAGGGTTGGAAGAAGCCAGCTCGGTGATCAAATTTTCGGGCAAAGGTCTGCACCCAAGGCAGGAGGCTTCGCATCCGCATAGCGTGAATCTATCACCCGACGAGCGTTTTCTGTACGTGCCGGACTTAGGAACGGATCAGATTTATATCCATCAGATTGATTATCAAAACGGGAAACTCCTTCCGACGAATCCTGCTTTTGCGTCGGTGCGTCCTGGTTCGGGTCCACGGCATTTGGCATTTCATCCTACGCTGCCATATGCTTATGTAATTAACGAATTGAACAATACCGTTACCGCCATGCGCTGGCAGCCGGAAACCGGTGCGCTGGATACCCTGCAAACCGTGCCGACACTGCCCGCCGATTTTACCGGTGATAATCTTTGCTCAGATATTCACATTGTCCCGAACGGTCAATTTTTATACGGTGCCAACCGGGGGCATAATTCGATTGTTGCTTACCGCATTGATCCTGAGAATGGAGCGTTGACCTTGATTGGGCATACTGCCACGCAGGGAGATTTCCCGCGTAATTTTGCCATTTCACCGGATGGACGTTTTCTATACGCTGCGAATCAAAATACAGATAATATTCTGATTTTCAGCATTCAACAGAATGGTATATTAAAGTATCGGAACGAAATAAAAACGCCAACGCCGGTATGCATACAATTCGTAAAATAAAAAAAGCGCTCCCGGCAACCAGAGTGCTATGAGCGCTTTTGTCATTTAGCGGGCGACGTTTTATCTTGTCAGATACATGTATCGTTGGCGATCCAACTCGCGGAAATATGGATCGCTCAAGTCTTTAATGAAGTAAATTGCTTCACCCGTAGATTTCATTTCGGGTCCCAGGTTTTTATCTACATTCGGAAATTTCTCAAACGAAAATACTGGTACTTTGATCGCGTAGCCACTGGGTTGCGGTTTGATATCAAAATCTTTTAGTTTGTGTGTCCCCAGCATGATCTTGGTGGCAATTTGCAAATAAGGCACTTTATATGCCTTAGCAATGAATGGCGTGGTACGCGATGCACGTGGATTGGCTTCGATCACGTACACTTTATCGTCTTTTATAGCAAATTGAATATTGATTAAACCCTTTACATTTAAAGCTTTGGCGAGCTTGTGCGTGTACTCGACCATTGTACTGACGGCTTCCACCGAAAGGCTGTAGGTAGGCAACACCGCCGAGCTATCGCCGGAGTGAATACCGGCTGGTTCGATGTGTTCCATAATGCCCATGAGGTGCACGTCATCGCCATCGCAAATGGCATCAATTTCGGCTTCTTTGGCGCGATCGAGGAAGTGATCAATTAACACGCGATTGTCGGGCATATGCTTAAAAATCGTTAGCACATGACGTTCTAATTCGTCATCATTAATCACAATGCGCATATTCTGACCGCCGAGTACATAAGAAGGACGCACCAATACCGGGTAACCGATGCCACGTGCCACTTGTAGAGCTTCATCGGCATCATTGGCTACGCCATATTGCGGATAAGGAATATCCAATGCTTTGAGCAAATCGGAGAAAGCACCTCGATCTTCCGCCAAATCCATGTCAGGAAAGCTGGTACCGAAGATTTTAATCCCGGTTTTGTGGAATTTTTCCGCCAGCTTCAGCGCGGTCTGACCACCCAATTGAACAATCACACCTTCGGGTTTTTCCAAATCCAGAATTTCCTCAATGTGTTCCCAGAATACGGGCTCGAAGTAGAGTTTATCGGCAATATCGAAATCGGTGGAAACCGTTTCCGGGTTGCAGTTGATCATGATGGACTCATAGCCAACATCTTTGGCGGCAAGCAAACCATGCACGCAGCAATAGTCAAATTCGATCCCTTGCCCGATGCGATTTGGGCCGGAACCCAGTACGATTACTTTTTTCTTGTCGCTTGGAATACTTTCGTTTTCCGAATCAAAAGCCGAGTAGAAATAGGGCGTTTGGGCTTCAAATTCAGCAGCGCAGGTATCCACCATTTTATAGGTGCGGCGAATACCCAATTTCCGGCGTTGTTTGGTCACTTCTTCTTCCTTCAGTCGCAAAATCCAGGCGATTTGGGCATCGGAATAACCAATTTCCTTTAATTCGCGGAAAAAATCTTCCGGAATATCTTCGGCTACGTTGTAGCGCATCAAATGTTCTTCCACTTTTACCAAACGCTTGATCTGCTTGATAAACCAAGGGTCAATTTTTGTCAGTTTGTGAATTGTTTTTTCGGGCACGCCAAGGCGCAGCGCGTCTTTCACCCGAAAGATGCGGTCTTCGGTCGGGTGTTCGAGTCGTTCGAGTACGTCAGAAGTTTTGACCCACTCTTTCATGTCTGCGCCTAGTCCCATGCGACCATTTTCCAGCGATTGGCAAGCTTTCTGCAAAGCTTCCAGAAAATTGCGACCAATTGCCATGACTTCGCCGACGGACTTCATCTGCAAGCCCAGGCGATGATCGGCGCCATAGAATTTGTCAAAATTCCAGCGCGGCATTTTCACGATCACATAATCCAGCGTCGGTTCGAAGTAAGCAGAAGTTGTTTTGGTAATCTGATTTTTCAGTTCATCCAGGCGGTAACCAATGGCCAGTTTTGCTGCGATTTTGGCAATTGGATAGCCGGTAGCTTTGCTGGCTAAAGCCGAAGAGCGTGACACGCGTGGGTTGATTTCGATCACTATCAGGTTTTCCGTTTCAGGATCGAGGGCAAATTGAATGTTGCAACCGCCGGCAAAGTTGCCCAGCGAACGCATCGCCTGTATTGCCTGATCGCGCATGCGCTGGTAAGCCGTATCAGAAAGGGTCATTGCCGGAGCCACCGTAATGCTGTCGCCAGTATGGATACCCATCGGGTCGAGGTTTTCAACGGTACAAATGATGACCACATTGTCGGCAGTGTCGCGCAACAACTCCAGTTCAAATTCTTTCCAGCCCAGCACCGCCTTTTCGATCAGCACCTCATGTGTGGGCGACATATTCAAACCGCGCCGCAGCAGCGCATCAAAATCTTCTTCTTTATGGACAAAAGCAGCACCGGTGCCGCCCAGCGTATAAGAAGGACGAATAACAAGCGGAAAACCAATCTTTTGTGCTGCTTCCTTGCCTTCGAGAAATGAATTGGCAATAAAGGAAGGCGCTACGCTCAAGCCAATATCAATCATGTGTTTGCGGAAAAGCTCTCGGTTTTCAGTAAGGTCAATGGCATTTACGTCCACACCGATCATTCGTACGCCATATTTTTCCCAAATGCCGAGTTTGTCGGCTTCTACGCAAAGGTTGAGCGCCGTTTGCCCGCCCATGGTCGGCAGCACGGCATCAATTTGCCGTTCTTCTAAAACCTTGACAATGCTTTCAACCGTAAGCGGCAGCAGGTAAACATTATCAGCCGTGACCGGGTCGGTCATAATGGTTGCCGGATTGGAATTGATCAGTGTTACTTCGATGCCTTCTTCACGCAATGAACGCGACGCCTGAGAGCCGGAGTAGTCAAATTCGCAAGCCTGACCGATAATAATGGGACCGCTACCTATGATCAAGACGGACTGGATAGAAGTATCTTTGGGCATTTTTCGTAAACAATTTTACACAGGAGAACCCTGCCGTACAAATCGCCCGCAAAGGTAATTTTTTTTGTCGAAAGGTCGAAGTATTGAACGATTGATTTTTTAGCCGCATGGTCTTAGCGGATCAATCGTTCAATATTTTGATAGGAAAATCACTCAAGCACTTGAATTTCAATTGTTTTTGAATAGTATTCCACGCTGGAAGTAATATCCATCGTTGATGTTTTCTGAATATTTTCCTGCTTTTTGACCAAATAAAGGAAATTTTTGCCAGGATCAACGTCCATCAATTGCACCGCCGGGACCTCGAGCGTTTTTACATTAAAGGGGCCTTTAAATTCTGCCATGGCGGATTTATTGCGTTCGCTGGTAAAAAGCAGAATCAGACTCTCGTTGGCCGCAAAAGGCTCACCCTCGAGTTCCAGCACCATGCCCTTGGAAAGGCTAATTTCGTTGTTTTTAACAGAAAAATCCCGCAGTGGCGCCATGGTGATTCTGAATTCCTGAGGTTTTCCGCGCAAATCGGTATATTGAAAAAGGAAGGAGCTATCGTAGTCGCCGATGCCATTGAAGATGTAGCGCATGGTTTTATTCTCGATCTGGCGGGGGTTCATTTCGTAGCCCTGGAAAGTAACATTCTTGTCGAAGACCAGCGAGCGTGCCGTTTCGAGTGTATCGCCTTCATAAAAAGCAGCGTGTACTTTCAATTGGCGCTCGGTTTCCAGATAGCGAACAAAATAATCGGCAAAAATATGCTTAGGGGCTACTTTTTCGGATTGGCAGGCAGCCAGCATGACAGCAAATGCCAGGAAAATGATATATCTCATAGGATTTACAAATTTTTGCGTCAAATATAGAGGGTTTTAGGGTATAAATGATAGAATAGGATAAAGGTTTTGAGCAGTTTTCCCGGTTTCGGTGATTCCTTGTTGGTAAAGGCATTTGTGCAAAGCCGTTTGGCGGCCACCGGAAAACTAAATTTATGTCATCTCTTGGACGAAAATAGAATGGTCAGGAAGCGCTCGTATTCCGGCATTCGTTTTTACCTTTGGGACGGCTATCTCATCTCCATTCTTTTCTGATAAAACATAAAGTTATAAATTTTTGTCATCCGGCTGGTCAGGAAGACCGGCAGCTTTGGATTGAAAAATATTTGATATGAATCTTTATTTTTTTAACATTGCAAATCTTTCCCTACCCTTTGCTTGATAGCTAAAAATAAAAGCTTATGACTCGACTTTTACTGTTGTTTATTTTACTTATCATCACTGCCTCGGTCGTCGCACAGACTTCTCTTGCGGGGAAAGTGACCGATAAGGACAGCGGCGAACCCATCTTATTTGGAAATGTCGTGCTGTATAAAAATGGCGTCCTGATTACTGGTACCGAAACCGACATTGACGGTAATTACAGCTTTAGCAATATTGACCCCGGCACTTACGATCTGGAAGTCAGCTATGTAGGATACCAAACGCAGCGCCTGACCGGCATCAAAGTGCTGGCAGGTAAAGCGAACAAAGCGGATGTGCAAATGGCTTCCGGCGGAGGCGTTATTCTTGACGAAATTGTCGTGACCGAATACAAAGTGCCACTGATCGAGCAGGACAATACTACTTCCGGGGGCGTGATTACCAGTGAGCAAATCCGTAGCTTACCCACTCGAAATATCAATGCACTGGCGGCGACAACGGCGGGGCTTGCCACTTCAGATGAAGGCGGGGCAATCACCATTCGGGGCTCGCGCAGCGACGCGACCAGCTATTTTGTGGATGGGGTGCGCGTGCAGGGTAGCCTAATTCCTGAGTCGGAGATCGAGCAATTGCAGGTGATCACCGGTGGTGTGGAAGCGCAGTATGGCGACTTTACCGGTGGTAGTGTTTCGATTACTACAAAGGGTATTTCCAATAAATTTTCTGGTGGAGTGGAGATGGAAACTTCCAATTTTTTGGATGGGTACAACAACAGTCTCCTCGGTTTCAACCTGACCGGACCTCTCCTGAAAAATGCTCGTGGCGAATCCATTCTTGGTTTTCGGGTTATTGGTCGTGTGACCGATCAAAAAGACGACGACCCGCCGGCAATTTCGGTGTATCGGGTCAACGACGACAAGTTAAAAGAGCTGGAAGCTAACCCGATCATTAAAATTGGTGAAAACCCTTTTGTCGCTGCCGATTTTACCAAAGCAGATGAGGTTGATGCGCTCAAAGCCAAACCCTACGAGGGATTTCGCCGCTACGACGTTTTTGCCAAACTGGATGCCCGCTTGAGTCGGGCGATAGATATTTCTCTGACCGGTGCTTATGTGGATTCCGAAAATCAGTTCACGCCAGGAGGATGGCGCGTATACAACAGCCACAATAATCCATTCAACTATGGACAAACCTATCGGGGTAATTTTCGCTTCCGGCACCGCTTGGGCGGTACGGGTTCTGCCGGAAATTCGGAAGGACAGACACAACGGAAAAGCCCGCTGATTCAGAATGCTTCCTATACGTTGCAATTTGGCTATGAAAAAACCCAGGGAGAAACCTACGACCAGCGCCACGGCGATCGTTTTTTCGACTATGGCTATGTCGGCAAATTTGATATCGAATGGGTGCCTACTTTCGTCCAGCAATTTGATCCGGCTACCGGGCAATTTTATCTGCAGCATACTGATTATCGCCAGGTGCTGCGGGGTTACTCGGCAGGTGATCGCAATCCGGTGCTCGCCAACTACAACAATGCAATGGGCATTGACTTTAGCGAAGGTTTAAATGGTCAGATCGGGAATCACCTGATTACCAATACGGGCGATGGCGCTACCGATGCGCTTTCCCGTGCTGCATTCTACGCACCCAATGGCATCATTTCAGGCATTTTCACCAGTTCCTGGAATTTTCATACCAATGTAGGAACGGTCTATAACCTTTATAGCAGAGGTGACAACGATATTTACACGTTCAATGCGAATACCACTTTTGATCTGGTGCCTGGTAGTTCCGACAGAGGTCGCCACAGTATCCAACTCGGCGTTTGGTACGAGCAGCGCATCAATCGCGGGTACAATGTGGCGCCGCGTGGCTTGTGGGATATTGCCCGCCAGCAGGCAAATATTCACATCCAGGGTATCCCGGAAAATCCTGATACGGTTGGTTTCATCAACATTCCGGGCTTTGAAAATACACCCTTACTGGGCCTGAGTTTTACAGAGGGCGATGAAAGCCAATTTTATCGGCGCATACGGGAGGTGACCGGTCAGGAACTTACGGAATTCGTTAATGTAGATGGCTTATCGCCTGATCAGTTGAGCCTTGATCTCTTTTCTGCAAAAGAACTGAATGATCAGCAAATCATTGGGTATTTTGGGTACGATTATCTTGGGAATCCTTTCAACGGTACGTTTGAGGATTTCTTTACGGCTACCGATGCCGAGGGCGTACGCACGTTCCCCGTTGCACCCAACCGCCCGATCTATTCCGCAGCATATATTCAGGATAAGTTTACTTTCCGCGATATTATTTTCCGACTTGGCGTGCGTGTGGATCGTTATGATGCAAATACGAAAGTATTAAAAGACAATTATTCTTTATATGAAATCATGAATGCTGCGGATTATCACGCCAGCAGCGGCGACGAGCGCCCCGGCAATATCGGGGATGACTACAAAGTGTATCTGAATGATGTGGGAACTTCGGTGACGGCGTACCGCGACGGCGACCAATGGTATGCTGCCAACGGTACCCCGGTGAATAACCCGGCGTCTTTATTTTCGGGCGGGTTGGTTTTCCCTAAGTACACCGATGAGCGGCCGGCGAGAGACCCCAACTTTATCAAGTCGAAAAATTTTGATCCCAGCGTTTCCTTCGAGGATTATGAAGCCCAGGTGAATGTGATGCCACGTCTGGCGTTTTCCTTCCCGATTTCCAGCGAAGCCAATTTTTTTGCGCATTATGACATCCTCGTGCAGCGCCCACCATCCAATACGCTGGCTACGCCGCGCGATTATTTCTATTTCAACGATATTTCTTATAACGCTGGTAACCCAATTAACAATCCAAACCTGAAACCGGAACGTACAATTGATTATGAAATTGGTTTTCAGCAAAAGCTGTCGAATGCTTCGGCGATCAAAATGTCCGCTTTTTATAAAGAATTGCGCGATATGATCCAGATTCGCACCTTCTTTCCTGTGCCAGGCGTGATTCAGTACACGACCTACGACAATCAGGATTTTGGTACCGTGAAAGGCTTTTCTTTCCAGTATGACCTGCGCCGTACGGGCAATGTTTCGATCAACGCCAACTACACCCTGCAATTTGCCGATGGTACGGGGTCAGATGCCAATTCGCAACGAGGGCTGACCAGCCGGGGCAACCTGCGGACGCTGTTTCCGCTCAACTACGACGAGCGCCACCGCTTCAACGTGACCGTAGATTATCGCTACGGATCTGGGCGTTTTTATACAGGTCCAAGACTTTTTGGCAAGGAAATTCTCGCGAATGCCGGCTTCAATCTTTTGGGAACTATCGTATCAGGACGTCCCTATACGGCAGCCCAAACACCTACGGAACTGGGCGGCGTAGGAACAATTGGCTCGCTTAACGGCGCCCGCAAACCCTGGAATTTCAGGCTCGATTTGCGCGTGGACAAGAACTTCACAATCAACAATAAGTACGGTTTCAATGTGTATTGTCGGGTGACCAATTTGCTGGATCGCCGCAACGTGATTGAGGTGTATCCGGTAACCGGCTCTCCGTCAGATGATGGTTTTCTGGCATCTTCTTTTGGCGAACAGCAAATTAACAATATCGAGAATTCGGTGCGCGAAGTGGATTCTTATTTGGCTTCCTATCAGTGGGCGTTGTTGAATCCAAATTTGTATAGCTTACCGCGAAGAATCTTTGTGGGAGCAATCATGGATTTTTAAAAGAAAATTTCAATGGTCAAATTTCAATGGTCAATTCATATAGCTATGCAGCAATTAAAATATTTTCTGTTGGGTATTCTCCTTGTTGGCACCTTTACCTCGGTGGAAGCGCGTAAACCGGATACCAAGCCAGGCAGAACGAACCCCACCCAACAAAACAACACAACAGTCAATTTTCGGGAAAACTGTGCCAATTCCGTTTCCCAGATTGACATGGCGATCAATAACGTGCGCGCGCGCCTGCTCTCCGGGGGCGATGTATGGTGGGATACCAACGACGGTCGGTATATTGTCCCGAAAGTAGCACCCGGACAGCCGCAGGTCTCTTCCATTTATGCAGGTGCGGTTTGGCTTGGGGGCGTTGACCCCGCAGGCAACCTCAAGGTCGCTGCCAAAACGTATGGCTCTGCCAGTGGTGATTCCGATTTTTTTTCGGGTCCGCTTAATCCAGAAACCGGCAAAACGGATCAAGAAACCTGTGCCAAATGGGATAAATTTTTTGTAGTAAAAGGTGCAAACATCCGGGAGCATATCCGCAATTTTCGGCAGGCGCGCACAGAGGGGATTGATTATGATCCCGATTTAATTCCCAATGATGTAAAAGGCTGGCCTGGACGCGGCAACCCATTTTTCTTTGACATTCATCAGTTTGATCTGCCCAATACCACGCAGGGTTTGGCAGGTTTTTGGGATGAAGACGGCGATGGGTTGTATGACCCTACACAGGGAGATTTCCCAATTGTCGAAATTCGCGGCTGTAGCTTTGTCACGCCAGATGAGCAGCCCATTCCTGATGAAATGGTCTTTTGGATATATAATGACGCCGGCAACATTCACTCCGAATCAATGGGTGATCCTATTCAGATGGAAGTGCAGGTACAGGCATTTGCCTACGCTACCAACGATGAAATTAATGACATGACCTTCCAACGGTATAAGCTGATTAACCGGGCGATCGAAAGTATTGACAGTACTTTCTTTGCCATGTGGGTGGATCCTGATCTCGGATGCGATATTGACGACTACGTTGGTTGCGATACCACACGGAGTTTAGCATATGTGTACAACCAAGACCCGGTAGATGGGCAAACCGGTTCGATTTGTCCGGGTGGGGTACCCACTTATGGCGATCGCATTCCGATCCTGGGTGTGGATTACTTCCGGGGTCCGCTGGATGAATTTGGCAACGAAATCGGCATGTCTTCTTTCACTTATTATAACAGGGGCAGTGGAGTCCCGACGCCGCTGCCCGGCACTTCCGACCCCAACAACGCTCTGGAATACTACCGATACCTCTCTGGTTCCTGGCGAGATGGCACCTCTTTTACCTATGGCGGTGATGCTTATCAGGAATCAGGACCGCCAATCAAATACGCTTTTACAGAAACACCGAATAACACCGAGGGCTGGTCTATGTGTTCGCAAGGATTGCCTCCGGGCGACCGTCGTACTATTCAGGCTTCGGGACCTTTCCGCCTGGATCCGGGTGCGGTGAACGAATTGATCATTGGAGCAGTATGGGTGCCGGATCAGGTATATCCTTGCCCCAGCATCGCCAAACTGCAGGAAGCGGACGACATCGCCCAGGCTCTGTTCGACAATTGTTTTCGCCTCACAGACGGTCCCGACGCACCAGATGTAGATTTTATTGAATTGGATCGCGAAGTGATTGCTATTTTTACCAACGATACTCTCACTTCCAATAATGCCTACGAAGCTTATGCCCAACCGGGTTTGCGCATTCCCGCAGGTGTGTCGGACAGTTTGTACCGATTTGAAGGGTATAAATTGTACCAACTGGCAGGTCCGGAGGTGACAATTGCCGACCTGGATGATCCTGATAAAGCGCGACTGATCTATCAGGTGGATGTACAGAACAACGTGGGGCGTATTTTCAACTGGTCAACCATAGAAAATCCTACCGGTCAGGAATATTATGTGCCAAACCTCGAAGTAGAAGGCTCAAATCAGGGAATTCAACATACGTTCCGCATTACAGAAGATCAGTTTGCCTCCGGCAACGACCGTCGCCTGATCAATCACAAGAAATACTATTTCACCGCAGTCGCTTACGCTTTCAATGAATATACACCTTTTGACCCCAAAGCAGTGCTCGGGCAACGGCAGCCTTATCTGGAAGGACGTCGTAATATTGGAGATGGTACAAATGTGTATTATACAGTGATACCCCGCCCGATCGTAGATCGAAAATTGAATGCATTATACGGCGAGGGTGCAGTGGTTACGCGCATTGATGGTATTGGCAACGGTGGCAATTTCCTCGATATTTCTGATGAAACCCGCGAAGCAATTTTGCAAAACAAGTTTACCGGGGAAATCACTTACGAGCCTGGGCGTGCGCCAATTCAGATTAATATTTTCAATCCGCTGGATGTTAAAGACGGTGAATTTGAACTGACCTATTTTGACGAAAACATGGGGAACGAAGCGCTTGACAAAACTGTGCGCTGGCAGTTGAAAAATCTGAGCGATCCCAACAGCCCGGTCATTATTTCCGAAAATACGATTGATAGGCTGAATGAGCAGGTAATCAAACAATTTGGTTTTTCGATCACGATTGGACAAGTCGCCGACGCAGGCTCCAATCCTATTGGCATTCGCTCCAATGGCGCAGTGGGCTACGAAGAAGAATATCTTCGCGGCGAAAGCGCTCAGGAATGGTTTTTGGGCATCGCCGATGGGACGGTCTTTGGCAATCGGGATTTTGACCAAAATGTGCTGAATTTTGTACTGACCAACGAGTCGGAAGTGGACTTTCTGCTGGATCCCAATCAATCCTTGAGCACTATCGGCACCGGCGCATTTGTGCCAATGTACCTGACCAACTGGCGCGCTCAAAACGAAAACAATGATCCATTTATTTCGCCGACGTGGTTTCGCCCTGTGACCGGCGTGGATATTTTGCGGCAGCAGTCGTCGCTTCAGGATTTGAACAACGTGGACATCGTCTTCACTTCTAATAAAGAACTCTGGAGTCGCTGTGTCGTTGTAGAAACATCTAATCGCTTTTACGAAGCGCTGGGATACGAAACCCAGGGAAATCGAAGAAACTTTGACCTTCGGGCTGCGCCAAGCGTAACAAAATCAGACAGTGACGGCGACGGTTTACCTGATGTGGATTCTCAGGAGCCCAATGAAGGTATGGCTTGGTTTCCTGGCTATGCCATAGACGTGGAAACGGGGCAACGCCTCAATATTTTCTTCGGGGAAAACTCGGTGTATGATGGTTCGCAGTACCCTGAAGCGTATTTGAGCAAACCGACGGGCAGAGATATGATGTTCAATCCTTCGTCGCAGTTGTTTATCAATGATGGAAATTTTGCCAATATTTTCCAGTATTATCTTGGTGGTCAGCATATGGTGTATGTGACTAAACAACCATATGATGGTTGTGCACAACTGCGTACCCTGCTCCGTCAGACGAATATCAACAAATTCCGTGGCGTGCGCGAGGTTACCTGGGCTGGTATCATCATGGCGCGTCCTGGCGGACCGCAGTTTAAATCGTATGCTGAGGGATTGATTCCGGATGATGTAATAGTCAAACTCCGGGCGGACAATCCTTATCAGGTTTCGCTGGGCACCGGCGATTTTCGGGGGTATCCGACTTATCGCTTCAAAATCGAAGGCAAACAGGCTTCGGAATTGGATCGCCCGGGCATTGAAACAGCGCTTGACAAGATCAACGTCGTGCCCAATCCTTACTATGGCTTTTCGGATTATGAAATTTCTCAATTTGTCAACACCGTAAAAATTACCAATTTACCAGCCAAATGCGAAATCACTATTTATTCGCTCGACGGCAAATTTATCCGTCGTTATACCCGTGATGAAGTGGGCGCTGTGCCTCGCGGCGGCAACCGCGCCATCGAGCGGACTCAAATCTTGCCGGACCTGGAATGGGATGTAAAAAACAGCAAAGGCATCCCGATTGCGAGCGGGGTGTATCTTATCCATGTGAAAGCCGATGGTTTGGGCGAACGCACGATTAAATGGTTTGGTATTAACCGGAAATTCGATCCATCCGGTTTGTAAATGTAAAATAACAAGAATTCCGCGCTTTCAGCGCTTCGGAAGTCTTCAAAAAATATTTCAATGAAGCGATTCTTTTCATTTTTCATTATCATCTGCCTGCTGCCGGCGGCTGTCACGGTGGTACGTGCCGGAAACCCTGATCGCCAGGGCGAAGCAGGCGCTTATGAACTGTTGATGAACCCCTGGGCGCGCAGCGCAGGGCTACATACCCTAACTACTTCTTTTGTCATGGGCGTGGAGGCATTGCAACTCAATGTGGCAGGGCTTTCCCGCATCAACAAAACCGAAATTCTGGTAGGGCACAGTATTTACCTGCAAGGTACCGACATTCGCACCAATGCCTTTGGCATTGGTCAGCGTGTTGGCAAAAACGGAGCTTTCGGTTTTAGTATCATGGCGCTTGATTTTGGGGATATTCGGGTAACCACAACCGACCAGCCGGAAGGGACAGGGGCGACTTTCTCGCCCAGTTTCTTTAACATCGGGCTTTCTTATGCGCATACTTTTGAAAATAAAGTGTCAGTAGGTATCACGCTTCGCGGTATTTCCGAGGCTATTGCCGATGTGAGCGCCTTTGGCTTTGCGGTGGATGCTGGGGTACAATATGTGACCGGCGAGCAGGATAATTTCAAATTTGGTATTTCCTTGCGCAACGTCGGTTCAAGAATGACTTTTGGCGGCGAAGGTTTGTCCACGCAAGGACCCAGCCCCAACAATGGCGGTTATGACCTGACCTACGACCAGCGCGCTGCCAGTTTTGAGTTGCCTTCTATGCTGAATATTGGGATGTCTTATGATTTTCGTTTCGGCGAAGCGCACCGCCTGACCACTGTGGGCAATTTTGCGGCGAATTCGTTCTCCCGCGATGAAATCGGCGGTGGTCTGGAATATTCGCTCAAAGACATGTTTATGCTGCGCGCCGGATATCGCTATGAAATCGGCGTTGAAAATGAAATCGAGGCTTCTATCTACAGCGGCGTTAGCGCTGGTGCTTCCATTGAAGTGCCGCTGAGCCGGGATAACAAAAATACACGCCTGGGCATTGACTATGCTTATCGCCAAACTCGTGTATGGAACGGCACGCATAATTTTTCGGTGCGTATTGCTATTTAATCTTTTCGACGATTCTTTATCAAGGACTTGAATATTCTCTCTTTTCTTTGTACTTTTGAATTTCGAAAGCAAGAACGTTTCCCTCGCGGAGGCGTTCTTGCTTTTTAGTCAACCTGATAAAACAATAAAACAGGATGGCAACGTTTTTATAATAACCTACCGATTTCGAGAGGTAATACAATTATCTAAATTTTTTCAACTATCTCAAGTCGGCTCATGATGATTTTTCAAGACGCGTTGCTTGAAACATCAAATGAATGACTCTTTAAAAATGAATGCTTTATGACAGGGTACAGTTATTTGACCCAGGAAGGGTATGACAAACTGAAGACAGAACTGGAAGACCTGAAAATCAGAGGGCGCCAGGAAGTAGCGAGAGCAATTGCGGAAGCGCGGGAAAAAGGTGATCTTTCAGAAAATGCAGAATACGATGCTGCTAAAGATCAGCAAGGGCTTTTGGAGCTGAAAATCAATGAGTTGGAAAAGATTCTGGCAAATGCCCGCATTCTCGACCAGAGTCAGTTGGATACCTCGAAAGTAACAGTGTTTTCTAAGGTCACGATCAAAAATAAGAAAAACGGCAAAGAGATGACCTATAAGCTGGTATCGGAGCAGGAAGCAGACCTCAAAGCGCAGAAAATATCGGTCAACTCGCCCATGGGCCAGGGTTTGCTTGGTAAAACCG
>CAZQTF010000070.1:0-16713 GCA_964596135.1 uncultured Saprospiraceae bacterium | reverse complement strand
TCGAAGTCAGCCAGGATGAAATCAATTTTGAGCGCAAGTTTTGCAATCATTTACTCCGACTTTACAGCGTAGTGATGTACGACCAACATCGCCCGACCGGCGGCGCGATTGAGGCTTTCGCCGATCTGAAAAAGGCGTACGACGATATCATGATTCAATATGAAACGGTAATGGATAATGAATTACCGAAATTCAATCAAATGCTGGAACAGGAAAAGGTCACTCGCATTATCGTACCGGAAAAAGTGCGCCGGAAGTAAAATGAACCGATGGATCAGATTGGCGCGTCGGCTTTCGGCGTGCCAGTTTTTGAGGGTGTTGCACTTTTTTATGATAACAATTTTCAATCTTTTAAATACCACATTCTGGTGTTCAGATCATCGGTGCCCTGGCGCGCAATAGCTTCCTGGTAGCTGCGGGCGTTCAGCGATTGCTCTATGCGCGGATACAAAAAACGCATCGGAATCTGGTTGTTATTTTGGTTACTTTCGGCGGGCAGTAGCTCGGGATTGCGTGTGCGACGCCAGTCAAACCAAGCCTCCAGCCCTTGCATGTACAACGAGATCCATTTTTGAAATCCGATCAACTTCAATCGGTCTTCGCTCGAACCGGAATAAATCGCCAATCCGCTGCTGAGGTATTTGTCGGGATTTAAACCGTAATATTCAAACGAAGCTTTGATACCATTGCGATAGAAAGTTGCCGCATCGCCAGTTATAAAACCCTGCTCCGCTGCCTCCGCCAGCAAAAACTGCAATTCCGAATAAGTCATCACCACGCCTTTGGCAATTTGCAAACCTTGCGGTGTCAAAGCATCTTCGTAAAATGGCCGCCCGATGCGCGACTGGAATTCCAAACCTCCGTTGTAAGCCAGCGCTTCGTCGTCGGGTAAGCCGTTGGGAATGCCTGCGAATTGTGGGTTTGGACTGTCTTCGGTTGCCGGAGTCGGGCGGTAAAATACATTCAGGCGCTCGTCTTCGTATTCGACCATGAGTTCCAGCAAACCTTTGCTGGCACGGAATTCGTTGAAATATCCGGGATTCAGGTTATGTACAGGAAATTGGTCAGGTGGAGTGCTACGGTAGTCGAATGTAGCGTTATCGGCATTGCCTGTAAAGATCGGAAGCGAATCGGAATTGTTGATAATTGCCTGTAAATCAGCACTTACATCCACTTTGTTGGAAATGCGCATCAGATACCGAATGCGAAGCGAATTGGCGAGTTTGCGCCATTTTTCGACATTGCCATTAAAAATTACATCTCCATTCACTGGTTCATAAGTGCTGCCCAATATTTCATTTGCAATTTTTAAATCATTTAAAATGCCTTGATAAACAAATTCTTGTGAATCATATTTTGGATAATTAATACCCTCCTTGGCACGAATTGCTTCGGAGTAAGGCACATCGCCGTAGCAATCGGTAGCCAGCGAAAACAGCCAGGCACGCATTACCAGGCCAATGCCTTTGTAGTTGTTTTCCCCCGAAGCTTCGCTCAGCGCAAGGATGTTTTGCACATCGCGGAGGTTGTCGTACACGGCATTCCAGATGGCATCGCGCTCCGACCAGGCGTAGCGGTCGGCAGCGACATTCTGACTTTTGGCGGTGTGCTGAATCACCAGGCTACCGATATTCCAGCCTTCCAGCACCAGTGCATTCATGGCGTCGCGGATGATTTGCGGCAGCAGTAAGTCCGGCGTAGCTTCGGTTGGCGCATTGGGGTCGGTACTAAGTTCGTCCAGTTTGTCCTGACAAGAAAAAATGGAAAGCAAGAGAATTATGATGATGATATTTTTGATTGATAGCATATTTGATGTATTTTATGATACAAGTCTTTAGTTTTTTGACTGATTCTTTACTTTTTTAAAACTGAAAGCTCAAATTAAATCCAATACTCCGGGTAGTTGGAAAGGCTAAGTTCTCTACGCCGGGCGTGACCACACCGCCGCTCAGGCTTGCCGTTTCCGGGTCAATATGTTCGACTTGATCGTTTAAAATCAGCAAATTTCTACCAACAACCGATACGACTGCATTGCGAATACGCGATTTACCCAACCACACGCTGGGCAAATGAAAACTCAGGCGCAACTCGCGCAGCTTGATGAACGATGCATCGTACACCAGCGCTTCGTCGACCGGGCGGCCGAGGGTGTAGGAATTGTACCACTCGCGGGCGCTGACTTTGGTGGTGTTTTCCACGAAAGTGCCATTGTCCTGCTGTACCACACCGTTGCCCACAATGCCGTTACCTTCCAGCGTAAGGTTGTAGCCATCAGCTCTACCGTTGAGGGTTTCCGCCAGAGAGCCACTCGCCAATCCAAGCGCTTTGGTACGAGAATAGAGGGAACTGCCGGCGCGTATATCGAGCAAAAAGTATAAACTGAACCCCTTGATAGAGAGGGTGTTGCTAATGCCTGCCACCCAATCAGGATTAAAATTCCCCAGCAAAACCGGCTCGGAAGTAGGAATTGGCTTGCCCTCCGCATCAAAAACAAGCTGCCCAGCGAAAACGCCGGTCGAATCGTAGAATGGACTGCCGGGATCGTTGCTCACGCGCTGGTAACCGGTACCGTAAAAATTGCCAATGCGCTCGCCCGCGCGCGTTTCCAGCGTTAGGTAGCGGTCAGCAAGTACGTATCCGTTGGCGGAAGAATCCTGTGTAAGGCTGGTCACTTCGCCACGCCACATCGAGAAATTGGCGCCGATTTGCCAGCGAAAATTTTGGGTTTCCACGGGTATTACATTCAAAATAGCTTCGATGCCGCGATTGGTCACCGAGCCGCCATTCATGATCCGCGAGGTGTAGCCGGTCGCTGCGCTCAGCGGTATGGACAAAATCTGGTTGTCAGTAATCGTTTGAAAATAAGTCGCATCCAAACCCAGGCGATTCTTGAAAAAGCGGAAGTCGAAGCCCCCTTCAATGGCGGTAGTCAACTCAGGATAAAGGTCTGCTTTTGCCAGATTCGGCGACTCGCCGGTGGTCGGAATACCCCACACGGGCGTTTGCGCCATATACACCGTTTGCAACTGGTATGGAGCGGGATCGCTGCCCGTGCGAGCGTAGCTCAGACGCACCTGCGCCAACGAAAGCACATCGGAGTTGGTCTCAAAAGCATCGCTCAATACCGCACTCAGGCTGACGGCGTACGACAGCACGCTGCGATTTTTGCGTAGCAATGCACTCAGCCAGTCGTTGCGGGCGTTCAGATCGAGGTATAAAAATTGTTTTAAACTCAAATTCGCGAAAGCGTACACACTTTGAATGCGTTTTTCGGAGCGGAAATTGTAAGATGTCAGTGGCAAGCGCGAATTAGACAACGTGAAAATGCCTGGCAGGGTTAGCTCTGGCGCGCTGATGTCGGAAATACGTAGATTTTGATGCATATTGCTTGCGCCAACGTTTCCGAATATGCTAAAATCAGGAGAAAATTCCTTGCCTATACGCAGCATCAAATCGGCATTCAACTCTTCGAAAGAAATTTCCTCTTCGCGGTAGCCGCCACGCAGAAATGCCTGAGAACTGAAGGCGCGTTTGCGGGCACGGAACTCGTTGCTCAGGTCAGTACCAAGGCGCGTGAGGACGTTGAGCCAGGGCTTCAGCTGCCAATCGAGCGAAGTATTGCCGAACAGGCGGTCGAGTTTCTGGTTGTTTTCATTGGCTATCAACGTAAAATAGGGATTGTCCTGATAGCTGTAATTAAAATTGAATTGGTTGAGTCCTTCGCGTTCGGTCTGCCAGAAATTGCGCAGCGATTCTACGTTTACGCTTCGCGGCAAGCCGCCGTTCAACAAAAACATAACATTTTCCGTACCTTCGCCGAGTGCAGGTCGGTTGTAATTATCGCCCCGAAGGTAGTTGATCGTAGCGCGGGCTTTGATTTTTTCACTCAGCGTGTAACCGCCGGTCAGCGCCAACGCATTTCGCTGCAAGCCGGTATTGGGCAACATGCCTTTCTGGTTGGCAAAAGTGTAAGACAGCCGGAAATCGCCGCGTTCATTGCCGCCGGACACCGCGAGATTGTAAGCCTGCGTGACGCCGGTTTCAAAAAAATCGCGGACATTGTCGGGGTAAGCCTGCCAAAGCGTGGAATCAATAGCGCCCCGTTTTTCCAATTGCTGTTCGAGATTGACCGTGCCAATCGTGCTGTACAAATTGCCAATATCGGCACCACGAAAGCCATTGGCAGTTGGCGCATCAAATTGCGGTAGTCGCTGTCCATTGAAAGCGGGTCCCCAGTTTTCGTCGGCGGCGTCATTCAGACCGCCGCCATTGCCATCAGTGAAGCTGAATTGTCCTTCCAGCCCTTGTCCGTACTGGTTTTGATAATTAGGCAAGCGAAGCGGCGTTTCAAACAATACACTGGAATTGAACGATACGCCGATGCCTCGCGTGTGTTTACCGGTACGGGTGGTAATGGCAATCACGCCATTGCTTCCTCTGGCGCCGTAAAGCGCGGCAGCGTTGGCGCCCTTTAGCACGGTGACCGATTCCATGTCATCCGGATTCAGGAAACCCGCGCCATTGCCATAGTCCACGTCCTGATAGCCTCGCCCGAAAGAGCCGAAGGATTGATTGCTCACGGGCACCCCGTCTATGACAAACAACGGTTGATTGCTGTTGAGATTCAAGGAACGTTGTCCACGTATGGTCGCGAAAGAAGAACTCCCCAGCCCGGAAGGCAGATTCGTAATGTTCAAGCCGGCGATTTTTGCGGTAAGCATATTCACAAAATTGATGTCGCGCGCCCGATCAAGTTCGCGGGCGCTGATGTATTGCGCGTTGTAGCCAAGCGTTTTTTCCTGGCGGGTGAAGCCCAGCGCCGTAGCCAGGTCAGTGTTGGCGTTCAGCAAATCTTCTTCCAACTCCACATTGACGATGGTGCGCAGCGCCGCCTCAGATTCTTTGGTACGAAAACCGGGCATTGTGAATACCAGCATGGTTTCGCGGCGCTCCAGCTCAATGGTGTATTTGCCATCGGGACCAGTGAGCACGTTTTTGGTTTTGCCTTTGACGGTAACGGTGACGCCTGACAGCGGTTCATTCGTAAAGGCTTCGGTGACGGTGCCACGCACAACCCGCTGCGCTTCAAGCCGCCTGGTGAAAAAGCTGAAAAGGAGGGTAACAGAAAAAAGAAACAGGAAAAAGCGCAAACGGCTTTCTTCCATTCGAGGTAGAAAAATGGACATACATAATCGGTTTTTGAGATAATCGCCAATCACAGACTGGCATTATCAGCAGCGCGAAAGTACATTTTTGTAAGACTTTAACCTTCGCGCTTTACGGATGTAACGAAAGAAACGGGGAATGGCGTGTTTGAAACGAGCATTGATTTTGAAAATAACTCAGCTCACGGTCGTAGCGTTGCCCACCGTTTGCTCGATCAATTCCGTTGCCAGCCCGAACGAAAGCGTCATGCCGGCGCCGCCCAAGCCATTGACGATGGTCACGCCTGGGGCTGGCTGAGCTACATACTCGGTTTTGCCCGGAAATTTGGCGTAGATACCGTGCCAGCTTTCCGCGATTTCCAGGGAGGGGAGTTTCAGGAATTTTTTCAGGTATTTCAAAATCAACTCATTCACCGAATATTTGTCAAAAGGACTCAAATCCAAGCCGTACTCGTGGCTGTCGCCAATGGTAATTTCGCCTGAGCGCGTCTGTGAAACCAGGACGTGAATGCCCCAGCGGTTGTATTCCGACATTTCCCGGGTGAAACGTTTTTTGAGTAGTTGAAGACTTTCGCAATGCCCAAAAGAAGCGTAATGCTGTAGTGTTAAGCCGGCGGCGAGATTCGGACCCAATTGCCACTTATTGGGTTGCGGCGCAGTACGCATCATTTGCAGCTTGCATTTGGTCATGCCACTCTGTGCATATAATCGTGGGTATAATGTTTCGAAATCAGCGCCCGAGCATACAAAAATCTGCTCTGCCTGCCAGTTGCCGGCGCCGCTTGACAAATGAGGGTAACTAATGTCGGTAATGACAGTGTTGTAAAAAATCTGTACGCCCATCTGCTTCGTGAGGTAGTTGTGAATAGCTTCAGTGGCTTCGCGCGGGTCCACGTTGACTTCGGTGGCGCTCCATAATGCACCTTCCAAACCTACAGGATTGACCGCCGGGCTTTTGCCGATGGTTTCTACTGGTGTCAACATTTGGCATTGGTAGCCAACCTGGCGAGTGGTAGCAACAAATTCTTCCAGGACGTGCAATTCATCTTCATGATAAGCCAAATGCAACGAGCCGCCGGGGTTTGCCCAAAATCCAGCCTTTTGTGCCAATTCGAGCCAGATTTCTCGGGAGTGCATGGCACGCCCGAATGTTGCCGAGGGTTGCCCGACAGGCCACACCATGCCAAAATTGCGAATAGTAGCGCCCTGTGCTTTTGGGTGCCGCTCAAAAATCGCCACACCCAACCCTTTTTTTGCTGCGGCATACGCCACTGCTAATCCCACAATGCCTCCACCGACTACGGCAATATCGTATTTTGAGCTGCTCTGCTGCATTTTAGCATGATTTTTACAATGGATAAAAAAATAAAACACCTGAAGAACAGGTGTTTTGCCTGATAACAAAATTAAATGTTTGCCGCCGGCAGCCGTTAAAATGGGTATTAATTTATTGTGAAATAATCAGCCTGATGGTTTGTTTTGTTGATAAATAGGAAACGAATTCGTTTTATGTCGGATATTATAATCAGTGCCCTGCCAATGCGGAAAAAATCTCCAATGTGTAATCTATTTCCTGCTCATTGGTATAAACAGAGATGCCCAGTCGCGTGACACCGCCTTTTTCAAGCAATCCTAGTACCTCTGTGGCACGGATTGCGTAAAAATGGCCATCCCAGGCGCAAATATTGTGTTTCGCCAGCATCCGGCAGATTTCTTCGGGGCGTTTTCCTTCTACTTCAACCGCCAGCGTTGGCGCACGCAGCGAAATGTCATCCACACCCTGACCATAAATTTTAATGCCCTTCAATTTGACCAGTCCATTGTACAGTTTTTGCACCATCGTACGCTCATAAACGCTGATATTTTGCATCGCACTCTGAAGTTGTTCTCGTAAAGAGGCTCCTTTGCCCAGGGATGCAATGAATTGTACCGCCGCCTGCACGCCCGCGATGGCAGCGTGATTGAGCGTGCCGGTTTCGATGCTGTAAGGCGCGTGCTGGTAAGCTGTGCGCAACCGGTCGGTCGGTAGGCGATCTAATAACCCTGGGCGCGTGTACAAAATGCCAACGTGCGGTCCATAGAATTTGTACGCCGAACAAAGCAGAAAATCGCAACCGATTTCCTGCACATTCATCGGGAGGTGCGGAGCATAATGCACCGCGTCTAAAAGGAGCCAGGCGCCGACTTTGTAGGTCAGTTCACGGATGAGGTGTACATCGTTGACGGTGCCAAGAATATTGGAAGCATAGCCCATCGCCACTAAACGGGTGCGTTCGTTGATTTTATTGGCAAAATCGTCATAATCAAGTACGCCATCCTGCCGCAATCTTACTTCCCGCACTACGATGCCCCGTTCGCGCAAGGCAAGCCAGGGACCGCGATTCGCTTCGTGATCGAGTTGGGTGATCAGAATTTCATCGCCAGGCTGTAAAACCCTTGCAATGGCGCGGCTCAGTGAAAAATTGAGCGTAGTCATATTCTGACCGAAAGAAATCGTGTGCCCGTCCTCAGCGCCGAGGAAAACCGCCAGGCTATCGCGGGTCGCTTCCATCATCGTGTCCGTTTCGTGGGTAGTGATGAATTGCCCGTGCGTATTGGCGTTGGAGGTTTTGTAATAATCAGAAATGGCGTCAATGGTCATTTGCGGTACCTGTGTGCCCGCTGGGCCATCCAGAAACACCAGTGGTTTGCCGTTGTACAGGCGTTGCAAAGCAGGAAACTGTTGGCGGATAGAATCGTTCATATTTGATTAGGTATTTATTAGGTTCTGAAAAACAATGATAGGAAGATCGCACCTCAATTTGATGGTACACTGTGTGTTTTTTGCAAATTTCATAACAAAAAAATATTTATGATAATATATAACATCAAGCCAATCAAGATTTCTGAAAGAATACAGGCGATATGGATAGAGAATCCTAAAAAAAGGAAGAAATTTGATTGTTAGCGTTTAATTTTTTTCTAACTTTACGGAATAAAAATTGCGTGACTTTCCCCTTTGATCCCTTCTAATCACGCAAGCTCAATGGTTCCAATCTACCCACTGAATTAGTGCGTCACGCTACTACGGTGTCACCGCTGTATAATGTATTTTGATTTCAAGAAGAGGCAAAATTTCTGAGGAAAATTCGTTTGATATTCGGAACAGCGTTATTCTGTTGCGATAAAAAAAATATTATTTTTTTGATTGTCGCACCGTTACTCAAATATTAAAATCAAGTCATAATCAATAACTATTTACGCAAAAGATTTCTGCTATGAGCAAAGCTTTTATTATTCGTTTTTTGGTTGTATTCCTGATGCTGAACGGTATTGCCCAGGCGCAATCGGTTTGGCCCGGTGACATGAACAATAATGGCATTGTCAATTGTGCCGATGTGCTTTATTGGAGTGTTGCCAATGGCAAAACGGGACCCATCCGTGCCAGCCAGGGTATTGTCTGGCAGGCATATCCTATGCCCGGAGCATGGCAGTGGTCGTTTCATGGTGAAGAGGGGATTAATTACGCCTATGCCGATGCGAATGGAGATGGAAAGGTAGATAACCAGGATGTAGAAACAGCGGTGCAAAACAACTTTTTTAAAAGCCGCAGCACTACAGCGGCAGATCGGTTCAGCAGCATATCTCCTTTGGCGACAACAAAACTTGAGCTAAGTGCTAATGAAAGCAGCGCCAACTCCGGTGAAACGGTTACTTTCGACATTGCTTTCAACGGCAATATATCGCTGAATAATAGAAGTTTTCAAGGTATTGCGCTGGTGATCAGCTACAATCCGGAACTGGTGGATCCCACTAGTTTTTCTTTTGAGAAAAGTGCAGAGCTGGATCCCTCCAATACTTTTAGTTACGTCTTTGCTAAAAACAATCCTGCTAAGGGAGAAGTGGAAATTGCCGTCGTACGAACCCGCCGCACAGACCTTCTATCCTATGGCGCCCGAAAACTCGTTCATTTTTCATTTCGCATTGCTGATGGCGCCAATGCCCAGAACCTGAATGTTGGTGTCAAAAATGTCATCTATTGCGATGATGAACTGACGCCTCATCCCATCAGTGTTAATAATCTCGCGAATCAAGTGGTTGTCGGTGGCGGGGGAGAACCGACTCCTTGTCCGGCGGTGATTGATCCGGTGTGCGGTAGCGATGGCAAAGTATATCTCAATAGTTGTTATGCCCAGGCGGCAGGAGTAGATTACACCCCCGGCATTTGTAATCCCAATTGCGTGGATCCTACCCGCATCAATCCTGATGCCGTTTGTCCGGCAGTGTACGATCCGGTGTGCGGCTGCAATGGCGTCACTTATGCAAATGCCTGCGTAGCAGAGGCAGCAGGCGTCAGGAAATGGACAAGCGGCCCTTGCGGTCAAAATGCGGAAGATTGCTATGACCCCACGCTGGTTATTAATTCAGAATATACTTCTGTCAATCAGAATACAGGCGTTATCACCTTTAGCTACCCGGAAATCTACGATCCGGTATGTGCCTGCAATGGCGTTACGTATGACAATTCATTTATGGCAGAAGCGCATGGTATTACTTTTTACACAAAAGGAGTCTGCAATCCGGCGTGCGTGGATCCCGCGCAGATGGATCCCGATGCCATTTGTACGCTTGAGTACAATCCGGTGTGTGGCTGCAACGGCGTTACTTATGGCAATGCTTGTGTAGCGGAGGCGGCGGGGGTCGTCTCGTACACCCCAGGGGTATGTGGCGCAGTTTCGTCATGGTGTAATAAAGCCGTACCCATTAGCTGCGGCGATTTCTTATCGAGTGAATCAACCGCCAATGCTGGTAACAATATCAGTCAGTATCCCTGTAGCAGCAAAGCTTATACAGGCCCGGAAAACGTATATGTTATTAATAAAACGACTGCCGGAGATTTGCAAATTGGTTTGGAAATCATCACCTCAGGGCTTGATCTTGACTTGTTTTTGCTGGCGTCTACCTGCAACCAGGTCACTTGTTTGAAATCCAGCACTACCAACAATACCCAAACCAATAATGAAGGCATCATTTTGGAAGATGCTCCTATTGGTACGTATTATCTGGTGGTCGATGGCGCTTCAGCGGGTCAGTACCGCCTGGAATTGAGTTGTGGTTATCTGGATTGCAACGACGCTGTCCAGATAACCTGCGGGCAAATATACAATGGCAATAATGCAAACGGTGGAGATAACGTTTCTTTATACGGCTGCTCCGGCAATGTGCTCAATGTTGAAAATAATGGACCGGAGATGGTGCATTATTTTACGGTGACGCAAGCCGGCAATGTGACAATTAGCCTGACCAACATGACGGCAAATCTGGAGCTTTTCTTGCTCGGCGCATGCGATCGCGGCGCTTGTATAGATTTTAGCCAGAATGCTGGTACTGCGAATGAAGAAATAACCGCATATCTGGAATCGGGAACTTACTACGTGGTGATAGATGGCTACAATGGCGCTGTTTCCAATTACAAACTTAAGGTAGATTGCACTTCCGCCTGCAATTTGAATATGAACCTAAGTGCCGCCAATGCCGGCTGCGGTCAGAATAATGGCTCTATTTCCATTGCCGTGAGTGGCGGCTCGCCCAGCTACCTCATTTCGTTGACCGGTCCGGTTTCCGGCAGTTACACGACCAACAGCAGCAACAGCGTTATTGGTGATTTACCGGCGGGCACTTATAAGGTGACTGTAACCGATTGCAAAGGTTGCAAGGTGACGAAAGAAGTTACGGTAGTCTCCTCTGGTAACCTGACCGCGCAAACGACTGTAACCAATGCATCTTGTGGGCAATCGGGTTCGGTAAAGGTAACGGTTTATAATGGAACGAGCCCCTATAAAATCTATTTAAGCGGCGCTTTAGAAGCGGTTTTCCAATCCAATAGTTCTATTTTTACGCTTACGGAATTGATTCCAGGTTCTTACACCTTGCAAATTGTAGATGCCAATGGTTGCTCGGTCACCAAAACCGTGACTATTGGGCAAAGCGGGAGCAATTTCTATTTTACTACCACACCCAATCCGGCAGCTTGTGAAAGCCCCGGATCCATTTCCATCAAAACCTTCAACGGCACTGCTCCGTATAAGATCAAAGTAACGGGACCAAAGAGTGGCACCGCAACTTCGAGCAGTTCCACCTTCAATATTGTGAATCTACCTGCCGGTACTTACTCCATCACCATAGAAGATGCCAACGGTTGTAGCTATACGCAAACTTCAACGGTGACTACCAATGAACTGGCTTTTGCGATTATCACCCAGGAAGGCTCATGCACCGAACCAGGGGATGTGATTGTAAGCATATCCAGCGGCAAACCGACATTTATGATCTCCTGGAGTGGACCCATTTCAGGCAGTGTAAGTACCAATAGTACAAGCTACACTCTGCCTGATCTGCCCGCAGGCACTTACACTATTACTATAAAAGACGCCAATTGGTGCGAATTAAGCAAAACAGTGCAGATTTCCGCCAGTACCGGTGGATTTGATGTCGTACTTGTACCACAAAATGGTATGTGTGAAGCCAACGGCGTGATTGGTGTAGATATCATCGGTGGCAAAAAACCTTATCACGTTTATTGGACAGGTCCGGTCAACGGAGATACATACCTCAACGACACGTGGTTTGATATTCGAGACCTCGATGCCGGCACTTACACGGTTAAAGTAGTAGATGCCAACGGCTGCGAAGTAGTCAAAACAGCCCAAATCACCATCGCCGAAAATAACCTTTCTATCGGAGCTGCGCTTGCCAGTGGCAGTTGCGGCAGCAATAATACAATTGTCGTGAGCATTACCGGCGGTAAACCAACCTATGTTGTGATGTGGAATGGTCCGGTAAGCGGGCAGGCAAGTACAAATGGCAATAGTTTTGAAATTCTGAATTTACCACCAGGCACCTACAATATTCAGGTGAAAGATGCCAACTGGTGTGTGGCTTTCAAAACGATCACTATTCTGCCAAGTACTACAAGCCTTTTCTCCGCGTCAGTGACAAATAGCATCTGTGAGATGCCCGGCGCTATCAAACTGACGTTTACAAGCGGGATGCCAGATTATAAAATAACGTGGTCGGGACCTCAGAGTGGCTCAGCAACAACCGGCAATAGCATGTACAACATCGAAAACCTGCCGGCTGGCTCTTACAGCATCACCGTAAAGGATGCTAAAGGCTGCATAGAAACCCAAACCATACAGGTGTTAAGTACCGAAGGCAGCCTCAGCGTTAATGCCTCGTTGATTGTTAATCAATGCGGGCAGTATAATACGATTTGGGTGGACATCACCGGTGGTACGCCAACATACGTTATTACTTGGGAAGGTCCGATAAGCGGCTCGATGTCAACCAACAATCAGGGTTTTGAAATTATGGATCTGCCTCCTGGCAAATATACGATTACGGTGAAAGATGCTAATTGGTGCGTAGCTTCGGTTATGATCATGGTTTTTGAAACGCCAGGCAATTTGTTTGAAGCTACCCCCGAAAACGGCGTTTGTGAGGGTCCGGGCTCAATCAAGCTTCATTTTACGGGCGGAACTGCTCCATATACTGTGAATTGGACTGGTCCGAAAACCGGCAGCGCTACGGTTGATGGAACGATGTATGAAATTCCTAACTTGCCTGCCGGAACCTATACAATCAATGTAACGGATAAAAACAATTGTACCGACTCCGAAATGGTGCAAATCTCGGTTGCAGAAAGTAACCTTGGCGTCACGGCATCCCAGATAAGTAGCGCCTGCGGACCCACTGGCAGAATCAAGGTCAACATCACCGGCGGATCTCCGGCTTATACCATTACCTGGAATGGGCCGGTGAACGGCTCCGTCTCCACAAATGGAACGATGTATGAAATTCCGGATTTGCCTGCCGGCTCTTACACCATTTCTATAAAAGATGTCAATTGGTGCTTTGTTTCTACAACCGTTCAGATACAAAATGCCCCAGCGGATTTATTCTCTGCCGTGCCAATGCCAAGAATTTGTGAAACACTAGGATCCATTACACTCAATTTTACCGGCGGTTCGCCCGTATATCAGATCAGCTGGACGGGACCGACGCCTGGTTCTGCTTCATCTTCTGGCAGTGTATTTGTAATCGAAAACCTGACGGAAGGCTCTTATACTGTAAAAGTAACCGATGCCAATGGCTGCATGAGCACAAAAACGGTGACAGTGGGATACAGCGAAGGAGGAATCAGTATAGAAACTTCACTTATCGCAAACAATTGTGGTCAGTACAATACCATCTGGTTGGATATTTTTGGGGGCATGGCGCCTTATGTGGTTGTTTGGGAAGGTCCGGTGAACGATTCAGATACAATTCAGACGGCTGCTTACGAAATCATGGACTTACCTCCAGGCAAATACACTATTACCGTCAAGGATAAAAACTGGTGTTACGTGTCAACAATGGTCACAGTGTTTGATACGCCGGCAAATATTTTCTCGGCAACACCAAACAACGGCGCCTGCAATCAGGATGGCTCCATTTCTCTGACCTTGACCGGCACGCCCAATTATACGGTAGCCTGGTCAGGGCAGGAAACCGGCTCGGCAACAGTGATGACCAATTCTTATACTATTTCCAGTCTATCGGCTGGCAATTATTCCATTACCGTTACAGACTCGAAAGGCTGCATAGAAACTGAAAATGTAACCCTAACGGGTGGTGGAGCAGGCAACCTGGCTGCAACGATCACGGGTGTGAATGGCAGTGGTTCTACACTTGGAAAAATCAATGTCAATATTACAGCCGGAGCCGCGCCATTCACTATTGCGTTAAGCGGGGCGGCTTCCACAAGCATCACTGCCAATGCACTTGGCTTAGTTGAAATATCCAACCTTCCAGCAGGACAATACACCGTCACGGTTACGGACAACAACGGCTGTTCTGTATCCCAACAACTTGCCATTGCTATTACCGAAGGTATTATTACTATTACCGCTTCACAAACCGGCAATACTTGCGGCACGACCGGTGCCATTTTAGTGAATATTAGTGGCGGCACACCTAATTACACGGTTTCATGGTTGGGTGGCGGTGTGAATGGTTCGGCGGTTACTGCCAGCACCAGCATCACTATTCAAAACTTGCCTGCCGGCACTTACACGGTGACCGTCACCGGGCAAAATGGTATTTCTGATTCGGAAACGGTACAGGTATTCGCCAACCCAAGCGCCCTAAGTATTTCAGCATCAGTGACCAACGGCACTTGCGGGCAGAACGGTCAGATGCAGGTTTCTATTTCTGGTGGCACAGGTCCGTTTACTGTAGAGTGGACGGGACCAACCAGCAACTCTGCAACAGTGGCTGGCTCGTCTTATACTATTTCCGACCTCCCAAGCGGCACCTATACCGTGAAAGTGACGGAAAATGGGGGCTGTAGCCAAACTAAAATGATGAGTATTACCAATACGAACCAGCAACCAGTGGCGAATTTTTCCTATTCGGTAAACGGTACGACAGTCACATTTATCAACCAGTCTTCACCGGGCACATATAGCTGGATGTTTGGAGACAATACATCCGCGAATACCTCAAATCCATCACATATTTACAGTAACAACGCTTCCTACAATGTGTGTCTGACTGTCACCAATAGTTGCGGTTCTCAGACTATCTGCAAAACGGTAACCGTAGGTGTTCCCTCCAGTACTGCACTGATTGATGTGAAAGACCTTTCCGGTGGAACTGGCACTACTATTTATGTTCCTGTAACGATTGAGAATTGCATCGCCAACGCTCTGGTGTCATTTGCCGGATCTCTAAGTCTGAGCAATCCGGCAGTAGCCACGATCACCGGTATTCTCCCTGGCTCAATGTCGCCACAATACAACGCCGATAATCGTACTTTCAGCTATTTTAACAATAGCGGTGGCGGCGTGCCTTGTGGTCCGGGACAAATTTTGTTCTACGTAGTGGTACAAATAACTGGAAACCAGGGAACTTCGACAGTCCTCACTATCACCGGAGCGCCCCTGTCAATCGAACTGGGCGGCATGTCCAATGGAACCCCATCATCTGTGCCTTACACCATTTCTTCGGGCATCGTTACTGTCGCCAATACCGCCAAAATCATTGGTCAGGTAACGACCTACTGGGGTGTTGGTCTGCCATCGGTAGAAGTGACCGCGACACACGGAACAACCAGCCAGATGAAAGTGACGGATATCAATGGTCATTATGAGCTTGCTGCACTACCAATGGGTGAAATGCATACCGTTCAGCCCAAGCGCTATACCCCGGCAGAAAATGGTCTTTCGACCTATGCTTTGTTTGCCGGTCAGCGATTTATCCTTGGTCTGGAACCGCTGGAAATTAATTCGCCCTATCAGATTATTGCCGGCGACGCCAATTGCGATGGCAGATTCACTACGCTCGACTTGTTCCTCATTCAGCGAATTATCGTTGGTACCAGCCCGAATTTTGGAGATTGCCCCTCGTGGGTTTTCGTAAAAGCCGGAGATAGTATGCCGGAGCATCTTAATGCGACAAACGTATTCCCATATCACAATTGCGATACGCTGATGCTGATGAAGGACACTACTTCCAACTTTATTGGTGTAAAAGTAGGCGACATCTTGGGGCATGCCAATCCGAATGCAATCGTGGGCGTACAAACCGAGCCGAGAAGTGCCGGGAAATTGCACCTTCTGGCAACAAATCGTCCGCTCAAATCCGGCGAATTGCTTGAAATTCCGGTAACGAGCCATGACTTCCTGCAAATCGCCAGCTACCAGATGGGCTTGTCATTTGATTGGAATAAACTGGAGTTTGTGGACATTGTTCCGTCCGAGAATCCGGTTTTAGCAAAACTGGCAGTCGGCGCTGCCGAAGTGGCAAACGGCGCATTGCGCCTAAGCTGGTTCGACCTGCGCGGCGAAGGTGTTACCATCAATTCTGACGAGGTCTTGTTCACGCTGCGTTTCCGGGCATTAGCAGACATTCAGGAACTGGCAAACGCTCTGAAGCTCAGCTCCCGCTTCATCCGGGCAGAGGCATATAACAACAATGCTGAACGTTTGGACGTTGAACTGAACGTCACCGGTTCGATTGCTTTGCTTGGCAGTGAACAACCGGCGATCAGCTACAAACTTTACCAAAACGCGCCCAACCCATTCCGCCAGGAAACCTACATCGGATTTGACCTCCCGGCGGATATGTATGCGGACCTGATTATCTTTGACCAGTTTGGCAAAATGGTAAGAACTTTCAGTGGAAACTATGCTCGTGGCTACAATCGCATTGAAATTCCAAAAGAAACGCTTAGCAATGGCGTGTACTACTACACCCTGCGCACCGCCGATTTTGCCGATACCAAGAGTATGATTGTAATTGAATAAACCCGGAAGCATCGGAGCAGCCAAGTTTCTTCTCTGATGACTTCAAGTTATCCCAAACCGATTGTCGGATTACGGCTTTGTGTGGCAGTTGTCACAGAAAGCTGGCTTCGCATAAAACTCCCGACAGCTAAATTTGCACAGCGAATGCTCAATAAGGTTTGCCTTTGTGCCGTTTAAGAAAAGCATTTGGAAGGAGTTTAAAGCGCTTTGAACAGACTATG
>CAZQTF010000069.1:0-16841 GCA_964596135.1 uncultured Saprospiraceae bacterium | reverse complement strand
TCTAAAAAATCGTTGCATTGCGCATCGCTCATCAAGTTTTTGTAAAAAATCGTGTTGGGTTAAATCAGTGAATGAGATTTCGCAAATCTTGAACGATGAAAGCCGGTTTTTTATATAAGCTAAATAGCTCAACTTCGGGAAATTCATTTATCTAAATGGATGATTGCTGCTCGAATGGCATTCTTCCAGGCATAAGTTTGATAAAACAAAGCAGGAGTCGGTTGATAAGATTGCTGCTGCAGGTCTAAAATCTTATCGGCAAAGCCTTGATAATCAAAGTCTTCTATTATTTGTAGTTTTTCCCCGCAGGCTTTGGCGTCCACTCCTTTGGCGCCCGTGCGTGTAGAAACAACGGTAGTACCTAAGGCAATCGCTTCGATGATTTTGGTTTTTACACCGCCGCCCGTGTTGATAGGATTTACAACCATGTCTGCCGCTTTGATATAGGGGTGAATGTCTTCTACAAAACCCAGATAATCAACGTTTTGTGATTTAAATTCCGCGAGTCGGTTGAATGCTTCCGGCAAACCGCCTCCACAGATTAGAATACGGTATTGAAAAGCTGCTTTCTGCAATAAAACAGGGTTGATCCGATAAACAATGTACTCCACAGCTTCCAGATTCGGGCGGTAGGATTGTGATCCGAAAAAAAGTATCAGAAACACTTCTCGTGGAATATTGTGTCGTGAAATGACCATTTGACGAGCTTCTCCGCGATCGGTCGGCGCTGCAGGCAGGCGCGTGCCGTAAGGAATGACTGTGCAGCGATCGGGCTTCAACCGAAAAACCGGAATGGCTTCGGCGAAATCATCCGGTGAAATAAAAAATAAATGATTTGCTGCCCGATAAATGAACCATTCTATGAAGTAAAGTAGGCGCCACCACCATTTACCTGTGGATTTAAATCTTTGAAATTCAATGTTGTGAGCATAAATAATAAATCGAATACCCAACAAACGACAAACAGGCAAGGCGATCAGCCCAATAAAAGGCTGCTGAATGATACAGGTTTTGATATGTTCTTTTTGTAAAAAGCGCCACAAACGCCAAGCTACCAATGGGCTGAAATATTTGAAAAAACGATCTGCAAAAAGCTTTTCCAGTCGAAAGGGGATTGGATCGGCGTTATTATTGGTTGTGGAAATGACTACTATCTCGCGTTCCTGCGCCAGCGCTTCGCAGAAGCCAAACGCAGCGTGGTGCCCACCGTTTTGGGGTGGAACAAAATAATAAGGAATAAGGACTGCTATTTTGGCAACCTGATCAGACATTCTTCAGTTGGCGTTGTTGTGTTGGAAGTGCCTGACGGCGGCTTGGCAACTGGCATCAGACACTTTTTACAACAGTATCATATTATTTCTTTTTCTTCTTTGTTTTTGCGCTTGTTTGTGCTGGCGTCGTTCGTGGCGCTGATTTCTCTTTTTCTGCGGATGGCTTTGGCTTGGGTTCATTTTGCGCCTGCCGATACGACTGATACCCATAAAAACCAATAATGCCCAGCAGTCCCAGCAAGATAAACGACGAAAAGATCATGGAGACCATTTTTCCGGTTTTGTAGGTCTTCGGATCAAAAATGAACTCGATCTTGTGCTGCCCGCTGGGTACGCGCATGGCGCGCAGGATGTAATTCACCCGGATGTGTTCCACCGGTTGCCCGTCCACGTATGCCTGCCAGCCCTTGTCGGGTCCATACCAAATCTCAGAAAATACAGCAAATTGTTCTCGACCTGCGTTGCTTTCGTAGGTCAGGTGATTGGGCTTGTAATCCGTCAGCTTAATTGTCGCGGCAGAATCTTTTTGTAATTGGAGTCCGGAAACATATTGCGAAAATTCTTTATTTACAATAGCTTCATTGGCAGGATCAAAATCGCCCAAAGCGTCAATTTCCTGATTGGGGGTATCTACCATGCGAATATTGCCTACCAACCAGGCGTTGCCCAGCGCCCCCATATTGATTTGCGCTTCCATTTGACCATCAGCGGTGGGTACGATGAAATATTTGGTAGTCAGCATATTGAGCACCCGCTCGTTGTTTTTGGTCAAATGGCGATCAATAATATCCTGATAACGCCGGAGCTTGGCAGCGTGATAGCCGCCGATGGATTGGTGGAAATACGAAGTAAATGATGAATTAAAAGTATTCTCCGACAAATCCAGCACCCGGAAACTCAGATCGGTATCTTTTTTGATCAGTTCATCTACCTGGCGCGGCTGGAAAGCAGCTTTCACATTGGATTTATTGACAAAGTTGCTATCGTTCAGGTAACGTTTGCCAACCGACCAGAGGTCGAACAGCACCAGTATGCCAATGGCGATGATGACAATGTTTTTTTGCAACCACCTTTGCGAATACGCCCAAATCAGACCAGCGCTCAGCAATACCAGCACCAACGTGCGGAATGCATCGCCGCGCATCAGCATTTTACGATCGGCGGGCAGGGTATCCGAACTGATTCGGTAATTTTGCACATATTGCTGATCGGCAGCGGCAGTAAAGTCAAAGAAAGAAGGTCCTAACAACCAGAAAAACAGTGCGATAGCCCCGGCGATCCCACCGGCGATATACACTGCCAACTGGATTTTTTTCTGATCGGCGTCTTTTTTGAAAACTTCATTCAATGCCAGCAAACCGAGCATGGGTACCAGAAACGCTGTTACACTCAGGATTGAGTTAGGCGTCCGGAATTTATTATACAATGGTAAATAATTGAAAATAGGTTCATTAAACCACTCCAGATTTTTGCCCATCGAAAGCATAAAAGTGAGCAGGGTGCCAATTGCCAGCCACCATTTGGCAGGACCTTTTACTAAAATCAAACCCAGCAGGAAAAAGAAAAACACCGTAGCGCCAAAGTACGCCGGACCACTCGTGAAAGGCAGCTTACCCCAGTAGAGTGGTGCGCTCAGCTCGGCAGGCACGCGGTAGCCCAGTCGGGTCAGTTCCTTGCGGAAAGCTGAATTCTCGCCGACCGGCTCCTGCGAGCCACCGCCAACCACGCCAGGGATAAACGACGCGAACAAGTCAAGCGTGCCGTTGCTCCATTGCATGGCATAGTCCCACGCCAAGCCTTCCGCTTCGTTGCTGCTTTGGGCGTCCGTTGCGGTTTCATTTTGCAAAATCGGCTTGCCCCGCATGGTATCCTCGGAATATTCGTACGTTACCAGCAGGTTGGATGCCGCCGAAGCTACGCCGATTCCTCCGGCGATAATGAGTACAGCGGCTGCTTTCAGAAAATTCATGATTTCGCCTTTGCGAATGCTAAATATCAGTTGTGCAACCCCAAAAACAATCAGTGTCAGCGCAAAATAATAGGTCATCTGTACATGGTTGGCATATACATCCAAGCCCATGCCCAGCGCAAAGAGTACACCGCCGATCAGGAATTTTTTGCGGAAAGCCAACAACATACCGGCAGCAATGAGCGGCAGGTAAGAGATGGTGGTTAGTTTGGTGATATGCCCAGCTTCGTATAGGATAAAATTATTGGTAGAAAAGCTAAAAGCCACCGCCCCGATCGCGCCCAGCAGGGGATGTACGCCCAGCACCATCATGAGGATGTAGAAACCGACCATTGCCGCGAAGAAGCGTCCGATAGGGGCGCTGACGTTCAGCGTAGCAATACGATCCACTAGTTTCAGGTTGTTGCCCGCCTGAATGGTATTGATCTGGTAGGTCGGCATGCCGCCAAACATTGCATTGGTCCACAGGGAGGTTTCGCCGGTTTTTTCCTTGAATGCACGCACTTCCTGCGACATGCCCCGATATTGCTGAATATCGCCCTGTTGGATGGCTTTACCATCCAGTTGCGGCAAAAAATAAATCGCCGATAGTCCAAGAAAAACAAGCACAACGGCAGCGTGGGTCAGTGTTTTTTTTACAAAAGAATTCATGTTCCTGAAAATGTTGTTATAATATTATTTATATATTTTGTGTTTCTTTTTATGTATAGGATTTTTCCTGATTTACAAATAAAAAATAACAGATTTTTTAAATAAAATCAACATCCACATCATACGGATACGTCATTAAAAAGTCAATCGCTTTATCAATATCGTAATCCTTGAACACGATATTATAAATCATTTGCGTAATCGGCACCCGAAGTTTGTAATAATTTGCCAATTGTCGGGCGATGCGCAGCGTGCCCACGCCTTCGGGCGTTTCGGGCATATCTGCCAGGATCGCTTCGCGTTTTTCGCCTTTGCCCAGGCGATAGCCAAATGTAAAATTCCGGCTGTTTTTGCTGGTTGCCGTTGCCACCAGATCACCGATACCCGCTGTACCCACAAACGCTTTGGGCGTAGCACCCATTGCGTTGCCATAGTAAATCATTTCGGTCAACCCTCTGGTGATGAGCATTGCCTGCATATTTTTGCCCATGCCTTTGCCGCGTAGAATGCCCGACCCAATGGCGATGATGTTTTTCAAAGCCCCCGCCAACTCAGCGCCCAGTATATCGTGCGAGCCAAATACATGAAAATGCCTGCTGCTCAGCACTTCCTGCCCGGATTGGATCACTTCTTTGAATTTGCTGCCGATCACCGTTGCGGTGGGTTGTCCTTCCATGATCTCGGTTGCTAAATTTGGACCCGACAGGCAGCCAACCCTTACTACCGAGCTTTCCTGCAAAATCACTTCGCTCATCGTACTGACATGCTCCCGCCGGAGGGCAACTTCTTCTTCGGGTTGATGCACGTTCAATCCATGCACGTCAAAGCCTTTGGTGCCGTGAATCAAAATATGATAAGGCCGGAGAAAAGGCCCGGCATGTTGCATCATTCGCCGGAAATTGGCGGATGGAACGATCGGAAAAATGAGCTTGCACCGCTCCGCTACTTCCTGGATTTTGTTGGTCAGTTCAATCCTGGGCGACAGTTCCACACCGAAATTGCGGTGCGTGCGGCGAATGGTTTCCAGCACGTCTTCGCGGCGGGTGTACAGCAGTACATCTACATTGTGCGCGAGCAGGTTGGAAATCGCGGTGCCAAAACTTCCTGCCCCGATTACGCCCACTATTTTTCCTCTTTCAGCCATTTACTTTGTTTGAGCCAACACGCAAAGGTAAGGTTTAATCCGAAAGTCGAAACCACAAAACCCGAAACTTCACGAATACTTGTTACTTTCTAATGGTTTCGTCATTTTGTTTTTTAGTTAACAAAAAATATATTTGATGCCGGGAATGAATAACTTTGCTGAATTGCCTTGAATGTAAGCTTTTCGACAAATTGCCGAAATTAGTCGGATTATCTGCAAAGCAATGAAACTTGCCGCGAAACTGCGACGTTAGTTCAATCAGGTTTCAAACATCGAAAAACCCATTCAAATAATCATTCGCCTATGCAAACCCTGGATGACGTTAAGAAAAGAATAAAATTACTGCTCGCCGAAAGCAAATTTGACAAAGTGTTTAAGCTTTTTAACGAAGCTTTAAATGATGACTCCGATGCCGCCAACGTTATTATCTCGTTGCAAGGGCAATACAACAGTATGAACCATCAGGTGCATCAGAATCTGGTAGAGAATGACTTTGCCGAACGAACATTCAACCGTATTCGCATAGCATTGACCACCCAGGTGGATAAACTGGAAGAGGGAGACCTCAAGCCGGGTTTTCTGAACGGCCAAATTTCAACGCCTGCATCGCCGATTAGCGATTTGGACGACGAACTGCGAAAAGGCATCCAGCGACAATTGGACATCAGCCTCAAAAGGCTTTCCTCCCTGCGCGAGGCTTACGCCATTCAGTTTGACCCAAATATAAAGTTTACCTTGCAGTTGCAGATCGAAAACCTCGAAACGGAAATCAACGAATTGAAAATGAAACTGGGTGTCTGAACATTGCAGGGCAATGATTTTCCAAAATAATCATATTTCATAAATTAAACGACCAACTTCAAAAAACACTTATGGCGTCCGAACTGGAAGGTTTGCGCAAACAATTAGACCTCTTGGTGCAGCGACTTAATGCACTTCGGGAGTCATATGCCATTCAGTCTGACCCCAGTCTCAAGTTTACCCTCGAACAGCAGATTGCTCAACTGGAAACCGAGATCGCCGACCTCCGGCAGCAGATGGAAAAATCTTACGGCATTGCCGCTGTGAGTGCCAATAACTTGCTGGAGCAGCGCATTCGCGAGCTCACCATTGATGTCGGCACCAATGTCGGCGAGTTGTTTCTGGTCAACGTGGATCGCTTGCCACCGCGCAATATTTTCTGGGATGCCTTTGATGAAAATCTGGAGCGCAAAAATCCATTTCAGTTTTATTTCGTGCTGGCGTGCCCGACTCAACAGCCCAATAGCTTCGCCGAGCGCATGATTTACGAATTGGTGATCGAAGAATTGGAAGAAGAAATGGATGCAATCAACTACGTGCGCCAGCAGGAAAGCCGACGGGTGAAAGTGGAAGATCTGCCGTTGGGACGAAATTTGCGCAATTCGCAGCGCGAGTTCAAAAAATATTTTGCCCGTCGTTTTGGATTGACCGATTCGGAGACGATGTTTGAAGATTACATCAAAACCGGTTTGCCAAAGCTTGAATATCAATATGTTGCTACAGTTTTTGACCTCAATGCGAGTAAATGGGACGAGTCGTTTATGAACGACTACCTGCAGTGGATCGTTGATACCTTCAGCAATACCCACGACGCAGTGCCGACGTTTCTGTTTTTCTTTGCCATTTTCCTGCGCGACGCCCACGTGAACCCGCTTCCGCCGGGCGAGAAGAAAATTGTGGACAGTATTCAGGGCGTCATTAACAGAAATGAGCAAAAATGTTCGTTAATCAATCAGCTTACCCCGGTAGAAACGGGTTTGGTGGCAGACTGGATCCGCGATCTGGGCGAGCAGAATGAAAGTAAGATCGAAGATTTGGTAAAACTAATCATCGCCGGCTTACCGGAGGACAAAAAAGCAAAATTTGAAAAGAGTAATTTGCTGGATATGAGCGATATAGAACGTTTCCAGGAAATTATTTATAAAGTTGCGATTCAATAGATGTGCCGATACGCCGGCGCGGATAAACCGAATATAACTTAGCGCACATGAGTTTCAATTTATATGCAAAAGACGGTGGGCAACGCGAAGTGCCTGCATTTGAATACAATGCCCGCTTGAGTGATCCAGCTCTGTACAAGCCCTCGCAGGCGCTGGTGGATGCCGTGAATGTGGCGCTGTCGTTGGGGCAGCCGCTCTTGCTTACCGGCGAACCTGGCACGGGCAAAACCCAACTGGCACACCACATCGCGTGGTTTTTTAAACTTGGTAAACCGCTGATTTTCAATGCGCAAACCACTTCTGCAGTGAACGAATTGTTTTACAAATACGATGCGTTGGGGCATTTTCAGTACAGCCAGAACAACGCCGAAGTGCTAAACCCGGATGAGCTGGAACACCGCTTCATTCGTTACGTCGGGCTGGGTGCTGCCATTCGTTCTGACAAGCGTCAGGTGGTGCTGATTGACGAAATTGACAAAGCGCCACGCGATTTGCCCAACGATGTACTGGCGGCAATCGAAGATTTGGAATTTACTATCCCGGAGATCGGTAAGAGTTACAAGACCAAAATGGAAAATCGCCCGATCATTGTCATTACCAGTAATTCCGAAAAAAATCTGCCCGATCCTTTCCTACGGAGGGTGGTGTATTTTCACATTCCCTTCCCGGATGCGGGTGCGCTGCTGGAGATCGTGAGTGGCAAAGTAGAGGGCTACAGTCCATCGGAGTTGCAACCAGTGATTCGCCATTTTGAAAATATTCGCAATAGTAAAGAGTTGAAATTGAAGAAGTTACCGGCTACTGCCGAATTGATTTTCTGGACGATGCTGCTGCGAAAACTCGATTTCGATTCCAATAAATTAGACAATATCGGTCGGCTGAGCGCCCAGGAAAAACAGTCGCTGCGGCTGAGCTATTCGGTACTGGCAAAAACCAAAGAAGATTTGATCGCATTGCAGGAAACGCTAAAATAGGAGTTCGATATTGGATATTTGCTATGTCACTTGGTAGCTAAAAATTCAACATCCGATATCAAAAGACGAATGTCTAATCATACAAAATATCACTTTCTTTCGGATCTGATCTCCACCCTCGAGGCGGATGGCTTCGTAGTGGGTACGGGGAAGCATTTGCAGTTGCAGGAGTTATTGACGAAGCTACCGGAGGATTTGCAGTTGGAATCCCTGAAAACACTGCTTTGCCCGATTTTCGCGACCAACCGGCAGGATCAAACGCGGTTTTATGAATTGTTTGACTTGAGCCTGAAGCGAGTATGGGAACTGCAACAACCGATAGAAAAATTGGCAGTGAAAAAGCCGTTGGATGTGGAAATTTGGCGGAACGTGGTGCTGGCGCTCTTTTTGGTGCTGGCGGGCTGGGCAGGCTATATCCTCGACTGGAGCGTATTCAAATGGTGGGGCAACCCGACCTTCCTGCTGCTGGTAGCGTTGGCAATTGGCGGTACTTATTTTTCTTTTCAGGCATTTGCAAAATGGTGGCAGCGCCTTATTTACATTGTTTTGCTAGTGTCGGTGGTGGCAGCCGGCCAGTTATTGAAGCGTTGGATGCTACCGAAATTCAAGGCAACAACGGAGTATGTCGTCACCAAAATAGAATCGGGTAGCACCACGACTCTGGCGGTGCCGTTGGAAGAAGATAAACTTATCAATGTCACATTGTGCAATGGCAGCTCCGCGGACACGAGCGCTACGTTGGGCAGTTATTTTGTGGATAGCATTGGCAACTTCACCCTGGTGGCTAAAGACTCGTTCACCCAGGCGATTTATGACCAGATCTGCGTGTTGGCTTTCTACGAAAACATTACCGATACCACCTATTTTGTTATTCAGTATGACCCTCCGACGATGACCGAACCGCAGGCGGATGAAAAGGAGGCTGCAGTTGCCACGCTGGATACCCTACCGATACCCTTTCCTAGAGATATTGCTGAACTACAGATTGATCCCGACCAACAAGCAAAAGCCGAGTTTTATCAAAAAAATGCCTGGTGGCTCAAGTTGCTGATTGTTGCCTTATTTGGCGCTATTTTGTGGTCTATTGCCCAATGGCGTGAGCGGAAACGCCGTCGCTTGGTGGCGCAGTTAGAACAACGGGACAAGCCCCCGTACGTCTGGAATGTTCAGTCAGAGCAGGCGGAAGAATTGCTTTTTGGCGATAATGCCCGTATCGTGTTGAACCAGCTGCGCCGCCGCCGCCTCGACGATGCCTACAAATTAGACGTTGGCAAAACCGTGGAGGCGACTGTGCGTAGCGCTGGCCGGGTGGCTTTTCAGTTCAAACGGCAAACCAGTCCGCCGGAGTACCTCCTGCTGATTGACCAGCATGGTTTGAATGATCACCGTGCTCAGCTATTCGACAAACTGTACCAGGTTTTTAAACTGAATGAGGTCAACGTAGTCCGATTTTTTTACCATGGCGACCCAAGACTTTGTTTTAATCGAAGATACCCCAATGGACTTAATATCAAGGAGTTGCAACACCGGTTTGGCGATGCGCGCCTGCTGATCATCGGCAACGGGTACGAACTGCTGAGTCCAGGCTCCGGAAAGTTGTCTAAATGGGCGGGTGTCTTCACCAATTGGCGCGAACGAGCGTTGTTTACCCCTAAGCCAATCTCTACCTGGGATCGGCGCGAAGCTTATTTGTCGGAGTATTTTTACCTGATGCCGGCTTCGATCGAAAGCATGTCGGCTACGCTGGAAGAATTCAGCAGCCTGGAACCGCGCCGACCGGACGAGTTGATCTCCGGGCTGGAAGATGTGCAGTGGCGCCCAATTGAAGTGGAAGGTGATATTGTTTCCACTTTGCGCAAGCATTACGACGAGCGCATGGTACAGTGGATTGCTGCATGCGCCGTATATCCGCAATTGCAATGGGATATTACGCTGTTTCTGGGGCGTGAGTTTTCTTCGGATGGCAATTCCTTGCTGACGCTGGAAAACTTGTTGAAAATCACGCAATTACCTTGGTTTGTCGAAGGTAAAATCCCGGATGCTGCCCGCGAAGAATTGCTGGATTACCTTGCCGCGCAAGGATTAGAGCAGCGCATTCGTGAGCGATTGCACGGGTTGTTCGAACATGCACCCAAACCGGGCGAAGATTCGGTTGCCTACGATGAATACCGCATCAATAGCCTGGGTAATGAATGGCGGTTTACCCAAAATCGTATTCGCCGCCGCGAACTGGAAGAAGAATTGAGTCGCTACTATGCGGCCGGGCATACGCTGGATACGGTGGTTTTCAAATACCTCAACCGCGAACGCAGCCGCCTCGACTTTGAAGCACCCGCCAGTTGGAAAAAGCGCATTTTCCATAATGGCGATGCCTTTCTTGGATTGAAACAATGGGTGTGGGCGATGCCGGTTTGGGTGCTGCTCACGATGGTGGTGTTGTTTTATAATCCAAAATACGAATTGTGCCAAGGCGAGCGGATTTTGTATCAGGATAAAGAACTTTGCCTGACGCAAGTGGCTGATTATCTGCTGTATTACGAATATCAGATTCGGGAAGCAATTGCTAAACAAAACCTTGCCACCGCTGATAGTTTGCTCAACTACGCGCGCCAGAATCATTACACCACCGGTATGATGGAAACAATACCCGGCACTTCCCCGGAAACGCCCATTACCGAAGCAACGCGCCCGGTAAGCGTAGATACGGTGCCGTTTTTGCGCAATCTGGCGGTGTATTATTACAATGCCGGCGTCGGATTTTACAATGAATGGCAACGCTTCCAGGATTCTATTCGCTTAGAATTGGATCAGGAACAAACGCTGCCGCAGCAGCAGGAAAATATTAGCTTACAACAGATTCAACTGCTGAAGTATCAGGAGTGGAACCGCATCTCAGATTCGCTGGCGGGCGCCGGCTGCGAAAATTTCCGGCGGGGCAGCGCTTTATTTACCAACGTAACCAAAGGAGTCGGTTACGATTTTGTGCTGGCAATGCAAAAAATCTGCGTGGAAGCGCCAACTACAGCTCCTGCCGAGGAAACCTTCCGGGGACAAGTGACCGATGCTGATACCGATCGCCCGATTGCTAATGTTAGTATCAAAGCTTTGAATGGGAATATCGTGGCGCAAACCGGCCGCGATGGCTACTACGAGTTGACCTTGCCGGCGGAAATGAGCGATAGCCTTATTCCGATTGATTTTGCTGCCGAAGGATATGCTGACCGCACTGAAAATCTGCGCCTGCGCGATCCGATCCAGCCGGTGAAACTGGAAAAACTGCAGACAAAACCGGAAACCATTGAAATTTTTACCGCCAAAAATGGACTGAAGGGGCTACAGACTTCTTCCGGCAAGCAGATTTTGCCGGCGCGTTACAACAATATCGAACTCGACCCTGCCAGCGGTTTGTATCGCGTGCAGATCGTCAGCAAGCTCGACCTGCGCATGGGATATTTGAACGATCGCGGCGAAGAAGTCATTCCAGTGGAGTACCGCGTGCTGGGCTTTTTGAGAGACGGACGCATTTTGGCAGCCAAAGAGCGCTATGGCTATTTAGATCGAAACGGAAATATTGCTATTTCTTTTATTTATGAAGGTGCCAGCGATTTTAGCAAAGGCGAAGCGGAAGTAATTCAATTATTGGAAGGGCAACGATTCAAATTCATTATCAATAAAGACGGTCGTTGTATTCGGAGTTGTCCGCCGGAGGAAGCGTACATCAAGCAGAAGTCTGTGGAGCAAGTGAAAATCAGTGAGAATATTGAAACAATTGAGTTGTATTTTGACGCCGGAGAACCCTCAGAAGATCGCAATGCCACTACGACTGTGACCTATAGCACCTTGTTTGCTGAGCTTTTTAGTAGAAAGAAAGAATACGATTCAGAAACTCAAATACAACAAAATCAAGCTCCTGATGATGAAACGGTGGATAAATTCTTTTCTAATGAAGTTCAGGCGAATTATTACCGCTTCAATGAAATCCTGGAGATGATGGCGAGTTATCTAAAAAATTCTAACGGGCAAGTGGAGATTACTTTGATTGGTCATGCTAGTACCAACTCTACTTCGGTATTCAATCAATTGCTTTCCATCAGAAGGATTGGTGCGGTGAAAAATTCAATTATTTCCTACAACAATGGAGAGCTTCGAGAATATGTGGCTTCTGACAGGTTGAAGATCAAAGAATTACCTGTAGGGGATGCGCAAACAGAACCGAGAATCAAGAATGCACTGAAAAATCTAAAAAATCTTCGCAATTTGCCTTTGTTGAAAGAACAGCGCGTGGAGGTGATCGTTCGTTTTGCGAATTAACCCTCGCTGCCTACTGCACCGGCGTAAGCTTCGATGTAATCCACCAAATCCTCTACATTCCAGGCATCTTCGAGCTGGAAATGGCCAACTTTGGTACGGCATAAAGCAGAAAGATAAGCCCCGCTATCCAAGGCTTGTCCGAAATCATATGCTAAAGAACGAATATATGTACCCTTACTACAGACCACGCGAAAGTCAATTTTCGGTAAGGCTATTCTGATGAATTCAAATTCATAGATATGCACCGGTCGCGGCTCGATCTTGATCGTTTCACCTTTGCGGGCTTTTTTGTACAAAGGTTGCCCATCTACTTTGATGGCAGAAAACATCGGCGGAATCTGCTCGATTTGCCCCAAAAACTGTTGGCGCGCTTGCTCCAGCATTTCCGGCGTGATGTGTTGATAGGGAAACTCCTGATCCGGCTCCGTTTCTGCATCGTAAGACGGCGTGGTAGCGCCCAGGGTCATTGTGCCGGTGTATTCTTTAGGCAGGTTTTGAAAATCAGCAAGATGTTTTGTGGCTTTTCCGGTACAAATGATGAGCAGACCGGTTGCCATCGGGTCGAGCGTACCGGCATGCCCGACTTTTATTTTTTTGACTTTTAGTTCATCTTTTAGCTTGTAGCGAATTTTATTCACCACATCAAATGAGGTCCAACCTTTCGGTTTATTTACTAAGAGTGTCGCGCCACCTATAAAATTGTACCTCGGTCGAGGGTGATCGTCCTTGCTCATCTAAAACTATCCTTTGTTAAACAATGCCATTTGCACAGCTATAACTCACTATAACGTTTATGCAATTTACGAAAAGTATCGAAAATTTTCCATTATTCTATTTACTGAAACAAACCAACTGCAATCGTAATAGTGCCCACAATCAGGCAATAAACAGCAAAATAATCCAATTTACTATTGCGAATGAGTGCGATCATCCAACGGCACGAAAATAAACCAACGATGAATGCCGCGATAAAACCGGCAATCATTGCGCTTGCACCCATGCCATTTTGCTGCGCAGCAGGTGCTTGTTCAAAATAATCCTTCAACTGTATAGCCGTTCCGCCGATAATTACGGGTACTACCATGAGAAAAGAAAAACGCGTTGCTTGTGTACGATCCACACCCAAAACCAAAGAAGAAGATACTGTTGAGCCGGAGCGAGACAAGCCCGGAAGCATAGCTGCTGCCTGAAAAATACCAACAACGAAAGCCTTCCAGCCGTTGAGCGGGCGATTGTCTGTACGCAAGCGGCTGCTCAACCATAGCAACACACCGGTAAGCGCGAGCATAAAGCCCGTTAAAATGAGATTTGGCGTATTATAAACGTGCAGTTGATTGATTTGATCTTTCAATACAATCCCGGCAATCCCGGCGGGTATCATAGAAACAAGGATTAGCAAAGAAAAACGAGTGTTTTCATTCCATTGAAATCTGAACAGATCGCGTACGATTTCTACAATATCGCGCCAAAAAACAACAATGATACTTAAGGTAGTAGCCGCGTGGATCACCGCTTCAAAAATCAGGGGGTTCTCTTCGTCTTTTAAATCCAGCAATGCTTTGCCGAGCATCAAATGCCCATCGCTGCTGATCGGCAGGAATTCGGTCAGACCTTGTATGACGCCCAGGATAATGGCTTGTAGTGTTTCTCCCATATCGAAAATTGGAAATTGGAAAACAAGGTTCCAGATTTCAGTTTTATTATTATTTTTTGAAGATAGCGTAAATTTCTACTCCGAGTCCTACCAAAATCACAATTGGCGCTAACACGGTACGACGGAAACTATAAATACGCTCTGGTTCCCATACGTCCGGACTGGGCATATGACCGCCTGACATGAGTACCAAACCAAGCGCGATCAAGCCTGCACCAATGCCCATCCAGATATAGTTCTGGCGGTGAAATAGTAGTTCTGCTTTTAGGGCAGGCTGCGTCTGGCGTGTACGCGATGCTGTTGGCGTTGGTCTGCTTGTTTTTTCTTTTTCCGGTGTGGTTGTCACGACCACTTTCTTTTTGGGTTTACTCATTTTTTGTATTTGAAATTTTTATAGCATTTAATTTATTCAGTACAAGTCATCTACCCGCATTTGCAGGTATTTTTTTACTACGAAATAAGTGCTTGCAGTGTTGATCAGAATGCCCAGTACGATCAAACCGGCAAAAAGCGTCGCAAAGCTCGTCAAATCCTGCAGAACCTGCAAGTCGGGCAATTGGGTACGCGCTCCCAGCAGCAACAATATTAAGCCACCTACTGCCAGTGCACCACTCATTAGCCCGTGGAAAAAACTTCGGATCAAATAAGGACGGCTGATAAATTCCCACGAGGCGCCGACAAGTTCCATGTTTTTGATCAAAAAACGATTAGCATACAAAGCTAATCGAATCGTATTATAAATCAGAGCAGCTGCCACAAAAATCAGAAAAACCCCTATCAATAAAGCAAAATAACCAATTCGCCGCATATTGCCAACGATTGTATCCACTACGCTCTCTTGATAAAAAACGTCGTTGACAAAAGGGTATTGCGCTTTGATATCGGTGCGTATTTGCGTTAAGCTATCGGCTTGTAAATAAGCAGCTTTTACATTAAAAGAATAAACATCAAAGAACGGGTTGGGCAATCCCAATTTCAAAAAATCATCGCCAAAATCCTCCTGCATCAACCTGGCGGCTTCTTCCCGACTTATAAATTCTAAGGATGACTCTTTTACAAAATCGCTACCGTTCAAATATACTCCAAGGCTATCAATCTGAGTCGTAGTAACGGTATCCTTCAGCTCCACGATCACCGAGATGTTTTCTTTAAAGTTTTTGATCAGCTTCTGGGCATGGAGCATCACCAATCCAAAAAAGCCAATCAAAAACAACACCAGCGCTACGCTTACGATAGAATAAACGTAATTAGGTTTGCGCCGATCGGTTCTTTTTTTTGGTGGTACAGACATGATATAGCCTCTGCAGCTTTGGTACGAAAGGCAAAGTTATAACTAAAGTTGGGTTTGAAAAATGTTATCCGCGCATTTGTTATCAGATAGCCACACCAACATTTAGCATTTAGCCTTACCGTTGCTCCATTTCCCTCATCAAATCTTCAATTTCGCGCATGAGCTGGTCCGATTCGCGCTTGAGTTCTTTGCGGTGTTCAGCTTCCGTGGTGCCATAGGCAGGCGGCGTACTGATCTCGCGTTGCAGTTCCTGGCGTTTGCGTTCCAGTTCATCGAGGCGGGCGAGCAGGTCTTTGTTATTTTCGATAGTATTTGCCGTACCGCGCAGTTTTTCGATCAGTCCGCCCACTTTATCTACTGCTTCGTTATATTTTCCTTCGTCAAATTTCTGTTTTTCTCTTTTCAGCAGATCCCAGGTGGCTCTGCCTAGGTCGCGCACTTCACCAAAAATTTTTTGGGAGGTTTCTTTTTCTTCCTGAGTGCCAAAAAAATAATTGTACACTAAGATGCCAATGAGCAGAAGAATAGCAAGCCTGATTAAGTACTTCATGATGTCGGATTGGGTTGTTAATAAATGCGATAGCAAAATAAGTTACTCATCTTGGTTCTAACGTCCATTTTGTTCCAAAAATTCCAACAGGTGGACAATATCTTCCTCTGCATTCAGATTGAGTTTTTGCTTTTTGATAATTTCAGCCACCTGATTTTCATATCCTGACAAGACTTTTTCAATATCTTTCCGCCTGAGATTCACCTTTTCATACGGTTTGCCCGGTGGCTGCAGCCAGTATTTCACCTCTGTGACAAATTCATCGTACCGCCGGTCGGTGGAATAAGCACCAGTATAATCGGCTTTTTTAAATTGTTTTTGATTGGATTTCAATAAATTGAATGAACCTTTGTGTAAAACTTCATAGAATTTCAGGCGTACGCTCTTGATACCTTCGATTTCGCCTTCGCGGGCAACCAGAAATTCGCGGGAAGTTTTCAGATGGACATCGGCGATCTTGAGCGCCTGCACGTAAGATGCCGTGATTTCTCCTACCGAGCCGTCGCGCAGCTTAACTACAACGGTCTGGGTGATCAGATCTACATTCATTTTTACCGGCATACTAAATGTATCCTGTTTTACAAATTTGATGCTGCCCATCGTCCAGTCGTCAAAAAGATAGGGGCTGCCCTGGATGCCTTCGTAGCGATTGTCGAAACCAACGGCACCGGCGCTATACGGCGATAAATTGCCCAACGTGCGTAGGTTTTGCTCAGGATCAATGCCGGCCGGGGTCTGTGCGAAGCCATTGATGAAAAAAGCAAGATACAACACAGCATAAATGACCTTTTTCATACGATTGTAATTTACTGTTCAATAATAATTTATGCCTTTACGGAACATCGGATTTAGCTTTTTGGACGATTCCAACAACAAGACATTTCTTTTTCCTGGTTTTTGTCTAATTTCGCAACTTAATTCAAAAAAGCATTTTCCTAACCCGGAAGGAACTTTTTTGTCACGAAATTTACTAATTATTTATACATCTTTTCCAAAAGCATCAGGAATACTATGGAATACAATCCCCGCGACATTGAGAAAAAATGGAAACAGTACTGGGACGAC
>CAZQTF010000068.1:0-16951 GCA_964596135.1 uncultured Saprospiraceae bacterium | reverse complement strand
TAAAAAACTCAACAAATGAAAAACAAAAATATTTTTCAATGGGTATTTTTTGCCAGCGGACTGACAGTGCTGGCGGGATGTGCCTCTGTTAGTGGTTTTCAGACCGGGCGCACCGTTGGTGCGGAAAGCGGTGAAATCATGTTTTCTATCAATGGTACGCGCACACCCGATTTTAATGAATTGGATGAAGAATCTGATTCTCTGAATGTGGATGAAAACTTTAGCATTTTTGCGCCCAATATTGAAATTGGCGGACGCTACGGTGTGTCGGATAAGGTGGACTTTGGCATTCGGGCGAATACCAACTTGAACATTTTTGCCGACGCAAAAGTGCAACTGGTTGGTAATCAGCAATCTCCCTTTGCTATGTCAGCGGGGTTCGGGCTGGGCATGTTCGGTTTTGTGAGCACCTCCGGGGGGTTGTTCAATTTTCAAATCCCGCTTTATGCCTCCTACCATCCTCAGGAAAATCTTGATTTGTACATCTCGCCGCGCTACATTGGGCAGTGGGGTACTACGTTTAGTGAATCTTCCGGTTTGCTGAATTACTTCGGCGCCAATGCTGGTTTTCTCACCGGCGGGAAGGCAAAATTTGGGGTGGACATTGCATACTACGGCTTGAGTAACTCCAATACCGGCTTCGATGATACGCTGTTTCAGATTGGCTTTGGCATGAAGTTTAAAATTGGCGGCGGTAGCAAAGAATAAGGGCCAAAGGCAATGGTTGCAGGCAGGAGTAACAGCACAGGTTTCTATTCGGTTACTCCTGTTTTGCCATTTTTATGATCCTTTTTGATTTTCAAAAATTGATCATACTCCCGGAACATTTCTTTTCTGCCATATTTGCTGCAAATCGGGCACTCATAAGGGTTGTGCCCACGCGCAGGACAGTACTGTCGCCCGAAGAAAATGATTTGCAGGTGCAATTTATTCCAGCTTTCTTTGGGAAAAACCTTTTTCAGATCGGATTCCGTTTTTTCCACGTTCTTGCCGGTGCTGAGCCCCCAGCGCCAAGCCAGCCGGTGGATATGCGTATCTACCGGAAACGCCGGATGACCAAATGCCTGGCTCATCACCACAGAAGCAGTTTTGTGACCCACGCCAGGCAACGCTTCCAACGCGGCGAAGGTTTGCGGTACTACGCCCTGGTATTTTTCGACAAGAATTTCGGATAACCCTTTGATCGCCCTGGATTTGCTTGGGGAAAGCCCGCAAGGTTTGATAATTTCCTGAATTTCCTCTACATCCAATTTCGCCATATCAAACGGATCATCGGCGCGCGCAAAAAGGAAGGGCGTGATCTGGTTTACCCGCTCGTCGGTGCATTGCGCTGACAGGACGACTGCCACAAGCAAGGTGTAGGGGTCTTTGTGATTCAGCGGAATTGGTGTTTCAGGATAAAATTGATCAAGTATTGCCGCAATTTCAGTGGCTTTTCGCTTCCTGGTCATATGTAATGTGCTGGGTTGCTGATGAGTGAATACCGTTAGTATTCAAAAGTCCCAAAAGGACTTTCGATCTTAACAGATGCCTTGTCCGCTTGTTCCACAAAGCCGACAATTTGTGCGGCAATGCCGAATTCATGGGCAATTTCGATTACTCTCTGCGCCATTGCTTCCGGCAAATAAACCTCCAGCCGGTGCCCCATGTTGAAGACCTGATACATTTCCCGCCATTCGGTTTCAGATTCCTGCTGAATTAATTCAAACAATGCCGGAACCGGAAAAAGATTATTCTTGACAACCCGCACATTTTGAACAAATTTCTGCACTTTGGTTTGTCCGCCTCCGGTACAGTGGATGATACCATTCATTTCAGCTCGCAGTTCCTCAAACAGGCGTTTGATCACCGGCAGATAAGTACGTGTGGGCGAGAGCACTAATTTACCAATTTCAATAGGATTTCCGCCGACTATCATTTGCTCGGTAAGTTGACGGGAACCAGTGTAAATCACATCTTTTGGCAAGTTGGGGTCGAAACTATCGGGATATTTTTCCGCATACATTTTGGCAAAAACATCGTGGCGCGCCGAAGTCAACCCGTTGCTGCCCATACCGCCGTTGTAATAATTTTCATAGGAAGCCTGCCCAAAAGAAGCCAAACCAACAATCGCATCACCGGGTTGAATATGGTTTTCGAGCACATCCGAACGCCGCATACGCGCAAAGGCAGTATAACCCACGTCTATGGTGCGTACGATATCGCCGACATCAGCGGTTTCGCCTCCGGCAAGCGTAACGTTGACACCAAAGCCGCGCATAGTATCCAAAAAACCGGTGGTAGCGTTGATGATCGTGCTAATCACTTCACCGGGAATCAGGTTTTTATTGCGCCCGATAGTCGAAGACAAAACGATATTATCCACACAGCCCACACAAGCCATGTCATCGAGATTCATCACAATAGCATCCTGAGCAATACCAGCCCAGACGCTCAAGTCGCCTGTTTCGCGCCAGTAGAGAAAAGCCAGGCTTGTTTTAGTGCCGGCGGTATCGGCGTGCATGATGTTGCAAAAAGCATCGTCACCGGCGACAATATCAGGCAAAATTTTACAGAAGGCGTTGGTAAACAAGCCTTTATCGAGATATTGAACAGCAGCGTGTACCTCGTCTTTGGTAGCGGAGACGCCCCGGAGATTATACTTATATTGATCGGACATGGCAGCGATTTTGGCTGCAAAGGTAAGGATTTTAGAGCATGTTCAAAATTCCAATGCTTTTTGGCAAGAACATTGCCCGATCGCCACAGCGTCCTTGCGAAAAACAGGAATCCCGGAATGATGGAGGATTGGATAATCATTAAATTTTAGTATCTCTTTTCCGTCTTCCATTACGCCATTATTCCATTGCGCCATCTTTCCCATCATAGCGATTGAAAGGACAATAGCTTGTTGTTCAGGTTTTTGAGAAAAAATTAAAAATTTAAACTGTTCTTCAATTGGGTTAATGCATTTATTGCTTTTGCAAAGCTCCGCATACCCAATATCTGATTTTTGACCAATACGAATGTTTTTTATCTGACATACAAGTTTGCAAAATCTCTCTATTTTTGCCAAAAATACCTAAACTCATGAACACAAGAATATTGTTAAGTGCTGCGCTGATCTCCATTGCTTTTATTTCCTGCGATTCATCCCGAAATAGCTTCGTGCCCGACGTTGAGCGCGAAGAGCTCAATATCATGCTGGGTAACCCAAGCGCCGCCAAACCAGATATTTCTAATGAAAATAATTACTTGATTATTTTGCCTCAATACGCCCTTTCCTATAACCGCAGCAAAGGCATTCCCAACTGGGTAAGCTGGCATCTTAATGAAGATTGGCTTGGCAATGCCGACCGCCAGGACGATTTCCGAGTTTACAATGACCTGCCGGAGGGTTGGTATCGCGTAACACCTACCGATTATGATTTTGCCGGCAACGGCTTCGACCGTGGGCATTCCTGTCCCTCCGCCGATAGAACGCTAACGGATATTGACAACAGCGCCACTTTTTTTATGATTAATATTTTCCCTCAGGCGCCGGTGCATAACCAGGAAATGTGGCGCCAACTGGAAGAATATTGCCGGAACCTGGTGTATGAAGGCAATGAATTGTACATCATTTCCGGCAATTACGGCATCGGCGGTACCGGCAACAAAGGATACCGCGAGAAACTGGCGAGTGGCAAAATCACCGTTCCCCGAAACCTATGGAAAGTAATTGTTGTACTGCCTGATGGAGAAGATGATCTGGAACGCATTGATGAAAATACCCGCATCATCGCCATCGACGTGGAAAACAAAAACAGCCTGGGCACGATGCATTGGAGCAATTACCGCGTTTCGATCAATGAAATCGAGGCAGCAACCGGATATGACTTGTTGTCGGAATTGCCCAATTCTATTGAGGCGGTGATTGAAGCAACAGTGGATGAAGTTGTAATTAATTAGCATTGATCAGGGCAAAACATAGGTTCATTGGATGCCATTCAGAAGGCACTCATGGCTTTCGTCGAATTTTAACAAAATTCTTTAGGCTACTTTCAATCCGAATTCTATATTTGCAAATGTGAGAGTCGCTACACACCTGAAATAATCCCGTGACGAGAGGTATGTAATGCTGAAACATGGCTTTTTTTATAATGATGCACACCAGTAAGTAACTATGCGATTCTTGGTGTTTTCAGCATTGATTGTTAATTCAAATCAGGAAAACAGTGGATTTGACAGAACCGTTTAACCAACTCAGGAAGCAAATCGAAAGACTTGTACGTACCAAAATTGTTAAAGCAGGCTTCATCGGATTATCGGCAATCGCTTTCGGCGCGTTCCTTTACTGGAACGCCGACGCTTCGCAAACGCTTCGCGCTTCTTTGACCAACGCCAACAACGAGATCGCCCCGCCGTTAGGGGCATTTCCGGTTAAAATCCCTACCATAAAATATGGCTTTGCCATTGACACCTTCCAGGTTTTTGAAGGCAAGATTCAATCCGGACAATTCCTGGCAGACCTGCTTTTGGCGCAAAAAGTGGACTATCCGTCCATCGAAAAGATCGTCGCAAATTCCAGTAATCTTTTCAAAGTCAGCGAGTTTCGGGTAGGAAATTCCTATACTATCTTTACAAAAGACAGTACGGAGCGGGCGGATTATTTAGTCTATGAACCCAACATTTACGAATATATCATCTTCCATTTGAAAGATGAATTAAAGGTAGAACGCATCAGACGCCCAACTACCACTGAGGTAAAAGCAGCAGCAGGCGAGATCGAATCTTCGCTGTGGCAAGCAATGACCGACGCGGGCATGAGTTTTGAACTGGCAGATAAGATGGAAGACGCACTTCAGTGGGCGGTAGATTTTCATCACCTGCAAAAAGGCGATCAGTTCAAGCTGGTGTACGACCAGCACTTCGTAGAAGGGCGGGATGCCGGTATCGGCAAGGTGTATGCTGCCACTTACAAAAACGCACAAAAAGAATTTTACGCTATTTACTATGAAAGCGAAGACGGCAAGATAAAAGGCTATTACGACAGGGAAGGTCGTCCTATGAAAAGCGCTTTCCTGAAAGCGCCGTTAAAATATTCGCAGATGCGAATCTCTTCATATTACAACCTTAATCGCTTCCACCCTATTTTAAAGCGGGTGCGGCCACACTACGGCACAGATTACGCAGCGCCTTACGGAACGCCAATTGTAGCAGTTGGCGACGGAGTGGTGACAGCGGCATCCTATACCAACGGAAATGGCAATTTTGTAAAAATCAAGCACGATAAGGTCTATGAAACGCAATACCTGCACATGCAGAAATTTGCCAAGGGAATTCGTCCGGGCGTGCATGTCAGCCAGGGGCAAGTGATCGGATACGTGGGCGCCACAGGCTTAGCGACCGGACCACACGTGTGCTTCCGCTTTTGGAAAAACGGCAAGCAAGTGAATCATCTCAAGCTCAACTTTCCAAATCCGGAGCCATTGCCAAAATCTGAAATGCCAAGATTTTCGGACATCCGGGATCAATATCTGGAGAAGCTGAATAAGTTACATTTTGTCAATCATGAGGAAGCAAATCCTTGATTGTTGATAAATTTTTACAATTTTGATTGGAAATTTATAGCCTCAGGAGCACAGCCTGAGGCTATGATTTTTCACAAAAAATATCTTTCGCCGATAAAATCGGGTCACCTATCTAAATATTTGCTATGACTATAGACGAACAATTAATTTCGAAACTCGAACATCTGGCACGACTGGAGTTATCAGCCGAAGAAAGAACTCGACTGTTGAAGGATTTAAACAACATTCTGACCATGGTTGAAAAAATGAATGAACTGGACACCCAACAGGTGCCACCGCTCATTTATTTGAATGAACAAGCGAATCTGCTGCGTGAAGATGAAATCACTCAGCAGGTGAGCCGTGAAGACGCCTTGCGCAATGCTCCTAAACAGGATAGCGTTTATTTTCGGGTGCCAAAAGTAATTGATTTGAAATAAAAAATTGACCATCAATAATTTTCAAATGGAGCCAATTCTTGCAGTAAAAGACTTAAAGAAAACATACATTATGGGCACAACCCAGGTAAACGCCCTGCAATCGGTAACGCTGGATATTTTCAAAAACGAGTACGTTGCCCTGATGGGACCGTCTGGTTCCGGAAAATCTACCTTGATGAACCTGCTTGGTTGCTTAGATACGCCGACAAGCGGGGAGTATTATCTCAATGGCACCAACGTAAGCACTATGACTGACAGCGAACTGGCGGAAGTGCGCAACAAGGAAATTGGCTTCGTTTTCCAAACGTTCAACCTGCTGCCGCGCCTTTCAGCTTTGGAAAATGTGGCTCTGCCGCTGGTGTACGGCGGTGTTGGCAAATCAAAACGCCTCGAACGCGCGCGCGAAGTGCTCGAAGCAGTAGGGCTAAGCGATCGTATGGACCACAAGCCCAACGAGCTTTCCGGTGGTCAGCGCCAGCGAGTAGCAATTGCCAGAGCGCTGGTCAACAATCCTTCGATTATTCTGGCAGACGAACCAACCGGGAACCTTGATTCGAAAACTTCGCTCGAGATTATGGGTATTTTTGAAGAATTGCACAAACAAGGCAATACTATCATTCTGGTGACGCACGAAGCCGACATTGCCGCCTATGCCCACCGCGTGGTGCGCCTGCGCGATGGCCTGGTAGAAAGCGACACAACGAGAGAGCAAGTGTTGAGCTAATTTTTAAACAAGATATTTATCTTTTTCATTTGTTCGCAGCCTCTTTTGGGAGGCTTTTTTTATTAATGTGCCCACAAATTTTTTCCAATTTCATTCCACTGCATTCCGGCCATTTCCTGTTCTGAATTGTTACTTTCGTAAAGCAAAATTCAAAATTTGAAAATCGAAGCATGGCTACAAAAATTTATACCAAAACCGGCGATCGGGGTGAAACATCCCTGTTTGGTGGCAAACGCTTGCCTAAAAACCATTTGCGCATCGAAGCTTACGGCACAGTGGATGAATTGAATTCGTGGATCGGGCTGCTACGCGACAATACCGAAGCGCAGGAACCGCGCGAATTACTAAAAGCCATTCAGGACCGGCTATTCACGCTGGGTTCCAACCTTGCCAGCGATCCCGATAAAGATATGATCACACCAGACATTCTGGACAGCGACATCGAAAAGCTCGAGCAGGCAATAGATGCAATGAACGAAACGCTTCCGCCATTAAAAAATTTCATTCTTCCCGGCGGTCACCCTACGGTTTCTTATAGCCATATCGCCCGCTGCGTTTGTCGTCGCGCCGAACGGCATGTTGTAGCCTTGGCACAAAACGAAGCCGTGGACACAATCATCATTCGCTATCTCAATCGTTTGTCGGATTATTTATTCGTCTTAGGGCGCAATCTGGCGCAGGATTTGCAGGTGGAAGAAATTATCTGGAAACCGAGAGGCTAAGGAAATGCCATCGCTTCATTTTTTGTTCAACATTCCGATATAGCAAAACCGTTGCGCCATTTGCAACAAGATTGTCGGTTATTTGTATATTTGTAAACTATGAGCAAATGGAAGGACTTCACTGCGCAGTTGCCTAATCTCAGCCGGTATCTACTGATTCTGGGAGTCGTTGCTTTTATCAGCTTTTTGTTTCCAAACAATCTGCAATTCAAATACCAGTTTGAACGCGGGCAGACATGGCGGTACGACGATGTGGCAGCGCCTTTCGATTTTGCGATCAAAAAAACACAGGCGGAAATTGATTCGACCACCGAACAGCTCAAAAGCGAATTTACGCCTTACTACGAAATGAATCTGGACATTGCCAAAGAACAGAAAAAGCTGTTTGCGGCAGCTTTCAGCCAACAACTCGAAGCCACAAAAAACGATGAGCAGTTTCGGGACGTGAAAATTCACCCAGATCGCTATTTGAATTATGGCGCCCGCTTTCTGGATCGAATTTACGACCAGGGCATCATTGAGCTTTCCCCGGCGCATCAGTCAAAAGGCAAGAATTTTGTAGTCAATTTGTTGAAAGGCAATGCCGCCCAGCCCCAAACCCTGGAATATTTCTTGTCTGTCAAGTCGGCAAAATCCTTACTCACCGATTCTCTCCCTTACAGCCAATTGCAGGAGCCAGACTTTCTTTATCCGCTGCTGGAAGATGCAATCCTGCCGAATGTTTTTTATAATGCAGATGTAACTTCCAAATTCCTTGCGGAAGCGCTGGCTCAAATGTCCACCACTCGCGGGATGGTGCTGCAGGGCGAAACGATCGTCTCTCGTGGTAATGTGGTTACGGATGACATCTACCAGAAACTCGTTTCCCTGAAAGAACAATACGAACAGGACGTCAGCACACGCCGGTCTTACTGGATCATATTCGCCGGCTATTTTTTGCTCACTGCACTGATTGTCGGCATTTTTTCGATTTATCTTTCGATGTTTGCCAACAAAGTGTTCCGCAAGCACAAAGAGTTGTTTTTTATTTTGCTTTGGCTGGTTATTTACAGCTATCTGGTATTTGTAGTAGAAAACACTACCGCCCTGAGCGCTTACATGATCCCATTCTGCATCGTACCGATCGTCATTCGAACGTTTTACAACAATCAATTGGCAATTTTCTCGCATATAACAGTTGTATTGATCGCCAGCTTTTTATCATCGCTTGGATATGAATTTACACTGCTGCAAATTCTTGCCGGAATCGTAGTGTTATTAAGTGATATTGATACCCGCAACTGGTCGCGTTTTTTTTCGTCCATGTTGTACATTTTTCTCACCTACGCCCTAGCGTTTCTGGGCTTGTCGCTCATTCAGGAAGGCAGTTTTCAGCAAATTGACTGGTCGGTCTTTACCGCCATTTTTATCAACGCATTCTTGACTATGCTGGCGTATCCGCTGATTCCATTGCTGGAAAGGCTTTTCGGCTTCACTTCACACATCACGCTGATGGAACTGACCGATATGAACCACCCGCTGCTGCGCGAACTGAGCATCAAAGCGCCGGGCACACTGCAACATTCGCTCCAGGTAGCCAACTTGTCGGAAGCTGCCGCCCGCAAGATAGATGCCGATCCGCTGCTGGTCAAAGTCGGTGCTTTATACCACGACATCGGGAAAGCAAAAAATCCGAGTTTCTTCGTTGAGAATCAGAATGTTAATAATCCGCACGAAGGAAAAACGCCATTCGACAGTGCAAAAATCATCATCGAGCATGTGACTGAAGGCGTGGCTATGGCAAAGAAAAATCGGCTGCCCAATATTGTTATAGATTTTATTCGAACCCATCACGGTACTACCCGTGTGGAGTATTTCTATCGAAATTTTGTAAATGAAAATCCAGATACCGAAATAGATGAAACGGACTTTCGCTATCCGGGTCCTAAGCCCCGCAGCCGGGAAGAGGCCATTCTAATGATGGCGGACAGCATAGAAGCAGCCTGCAAAAGCCTGAAAAACCCAACTGAAGCGCAAATCAACGAAATGATTGATAAAATCATCACCGGCAAGGTATCCAGCGGTCAAATGGAAGATGCCAAGCTGACCTTTCGGGAATTGGAGGTTTGTAAAAAAGAATTCAAAAAACTAATGAAATCGGTTCACCACGCTCGTATTGAATACCCCGAAGAAAAGAAAGCCGAAACGAATTAATGTTATTGACAGAATTACCGACCCCTATTTATTCATAATGCCACTGCATTATTACATTACCAAAAGTATCAGATAAAAATGCCCCCGACACAGCCTGCCAGCCAGCAAAAAAACATTCGGTTTCAGATCATGGCGATTGTGATTGGTGTGGCTCTTATGGGCGCCAAATTTTTTGCCTGGTGGCTCACCAACTCCAATGCCATTCTCACCGATGCGCTGGAAAGTATCATCAACGTAGTGGCGGGCATTTTCGCATGGTACAGCCTGGTGCTGGCAATGAAACCCCGCGACGAAAACCACCCTTATGGTCATGGTAAAATAGAATTCCTTTCGGCAGGTTTTGAAGGCGGGCTGATCTTCCTGGCGGGCATTTCCATTATTACTAAAGGCATTTACAACCTGATTTATCCCCAAACAATCGGGCAATTAGATATCGGTATCCTGCTGGTCGGCTGTTCCGGCGTGATTAACTTTTTCCTCGGGCATTTTCTGGAACAACAAGGCAAAAAGGCAAATTCACTCATCCTGATCGCCGATGGCAAGCACCTGAAGTCAGACGCTTACTCTTCAGCAGGACTGCTCGCAGGGCTTGGGCTGATTTATTTTATCAACATTACCTGGCTTGACAACGCCACAGCAATTCTTTTTGGCGGCATTATTTTATACACTGGCTTCAAATTGGTGCGCACTTCCGTAGCCGGTATCATGGATGAAGCTGATTATCAGCTCATTGAAAACATGGTACAATTCCTGAACAAACAACGCCACGACAACTGGATTGATGTGCACAATTTCCGGGTGATCAAATACGGCGCTACGTTACACGTAGATTGCCATCTGACGCTTCCCTGGTATTTTGATACACGCCGTTCGCACAGTGAAGTGAAAGATTTTGAAAAAATGGTCAATCAGAGCTGTCAATCGCCGGTAGAATTATTTGTCCATATTGATCCCTGCGACCCCCCTGCCAACTGTGCTATTTGTAAAAAAAATGATTGCCAGTGGCGCCAAGCTGGATATCAAATGGATATACAATGGACATTGGAAAATATTATGAAAAACCAAATGCATCATCTCGATTAAACCGTATAAGTCCTTAAAAAATCAAGCCATTTGATGACCAAAATCATAGTGTCTATGCTTTATTATAGTTATTTTGCCAATAATTAGGACATAAAGTATTTGAAAACTGTATTCTAAGAATCCAAAACTCCACAGCTATGGTTAAAAATATCCTTGTTCCGACCGATTTTTCCGAAACCGCCAAAGGAGCATTCTTTTACGCCAAAGCTTTTGCAGAAACGGTAAATGCCAAATTAAAAGTTGTCCATGTTTTTATGCCCAGCGCGGAATCAGAGTATCCCAATTTTGTGCCACCAGTAGCTGATTATCTGAAGGTGCGCGAGCAAATGCTCAAAGATTTTATGACGGAAGTGGATCCTGAGGGAAAAATTGAAAATGATATTCTGATCGGTTTTCCTGCTGATGAATTGGTGATTGTTTCCAAAAATTATGACATGATCATCATGGGAACGACCGGCTCCGGCGGGCTGCTGAACAAACTCTTCGGCAGTGTTTCCTCCAATTGCGCCCAGCGCGCGCATTGCCCTGTGCTGCTGGTGCCCAAAGGCACTACTTTCCAGCCGTTTCGAGAAATACTCTACGCCAGCAATTATGAATCAGCAGATGAGGAACTAATTAATGAACTCGTGGCTTTCAATGATTACTTTAAGGCAACGGTGCACTTCGTACATGTGCGTGGAGACAATAGCAATTTTGAAAAAACCAAAGAAGAAATCTTTGAAGAATTGTTTGAAAAAGGTGAACCATCTTTCGGTTTCTACATGGCTGAAACCGACGCTGAAACAGTGGCGGAAGGATTGAGCGATTACGCAATGTCGCACAACGTGGACCTGGTAGCGATGGCGCACCGTCAGCGGAGTTTCTGGGAAGGTTTTTTCCATAAGAGCCAAACCAGACAATTTGCGCTGGCTGTCCAAATGCCTTTACTGGTCTTTCATTGCAATTAAAAAAGCTATTGTACAACAAAAGCGCTTACCAGCCTGCTATTAAAAGCCGGCGGTAAATCACCGGTTTGAATACCAAGCGCAAAAATATATTCTCCTTCTGGTAAGGAAGGCACAATTATTGTAGCTTCAACGGTCTTGATGGCATGGGGAGGTAATAGAGTGAGCGGGGTGGAAAGTTGCAGTGGCGCAATCGCTTCCAATTTTTCTTTTTGCGGCGCATAGAAAACAGCAACCAGTTCTAAAGGCATCTCGCCAAGGCCAAAGTGAATGGCGTGTTCGTACGGATTGCGAAGGGAGAAAAAAAACGTTGTGGTTTTACCCACTTTTAATGAGTCAATCGCCTCAAAATCAATATTTAATTTCTGGGCAACTTGCAGGCTGTCAACAATCTTGAATTTGAAATCTTTGCGTGTCAACCGGAGGTCTTTGCAATTGCTGCAATCCCAGCCCGATTGCCCGGCAATGGCTACCCGTTGGTTGTGCAAAGTCTTCTCCCAATCCCAGATGTCAAACTGGTTTTTGCGGTAATTTGCATCGGTGAAGGTGTAAGCCTGTTCGCCGCTATAGAACGCGTACATCGAAGGGTCGCGGTAGGAATTTTGAAAAACGATCGGTAAGCCGTTGGCTTCGCGTTGTAATTCCACAATCCACTCATGCCGGTGAAAATTACTTTTCAAATCGAATACATTCCACTTGAGCAATGCGATACGCGCCACAAGCAGCAATACTGCCGAGGCAAAAGCCAGGCGCTTCAGCCATTGAGCAAAGATAAAATTACCATCCTGCACCGCGTAGCGCCAGGTAATGATGATAAATGAAATGCTCAGAATCACCGTCCACTGCGGCTCCACGTGCCCTTTGGAAGTGGTGTATAAAAAAAACAGCCAGAATCCAAAAATCACAAAATAAAACGACCGTTCCAGCAGATCGGCAACCGGCTTGCGCAGCATTGCCAGCACGATCATCGGGAAAATGAACGGATTAAAAATGACCAACTGATTGACGAGATAAGTGATGGTGTGTTTTAACTCGTAGGGATCGTCGCGCCCGACCAAATGATAGCGAAACGACGGAAAATCGTGTACGTATTGCCAATACAGATGCGGAAAAAATAGCAATGCTCCAAAAATGGAAGCAATATAAAATTTCGGACGAAGCAGCAGTTTCAAGTTGGACAGCAAGGTAAAAAAGATCAGCAACACGCCATGATATTTGCTGTACAGCAACGCCGCCATACACACGCCAAGCAGTAGTGTATTTGCCCAGTTTTCATTATCCACAAAACGTTGATAAAACAAAAAGAAAAAAACGGTAAAAAACAACAACGGTGCATCGGGCGTAGCGATGAAGCCATAAACCTGAAGCATAGGCATGGCAACCAATAACGCGATCAGCATCCAGACCTTGGTGCGTTCCTGCGGCTTGCCCAGCAACAACCATATACCGTAAAAGCTGCCCAACTGCAACAAAATCATGCCAAGTCGAACACCTAACTCATTCGGAATCAGTGCATAACCAGGTTTAATTAAAGCGGCGACCACCGGCGGGTGGTCAAAATAGCCCCAATCTAACTGGCGGGAGTACATCCAGTAATAAGCTTCGTCGGGATCGAGCTGGGTGAACGCAGCCTGCAACACATTCAGCACCAACCAGATAGCGATGAAAAACCCAAAAAGTCTTTTACCATTCAATAACTGCATAACAAGACATTGCCTCTTTCCCTGATAAGGCAATTATTTTTTCCAGATGTCTTTCAATTCCTCATAAGTCAGCACGAAATCAGTTGGTCCCAGCGCATAAGCAGCCGCTTCATAAGCATTATAAACAAAATACAATCCTTTATCCGTAATAGCAATATTTGCCGGCAAGGCAAAAGGACCACCCCAGAAGAAGCCCTCTTCATTCAGATCGGCATCGGCTTCAAGTTCCCGTGCTTCCCGAAATTTGGCTTCTGCCAATTGCGTCAATTTTTTAACATCGGTTACTTTCTCCACCGGATCAATCTTGGCACCAGTTTTGGCATCAAAATTCAATAAAATCGAATAGCCGTTGGGATGAGCGCCGCCGGCGTAGGAATAATTGTCAATTTCAAGGCTCACCACTTCGGGCGATTGATGAAGCACTTTACCGTTGGTTTCTATTTCCCAGGGAGTGATAAAATCGGTTTGCTCCTGTTGATAGACTTCATACTCGCCGATGAACCCGGCAGCCGCTTCTTCCAGCGTAGCAGGAATGGATTCCGGCGATCCGGCAAACACACTGACCGTTTGACGGATGTAAAACATCACCGAATCATTGATCGCGCTCAAAGCAGCGGCATCTCCTTGTGTAGCAACGGGATATGTGATGAACACACGCGCACAGCGAACACTGTCGGTAGCGCAAGTGCTCGATTCCATGTTGAAGATACGCTCCTCAAACACAAGCGCTGTATCTTGTTTGGTATCGGATTGTTTGTTGTTTTTGCAGCTCAGCGCAAAAATGGTGAGGATGATCAGCAATAAGGCTTTAGAAATTTTCATATGATAATTTTAAATATGGATAATGTCTTTTAATCCCGAGGTGAAATTACAAATTGCTGGCAAAAAAACAAGATTAGAAGCGCCGTAGCAAATCGCCCAATTTTTCCACGCCACGTTTGCGTAAGCGAGCCAGCAATTTCATTAAAAGCAAAGCGGTAATAAACGCATCTCCGGCAGCGGTATGCCGATCGGACATCGGCAAGTGGTACAACTGGCAGAGGTGGTCGAGCGTGTAATCGCCAGATCTGACAAATGCGCCAGGCGGGTTCACGCGCATCGCCAGATCAAGAGTATCGATTGTCAGATTTTTCAGGCGTTTCCCGGTTATTTTTTGTATGGATTTATTCAGCATCGCAACGTCAAAACCTACGTGATGCCCCACCAAAACGCTATCTTGGGCATACGCCACAAAACGTTCGATCGCTATTCTTTCGCTGATGCCCTGCTGGCTACGCCCAGGCAGAATGCCATGTACTTCCACCTCCCTGCCGCCTCGGAGATTTGGCTGATAAACCAACAAATCCAGGCTATCGTCAACCTCTATTTGCTGATTTTTCAAACGCACCGCGCCGATGGACAACAACTTGTCTTTCCTGGAGTCCAAGCCTGTGGTTTCTGTGTCAAAAATGACAAATTCTACCGCTTCCATCGGCGTATTTCTGGAATAAGTATCGGCAAAAAGGGATTCGTATTCCTGCCAGAATGGCGGAACGTGTTTATTTCCTTTCTTCCGAAACCAACCTTTAAACATTTGTCAATCAGTAATTTGCATAAAAATTATCGAAAATAAGCCAGTTGAAACCGTACGTTCAGCAGCGATTGCAATTCCCGGATAGGTCGGAAGCTATTGCGCAACTCCAACCGCTCCATTTTTGTGAGTTCGGATGGTTTAAAAAAACGCCCGGAATCATTGTTTTTTAAGCCTTGTAAGGTTCGGTAACGCATCAAAATCTCATATGCTTTGGCAGCTTGTTCGTACAACTCGCGATTGGACGGTTCCAGCTCTGCCAATTTTTCAAATCGTCGAAATGTATTATTGATTTGTCCGACTCTAGCGTTAAAAACCAGCACTCGCCCGGCATCACAAAGAGGCATCATGGCGCGGCTTTTGATATCAAATTCTTCTTTGTGTTCGCCGCTGCGTTCCACCATGAAGTCGCGGAAAAAGGTCAGGGGAGGCGGATTTTGTAAAGCATTTTTGGCCAAAAATGGTAGAAAAATATCTTGCTCATCCAGTTCTGAAAAAATATGCTCCGTTAATTGCACCGAAAGCGCAGGGTCGCCATATACATTGCGAAAATCAAAAAAGATCGTACTGTACAAAATCGCCTGATTAGTTGGCGTGCGTATCCATTCTGAAAACTGCGCTTTCCATTGCTCCAGCGAAAGGCACCACTTGGGGTTGCTGGCCATCATGTTGGCAGGGCAGTATTCAAAACCGCACGTATGGAGCATAGCGGTCGCTTTGGCAGCAAGCCGCAGAAAATAATCCTTTACCTTATTATGCTGATTTTCAGACACATCGGCAAAAACAAGCGCATTGTCCTGATCGGTGCGCAGCAGTTGTTCTTCGCGTCCCCCGCTGCCCAGCGATAGCCAACACCAGGCAACATCAGGCTTTTGAAATCCTTCACTGATCAACTCTGCCTCACTCAACTCGATCACTCTTTTGGCCAACGCATCGTTGATCTCGGTCATGATTTTGGAAATGTACACAATTGAAACCTCCTGAAAAATATACTTTTGTAGCCATATTTCAGACTTTTCCCGAATGCGGCGCAGGTCGGCGGCATTGCGGCTCCGGCGGATATTACGGATCAGTACGGCAGGGTTATTGGCTTGAATCACCAGCAGATCATGTTCAGAAAGCACACCTCGCACGGGCGACTGGTCGGTGCCATTTTCGGTAATGCAAAGGTGATGAATATGATATTGGACCATTTTGATCTGTATATCAGCAACCGTGAGGCTGGGAGCAACCGTAACCACAGGGGCAGACATGATCTGTGCAATGGGCGTTTCCAGCGGTGCGCGCCCTGTTGCTGCATGCTTGCGCAAATCTTTATCCGTCACAATCCCTACGGGATAAAATTGTTCATTCACAATAATAATCGAACTGACGTTGTGCCGGGTCATAATTTCTGCCGCTTCCCGAATGGTATGCCCGGGCTTGCAGGTCACCGGCGCTCGGCTTTGCTCAATGGATTGTATTTCCACCAGCATCTGCTCGCTACCAGGAGAAGCTTCCACCGACATTTTTCCCTCATAAGCACGGGGCAGGTAGCGAAGATAATCGCTGACGTAGCTGTTGGCAAGATAAAATGCTACTTTAGAATTGCTTTCAGCAATCTCGCGCAGCATATCCACGCGCAAGCCATATATCAGAGATTCTTCGGCAGCAACTGCGCTGAGAAAGTAGGGCTGATCCGTAATCAACGGCTGAATACTAAACAGATCACCTTCATCGCATTTTTCCACCAGCAGCCGTTCTCTATCCAGTTCGTGATACAGGTATATTGCGCCTTCGCGCACTATGTAAACGTGTGAATGCAAGGAATCTTCTTGCCGAAAAATAACTTCTTCCGGCTTGCAATATTTTACAATCGCCTTTGCCGCCAGTTTCAGCAGGGTGTCCCTGGGTACAAAGCGAAAGGGCGAGTATTCCTTCAGAAAGTCGAAAATACGGATTGCAATGGTGTTTTGCATGGTAAAATTTTCATAAAATAGATTTTCTTTTAAGAGTATGTTTAAAAAATCATTTACTGAATACGGTTAATAATGATTTGACA
>CAZQTF010000067.1:0-16958 GCA_964596135.1 uncultured Saprospiraceae bacterium | reverse complement strand
GTATCTTATTGATTTACAACTCGATGAATGCAGAAACTTTCCATGATATGACTTTACCCGCCGGAACCTACAGCGCCGGGCAAGCGCTTTTTGACAAAAACCATCCAGTAAAACTGATCGCTCGAACGGAGGAAAATTTTTTCAAGCCTGACAAACCTTACGAACTCGTCGGGCAGGTCAATCAGGTCTGTTTTTTGGAAGGTTTAGTTTGGTTCAAAGATCGCTGGTACTTGTATTATGGCACGGCGGACTCCAAAATTGCGGTTGCAACCTGTGAAAAAATGCTTGAGTAAAACCGTCAACGCAGAAAGGGCAAATCAATTGTCAAGCCGTCTTCGCCACCGATGGCATTGGGGAAAATAGTTCGCGCCTCGGCGACCAGTTCATTGACGTCTTTATATCGGGATGAGTAATGCCCGATTACCAGCTGTCCAGCATCGGCATTTCGGGCAATAATGGCCGCTTCCAGCGCCGTGGAATGCAGGGTTTCTATGGCATTAAGCTGATCTTTGTGCAAAAAAGTCGCCTCGTGGTACAAAATATCCACGTTTTGAATCATGGGCGCAATATCTTCCTTGAACCGTGTATCCGAGCAATAAGCATAAGAGCGCGGCGCGGGCGGTGGTACGGTCAGCTCGGCGTTGGGAATGATCCGTCCATCAGGTAAGATAAAATCAGCGCCTTGCTTAATGCCTGGAATTTCCTGAAAAGGAATATGGTACTGCTGAATTTTTTCGGGCAGGATGTTGCGGGGCCGTGGTTTTTCAATAAAAAAATAACCGGAAGTGGGGATACGGTGCGCCAACGGGATAGAATAGACTTCCACCAGATCGTCTTCAAAAATCAACTGATTTTTTTCGGTATCAATGATATGAAAAGTGATAGGAAAAGAGAACTCTCCCCTACCCGGCGGCAGAATCAGCGCGCGCATCATTTCTTCCAGCCCTGGCGGCGAGAAAATATCCAGGGGCGTCTGACGATCGTTCAAGCCGTAAGAAGTAAGCAAGCCTGGCAAGCCAAAAAAGTGGTCGCCATGCAAGTGGCTAATGAAAATCTGGTCGATTTTGCTGCGCCGCACATCGTATTCGCTCATACGCAGCTGAGCGCCTTCGCCGCAGTCCACAAGGTATAGCCGTTCCTGAACATTTAAAACCTGAGAGGATGCAAAACGCCCCGGCTGAGGCATTGCAGAACTGGTACCAAGTAAAGTCAGTGAAAAACGCATTCGCAACAAGATGTCAGCCATCAGAGCAGAGAAGTCAGACGAACCTTAGAATGCCGACATTTGACTTCTCTTACCTGGCATCTTAAAGATTAGTCCTCATCGCCGTCCACGTTCAACTCGCGTTCGATTTCTTCCATGAACACGTAGTCTATAGATTCTTCCACCGTTGGGATGATATTGAGCACCGTATCTAAGCGAGATATTTCGATTAATTTCTTGACGTTTGGATGTTCAATGCCTGTCAGAATGAACGATCCTAAGCGTTTCCACAGGCGGTCGGCTGTCAATATGGCACTCAGACCTGACGAATCTACATAATGTACCTCCGACAGATCGAGGATCAGATTTTGTATGCCCTCATTGGATAAAATGACAAATTCGGATTTGAGGTTGGGGGCAACCAGTGAATTTACATTTTCCTCTTCTACCCGAAACACAGCATAACGCTCTTGTTTGTCCACCGAATATTTCATATGGTCTTATAATAGTTTCTAATTACTGGCAATTTACAAAAGTATTAATTCTGCGACATCTTACCTAACTCTGGCAATATTTTTGTAGAGATGATAAAAATTGTGACGATTAAAATGGCACAACGTCTGAAAATCGGGTGGTACGATATTCGCTTAAACCCTTATGATCTTTCTGTTGTTATGAATCGGTAACTGGTTTTCAGGAATGCAATGAATCTGTCGGATATTTCAAATAAAAAGATGTTGAAGAAAATAATCTTTGCTGTTGTTTCATCCGCCCTGCTAACAATTCCTGAAAGAAAAATACAAAATGGCATTTGTACACAGACACAATCTAAATTTAGTTTACATTTTCTTAAAACCGCAAACAACAGTTGTTTTCTTAAAGAATTACTCCTAATATTGTTTGTGGTATTCAAAAGATATCTGAAGAAACTTGAACATGAATAACGGAAAATTTTCACCGAAAGTAAAGCAAATACTCAACAAAAGCCGGGAAGAAGCAGTCCGCCTGGGGCATGACTTTATCGGTACCGAGCATTTGCTGCTGGGCATTATGTCCGAAAAAAATAACCTGGCGGTGAAGGTGCTGGATTCACTCGATATTGATGAGGATGAATTGCGTCAAATCATAGAAGAATCCGTACAACGCATCCCAGGGAATCACACCGAGCTGAATATTGGCGGTTTACCGTTTAATAAACAAGCTGAAAAGGTACTGAAAGTCACGGTTTTGGAAGCTAAAATGCTTAAGAATGACGAAGTCAACCCCGAACACGTTGTTTTGTCCATTTTGAAGCATAAAGACAATCCCGCCTCCAAAATTCTGCATCAGTTTGATGTAGATTATGATATTTTTAAGGCAGAACTGGAATACGTGAAATACGAGCAGGATTTCACCTCTCCGGGCAACTCCAAAAAAATGGACCCTTACGCGCAAGGACCTTCCGACCAGGACGACCCCTACGAAGAGGAAGAAAGCCAGGCAAGCCGTTATCAACAACGCAAAGGTAATGCTAAGTCGCGCACGCCGGTACTGGATAATTTCGGACGGGACATCACCAAACTGGCAGAGGAAGATAGACTCGACCCGATCATCGGTCGGGAAAACGAAATCGAACGCGTATCGCAGATTTTGAGCCGCCGCAAAAAAAACAACCCGATTCTCATCGGCGAACCGGGTGTTGGTAAAACTGCAATCGTAGAGGGTCTAGCCTTGCGGATCATTCAGCGCAAAGTATCGAGAACGCTGTTCAACAAACGCATTGTGATGCTTGACCTGGCGGCGCTGGTTGCCGGCACCAAGTATCGCGGTCAGTTTGAAGAACGCATGAAGGCGATCATGAATGAATTGGAAAAATCGCGCGATGTCATTCTGTTTATTGATGAAATTCACACCATCGTAGGGGCCGGTGGCGCTACCGGATCGCTTGATGCTTCCAATATCTTCAAACCGGCTTTGGCCAGAGGCGAATTGCAATGCATCGGCGCTTCCACATTGGATGAGTATCGTCAGTACATCGAAAAAGACGGCGCGCTGGATCGCCGATTCCAGAAGGTCCTGGTTGATCCGCCTTCTGCAGAGGAAGCTATTCATATTCTGCACAATATCAAGCCGAAATACGAAGATTTCCACAACGTGATCTATTCGGATGAAGCCATTGCCGCCTGCGTCAAGCTAAGCGACCGCTATGTCAGCGATCGTTTCTTGCCGGATAAAGCGATTGACGTGATGGACGAAGTGGGCGCGCGCGTTCACCTCAAGAATATCCATGTGCCCAAGCATATCGAAGAGTTGGAAAAACAAATCGAAGAGCTGAAAGAGCAGAAAAATCAGGCGGTAAAAAACCAGCAATACGAAAAAGCCGCTGATTTGCGGGACAAAGAATCGAAGCTGGCTCGTCAACTGGAATTCGCGAAGGTGCAGTGGGAAGAGGAAGCCAAAACCAAACGCTATCCGGTAACGGAAGAAGACATCGCAGAAGTGGTTTCCATGATGACCGGTATTCCGGTGAAGCGAGTAGCCCAAAGCGAAAGCAAGAAGCTGGTCAATATGCTGAAAGACCTCCAGGGCGTAGTAATTGGCCAGGACGAAGCGATTACCAAAGTGGTAAAAGCGATTCAACGCAACCGCGTTGGTTTGAAAGACCCGACCAAACCAATTGGTTCTTTTATTTTCCTGGGTCCCACCGGCGTCGGTAAAACCGAGCTGGCGAAAGCATTGGCGAGATACTTATTCGATTCGGAAGATGCATTGATACGCATTGATATGAGTGAATATATGGAGAAATTCTCTGTGAGCCGGTTGATCGGTGCGCCTCCGGGCTACGTCGGCTATGAAGAAGGCGGTCAATTGACCGAGCGCGTTCGGCGCAAACCTTACTCCGTTATTCTGCTGGATGAAATAGAAAAAGCGCACCCCGATGTGTACAATATTTTATTGCAGGTTTTGGATGATGGTCAATTAACCGACAGCCTTGGGCGCCGGGTAGATTTCAAAAATACGCTGATCATTATGACTTCCAATATCGGCGTACGGCAGTTAAAAGACTTTGGTCAGGGTGTTGGTTTTGCAACAAAATCGCGGCAGGAAGCAGCAGAAGAGCATTCCAAAACAATCATTCAGAATGCACTGAAGCGCACTTTCTCGCCGGAATTCCTGAATCGTATTGATGATGTGGTGATTTTCAACAGCCTGGGGCAGGAAGAAATCTTCAAGATCATTGACATCACACTAAAAGACGTGTACAAGCGCCTGGAAACAATGAACTACAAGCTTGTTCTGTCGGAAGATGCCAAAAAATTCCTGGCAGAAAAGGGCTTTGATCCGCAGTTCGGCGCTCGTCCGCTGCACCGCGCCATCCAAAAATATCTGGAGGATCCGCTGGCAGAGTACATTCTCAATGAAAATCTGGCGGAAGGCGCTGCGTTGGAGGCGGTTTTGAACAAAGAGAATGACGGACTCAACATTACCATCGCAAAAGAAGTGAATACAAACGTAGAAGAATAAAATTCTTTTTTAACTTTGCATACAATACACCTGTCATTTTATGGCAGGTGTATTTTTGTTTGAACGGCAAAACTCCTTTTTTTGATCTGAAAGAACTTTTTTTAATATTTTCGCATTAATAACATTGATTTAATTATTTCTTAACAAAATCTTTAACATTTGGCAAAGAGACCTTTTAATCCAGATTTCAGGAGAAATCAGCAACAAAACCAAAACCAACCGCAAAACAGACTCAACGATCAAATCAGAGTGCCTGAAGTACGCCTCGTTGGTGACAACCTCGAAGAAATCAGCTCCATCATTGGTCAGCAAATAGAAAGCGGCGTTTATCCTACCCGCAAAGTACGCGAATGGGCAGATCAGGCAGAGCTCGACCTCGTTGAGATTTCGCCGAATGCCAACCCGCCCGTTGTTCGTATCATAGACTACAATAAGTTTCTTTACGAAAAAAAGAAGAAAGAAAAAGAAATCAAGGCGAAGGCAGCTAAAACCGTTATCAAAGAAATACGTTTCGGTCCGAATACGGATGATCATGACTTTGAATTCAAAATGCGCCATGCCCGCAGCTTTCTGGAAGAAGGCGCCAAGGTGAAAGCCTATGTACAATTCAAGGGGCGCGCCATCGTCTTTAAGGATCGCGGTGAACTGATCTTGCTGAAACTTATCAAGGAACTCGAAGACCTCGGCGGCGCGGAATACCTGCCAAAGCTCGAAGGACGCCGGATGCATACGGTCATCGCGCCCAAAAAAGGAGCTAAATAATATATTTGTTATACTTACTATCTTTTCATACAGCCGGTGCGTGCGCTCATGTACCGTCTGTATGTTTTTTGGCAGGGATGATACCTCGCACACTGCTGCAGTCTGCTGGTCATTCCATAGAATTTTTTTGGCAGAACCTTACGTGCCAATTTTATTTAATGGTTCTCAAATTGAGAATATTTACTTAATTTTTGGCTATAAAATTAAGATGTCAAATTTTTGTAAGTCAACACCTAAAGCCATTTATTATGACCAGCTTCAGAATACGCCCCCGTTTTCAAGTAATTGCGAAAAACAAGCCTGAAGGAGTAGAAGCCGAGCTTAGAGCACGCCTGGCAAAAGAGGATTGTCCATGCGCGGGGAGGGTGATTACCGGTCATGCCATTTTGAAAATACCTCCCAACAAACAGCATTTCTGGTCGCCACAATTGGATTTGAGCCTGGAATCGCACGAGCAAGGCACACTGATTCGCGGCTTATACGGTCCTGACCCAAACGTTTGGGTCTTATTCACTTTTGGCTACGGCGCAGTTGGTATTCTGGCGCTATTTATCAGCATTTTTGGATTTACCAGGGTGAGCCTTGGCTTGAATGCGCCGATTTTGTGGGTACTCCCCGGATTGGGCGCTATTGCAGTGGCTTTGTACATTGCCAGCCAGATCGGGCAGAAATTAGGCGCCGAGCAAACATTTACACTTCATCATTTTTTTGAAGAAACAATTAGAGAAAAAGTGCATATCTTTTAATATTGTTATAAAATCAGGATTAAAAATCCCGATAGAGTAAATATTTTTTTCGGATTTTCATAAAGTTATTTAGTCCTTCTTGCCAGTCGGCGCGAATTTCTTCCTCCCTTTTGCCGGCGATAACTTGTTCGCGAAGCTTGTTCGTGCCTGCCAGCTTGTCTATGTAATTGGTTTTGAGAAAGAAAGATTCCTTATTGGGAAAATTGGCATAAAAATCCAGCAGATAACTCAGGTTAATACGCTTTTCGGAACGGATTGTTGTGGGATCCAAATTTGTCAGATCATAACCCCGGCACAATTGTCCTTGAAGCGGCGGCTGCATCGAACCTTCCATCGGTTGCGGAGTGAAAGTGAAATCTCCTTTGGGGTAGCCGGGCGCGCCGAGTACCTGAAACTGTTTGTCGGTGCCGCGACCAATACTGACCATCGTGCCTTCAAAAAAGCAAAGCGAAGGATAGAGATAAATGGCGCGCATGTTGGGCAAATTAGGCGAAGGTTTGATCGGCAATTCATAGGGCGTGTTATGATCGTAATTTTCGCAGCGAATCACTTTCAAATCGCATTTGACACTACCATCCAGCCAGCCTTCGCCGTTGACCATTTGCGCGTATTCGCCGATTGTCATTCCGTATACCACCGGCACTGGGTGCAAGCCTACAAAAGATTTGAATTCGGGTTCCAGTATCGGACCATCTACATAATGACCATTGGGATTAGGACGATCGAGCACCATAAATTTGACCTTGTTTTGGGCGCAAGCCTGCATGGCATAAGCCATTGTGGAAAGATAGGTATAAAAGCGCGTGCCTACATCCTGAATGTCGAACAACACCCAGTCCACCCCGGAAAGGTCTTCGGCAGAGGGCGCTTTTTTACTGCCATATAGGGAAATGACCGGAACGCCCGTAGATGAATCTTTCCCGTCTTCGATTTTTTCGCCATCGGATGCTGTACCGCGAAAGCCATGCTCCGGCGCAAAAATCATTTTGATGTTGATCCCGGCACCTTTGAGGATGTCCACTAAATGAACACCATCAATCGTAGAAGTATGATTGACCACCAATGCAATCGTTTTGCCCTGAATCAGCGGCAGGTACTCCCCCACTCTGGCTGCGCCAACCATAATGGGCGCCTGTATCTGAAAGCGACCATCGGGCGATTGTATCGTCTCTCCGCTTCCCGAAAGGGTCGAGGTTGTATTGCAATTTGACAAAAAAAGCGTCAGAATTACAACAAAATTTTTTATTTTCACAACCAATTTGTTTTACAATGTTATTGTATCGAAATTCAACGGAGCAATTATATTAAGAAAATGCTTTTGTAAAATCACAATGCCAGGCACAGCATGCGATACGCCATTATAGACATTGAAACGACCGGCGGCAAAGCCATCCGCGATAAAGTTACGGAAATTGCCATTGTTTTGCACGATGGGCGCCAAATTATTGATACGTATCAAACGTTGATCAACCCGGAAATGTATATCCCTTATGGCATTACCCAATTGACAGGCATTACCCAGGAAATGGTGCAAGATGCGCCGAAGTTTTATGAAGTAGCAAAAAACATTGTGCAATGGACCGAAGGCGCGATTTTCGTAGCGCACAATGTGCGATTTGATTATAGCTTCCTGCGCGAGGAATTTCTGCGCCTGGGTTATAGTTTTTCTCGAAAACAGTTGTGCACCGTGCGGCTGAGTAGAGCGGTATTTCCGGGTTTGCCTTCTTACAGCCTGGGCAACCTGATTCAACACTTTGGAATCCAGAGCAATACCCGGCATCGTGCCCTGGCGGATGCCCTCGCTACGGCGAAACTGTTTGAAATGATTTTACAAAAACAGGAAAGCGCCGAGCAAATCAGGCAATTTGTGAATCTCGGAGTTAAAGAATCACGCCTGCCGCAAAGTTTCGACATTGAAAAAATTCATGCGCTGCCGGAAGAATGCGGCGTATATTATTTCCACGACCAGGAAGGGAAGGTGGTGTACGTAGGCAAAAGCATCAACATCCGGAAACGGGTCGCCGAGCATTTTGCCGATCCGACGGAAAAAGCCCGCAAACTTCAACAACATGTGCACGATATCACCTACGAGCTTACGGGCAGCGAGTTGGTCGCCCTACTCCTGGAATCGCACGAAATCAAACGCCTGCAACCACCGATCAACCGGGCGCAGCGCGTACAGCAATTTCCATACGCCATTCATACTTGGGAAGACGAGGCAGGTTATATTCGTTTTGACCTTGCACGCGTGACCGCCAAAAATCGCCAAAATCTTCGTATCGTCTCAGAATATCCTAAATTGGGAAACGCCAAAGGACATCTGACTGCCAAAGTCCTGCAGTTTGAACTCTGCCACCGGCTGTCTTCCTTGCAAAACGGCAAAGGCGCCTGTTTTCACTATCATTTGCATCAATGTCATGGCGCCTGCGCCGGCAAAGAAGCGCCCGAAGATTACAACGAGCGCGCCCGCCAGGCACTGGAAGCGCTTTCTACCATTTTTGATAAAGATTTTCTTATTCTGGATCGGGGCAGAACCCCTGAGGAGCACGCCATCATCCTGGTGGAAGGCGGTAGCTACTGCGGCTATGGCTACCTCAGCAAGGATGAGGCAATCAGCGATATGGACTCTTTGCGAACCAACATTAAATATTACAGCGGCAATCCTGAAACGACAAGAATCGTGCAGCGATTTCTCAGTGGGAATGCACGGATAAAAACAATCGAAATACGATAAATCTTTGCTTATAGGATAAAGATCACAAAGACTCTACGATAAAAACCGCTCTTTTGCATTAGAATTAAATACGAATAATCATCATGATAAAAAGTTTGCTTATAAAATATAAGCTGGAATTGATCGGCATTGCGCTTGGCGCGATCAGCGGCTGGGTTTACTGGTATTACATAGGCTGCATGTCGGGTACCTGTATGATTACCTCCCAGCCGGTCAATAGTACTTTGTATGGCGCATTGATGGGGGGTGTATTCCTGAGTATGTTTAAGAAAGAAAAAAGAACGCAGGATTCCTGATCCACAGCCGCTTCTGATAAATAAAAACGGGCTGCCGATATGACAACCCGGTCGGTCATTAATACCTAAGTATCTTTATGGCAGCGGCGTGAAGCTGATTGCCACGCCGCCACTGGCTACCAGCGCCAGATCGAGCATTTGATCATGGGTCACATTTTGTTCGGTGATGCTGATCGCCGTTGGGTTCTTTTCCCAATCGGTATTGGGCGCATCGGCGTAGATAATGGCTTTATAGGTCTTGCCCGGCTCGAGGAAGTCCAACTTGACCTGAAATTTGCGCGGCTCTTCATCGGTGATACTGCCGAGGAACCAATGGTCAGAACCTTTAGCTTTTCTTATGATTGTCACATAATCGCCTGGCTCACCATTGAGCACTTTAGTGTCATCCCAATCTACCGCCACATCGCGAATGAATTGAAAAGCGGGTTGGTCTTTATAATTTTCAATTAAATCCGCTGCCATTTGTATTGGACTGTAAATGACCACGTAGAGTGCCAGTTCCTGGGCAAGGGTATGTTTTACGCGGTTGGTTGGTTTGTACTGATCGTTGATCAGCAAATCAAAAATGCCTGGCGTGTAATCAATCGGTCCGGCTAACATGCGCGTAAATACGACGTTGGGCAAATGATCGCGATTGTTGCCACCTTCATTGGAAAAAGCATTAAACTCCTGTCCGCGCAAAGCTTCCCGCGCCACAAAGTTGGGCCACGTGCGTCGGATGCCGGTATCTTTGATCGGTTCGTGGGCATCTACAGCTATCTGGTATTTGGCGGCGGTTTCCAGCACTTTCTGATAATGATTGACCATCCATTGCCCGTGATGATACTCGCCTTTGGGGATAATTTTACCTACATAACCTGTTTTTACGGCATGAATGCCAAGCCTTTTACAAAGTGCAAACGCCGTGTCGAGTTGCTGCTCATAAGTACGCGGCGCCGATGAAGTTTCGTGGTGCATAATAATTTCTACTCCTTTCTCCTTGCCATAGCGTACCACTTCCTCGATATCATAATCGGGATAAGGCGTTATAAAATCAAACACGCCTTCGCGGTCTTCAAATCCGATCCAGCGCTCCCAGCCAATGTTCCAGCCTTCCACAAGCAAGCCGCCAATACCGTTTGCTGCTGCAAAATCAATCAATTCTTTGGCATGCGCCGTAGTTGCACCATGTTTGCCGCCTTCATACTGCCAGGTGGATTTGCCAATGTGATATTCCCACCAGATACCGACATATTTCATCGGTTTGATCCAACTAATATCTTCCAGTTGATTGGGGTCATTAAGATTGACAATCAAATGCGATTCGATCAGGTCACCGGCGCGATCTGCGATTTGAATCGTGCGCCAGGGCGTTTGAAACGGCGTTTTGGTTTTTACCTTAGAATCATCGGGGGAGCCTACGAGTTCACTGATCCATCGAAGATGCTCCTTATCCACTTTTAGCGTCATATCGGAATAATTGTACAATGCTGCTTCGTGAAAGCTCAGGTACACGCCATCGTCTGTTTTCATAGTCACAGGCGTATTGACAGCATTTTCGGGTATGTAGGTTTGCGCCAGATTCGGATGATCGCGCTTGGCAAGGGCGTCAATTTCACTGAAACGACTACTGTTGTAATGATGTTCGTAAATGTCCCAGTCACCCGGTTGCCACCAGGTTTGGTGATCGCCGGTTAAGTTAAATTCTGTGTTTTCATCCATGATCACGACGTCGGTCAGGTTGGGTTGCTCAGGAAATTCATACCGAAAGCCGATGCCATCGTTATACACGCGGAAAACCACAGTCATCAGTCGGTTGGGGGCTTCGGCTTCCCTGAGTTCCACGCGCAGTTCGTTGTAATGGTTCCTGATTTCTTTTACCTCGCCCCACACGGGTTGCCAGGTTTCATCGAAAGAACTGGTTGCTGTTTTCACAATTGACCAGCCATTACGCAAGGGTTCCGCATCGCGCAGGTCGAAACTGACAAAAGACGTATCAATAATTGGCTTTTCCTTAAAATTGATGAAATAGCCCGGCTGCCCGGCATCCGAGAGTAAAAAGGTCACCTGAACGTCGTTGTCCGGTGAAGCTACCTGAAGCGTTGTTGTTGCTTGTTTTTTGCAGGATAGTGCCATTACTACAAGGAACAGTAATGCAATTGGTTTGAATAGTTTCATATGTTTTTATTTTTAATAGACAAAATCAAACGCAAGAGTGGTCAATTCTTGATGTTCGAGGCTTTAAAAGCCAGTATGGGCAGCCCGTTGCGGGCAACGATGATTAAACCGTTCTGTAAAATTTGAATGTCGCGCCCCTGCCCTGGCACAATAAAGCCAGATGCTGCCGGTTCAACACTCGTAAATTTGCCGCTACCGTTGTTTTCCAAAAACACGCCGAAACTCGCATCGTAGCGCCCCATACTCGGCTGGAGGTCGTACCAGTTACCGGTAGCCAACACATCAAGCCTTCCATCGCGGTTGAAATCGCTGGTAGCAAAAGCAAAAATCGGCGACAACTGTGCCTCGGTGGGCAAAGAAGTAAGCATAAATTTCCCGTTCCCTTGATTCTCGGCATAAGCCGAAGTGAATGTAAATGCCTGCAGATGCCGGGCACGTTCGAGCAATTTGGCATCAAAAACATCGTGAAACGTGCTGCGCGCAAAGGGCGCATAGTCCACAAATTTTTTCTTGATGAGTGTTAGCTGGTCAAACAATTCGTCTTTTGTGTAATAACTATATTGTTGATTTTGTTTGTAATACGTAAGCAATGGATCGCTGGCAAAATTGTTGTCAAAATCGCCGACGTACAATTCAACCGGCTCTTCCGGGGAAGCTTTGAGGTTGCAATTCAACCCGAGATTACCGAGCAAAAGATCGTCATCGCCATCGCCGTCAAGGTCGGCAGCGTGAACCGTATTCCACCAGCCATTGGAATTGGGAATTTCTGTTTTGACAAAATGACCATTTTGCCAGTTCAAAAACGTCACTGACATCCACTCGCCCACTACCACCAGTGTTTGCTCTTTCGCCAGCCAAACCGCACCGGTTACCATGCCCAATTCTTTCAATTCAGCAGGTTGCGCATTCAAAAATTTACCCTTACCATCGTTGAGGAACAAATAACTATCGGGAGCTATGCCATAACTACCTGGCAAAGAGCGTGTTCCGACAAACAAATCCAGCGCGCCATCGCCATTAAAATCGGCAGCGACCACACAGCTGCCGTTCGCCGAAATCGGAGGCAATGCATCTTTTGCTTTGACAAAAACCCCCTTGCCATCATTTAAATACAGCCGATCCTGATACCATTCGGATTTCCGTCCAGCCTCCCCTCCTCCGCTCACCACGTACAGGTCGGGATCGCCATCGCCATCCGCATCGAAAAAAGTGGCATCTACATCTTCCTGAAGGGAGTCTTTCGAAATATCTTGCTGAATGACAGATCTAAATACATTGTCGAATTTCTGTATGAAAATTTGCCCCCCCTGCCCGGCTGCACCACAAACGTACACATCTTCCAACCCATCGCCATTCACATCGCCGACTGCGAGCTTTGGACCCTGCGTGGACAGCATGTGCGGCAAAAGCTTTTCCAGGTTGAAATCTACGTAGAGATTTTCCTGATGGGTAAAGGTAATGCCGGATTCAGCGGTCGCATCTTCCAGAAGTGTTGTGTTTGTTAGCATCGGAGCGCCTTCGTCCGCCATTTTTTCGATCACCAGCGTTTGATTGGGCGACAAATCGTCCAGGTATTGCCAGTCGCCGTTTGCCCAACGAATCGCAACCGAAACTTGATCAGCATTGCCCAAACCAAAGGTCAGCACTGGCTCCACCGCGGATTGAAAGCCCCGTGTAGTAAACAATTCCTGCACCTGGGTCTGCCCATTGACAGTAATCGCCACGCGCGCGCCAATACCGAAAGGGTTCTTACTTGCAGCGTCTCTAAGTCTAATTTTCAAATAGTTGCGCTGCAATTTTTTATTGGTGCGATTTTCAAAAATCGTAGCCAGCGTGTTGAGATTATTGGTCACCAAATCGAGATCGCCATCGTTGTCCAGATCGGCGTAAGCCGCGGCATTTGAGCAACCAACAAAATCCAGCCCCCAGGCTGCGGATACTTTTTCAAAAGTCAAATCGCCCCGATTGCGGTAAGCGTAATTTGGCACCAGCCCCGCCGGCATTTTCGACGCCATTTCCAGATCAGTAGCGCGTCGCTGTACTTCCTTGTTCGACGTAAACTTCAGATAATCAAGGTCATTCGGGCGTCGCCAGATGCCATTGGAGATAAAAATATCTTTCCAGCCGTCGCTGTCGAGGTCGCAGAATAGAGCAGACCAACTCCAATCGGTCGCATCCACGCCGGCAAATTCCGCTATTTCGCTGAATCGCGCCCCCCTGGCATTCAGGTTGCCGCGATTCAGTTGCAGCATGTTCCTTGGAAATTGATAATGATAGCCGTATTCCAGTTTAAAACGGTAAATATTATATGGATCAGCGCCGACGGAGCTTTTCAGCACCACTTCGTCCTCGGGTTTCATATCGAGCGTGAGCACGTCGAGGCGCCCGTCGTTATTGAAATCGCCCACATCGCTGCCCATCGAGAAATTGCTGGTGTGCCCGAAAGCGTTTTCGCCGGCTTCGGTAAATGTTCCGTCGCCATTATTGTAATACAAATAATCATTTTCATGAAAATCATTGGAAATATAAATATCCGCCCAGCCATCATTATTAATATCGCCAATGGCAACGCCCAATCCATAGCCAATTTTGCTGCTGTAAATACCGGATTCCTGCGTCACATTTGTAAAATGCCCGCCATCATTGCGGTAGAGCCGGTCACCGGTGAGTTCGTCAGTGAGCTGACGCAAGTGCGCCCGACCGTAGTTATCGGTGGAATGAATGGAATGATTTAGTAAATACATATCAAGATCGCCGTCGCGATCATAATCAAAAAATGCCGCTTGAGTTGAAAACCCCTGAAAATCAAGCCCGTATTCGGCAGCGCGCTCGGTAAAAGTACCATCCTGATTATTAATATACAATTCATTACGCCCCGACAGCATTTTATATTTGCCTACCTGGCAAACGTAAATATCGAGCCAGCCGTCGCCATTGACATCCGCCATTGTAACGCCGGTTTTCCAGGAACCTTTGCCTGCAACGCCAGCTTCGTCGGTGACATCTTCGAATTGCAAATTGCCTTTATTCAAATACAATTTATTGAATAACTGATTGGCGGTGAAGTAAATATCTGGCAATCCATCATTATTGATATCCCCGACTGCCACACCGCCGCCGTTGTAGAAATACAAATATTCGATAATGTTGAATTCCTCGTTTTCGATCAGGTGATTCGCAAATGTAATACCAGTCTGCCGTTCATTTAGTTGTTGAAATAACTTGTCCGATTCTTTTTCCGCACAAGCAGTTAATCCAAGAATAATGAACAGAAAAAAATGGATTTTTTTTTGCAACCAGTTAGCAATCATCAACTTACAATTATCAATTTTAAAACACAGCCTGCACGCCGAAGGTAAATGTTCGGGTTGGAAAGTACACCATACGCGCATCCAATCCAGGTACCAGCGGATTGGGATTGAAGAAGAATTCTCCGCCCCGATTGTTCAAACGCACCTCCGGGTCTGTGCCACTATAATCGGTTAAGGTAAACAAATTCTGAGCAGCCGCATACAATTTTAATCTGGAAATTACTTGCTGTTGCAGAAAATTAAAATTATACGCCAGCACTAAGTTTTCTAAGCGCAGGAACGAAGCATTTTCCACAAAGCGGCGGTCAATCGGCGTGCTTTCGGGCGTAGGCGACGATGCCAGCGCATCGGGATGCAAATTGTACCTGCCAAAATTGAACGAATTGCTAAGCCCAAAGCGATGCACATTGATCAAATCGTGCCCGGCAGCGCCCCGCAGGAAAAAATTGAGATCGAACTGGCGCCAGCGCAGTGTATTGGCAATGCCATAAGTAAAACGCGGCAACGCATTACCTATTTCTATAAAGTCTTCTGCATTGATAGCACCATCCCCGTTTCGATCCTTTTGTACCGGAAAGCCATTATCTATGCGTTCGATTTCCAAGCCAACGAAACGTCCCAGCGTTTCACCTTCCCTGATTTCAGTAAGTTCTACAGAACAGCAACCGCTGGTGCCCAGGTACGGGATCGGCACGAAATTGTCAAAATCCTCACCCTGCGCCGGACGAATTGTCTGCACTGAAGTGCGATCCAACGCAAAATTGGCGCTGGCTTCCCAGGAGAATTGGGCATTTTGTACCGGCAGCGCCCGTAAGACAACCTCCACGCCGCGATTAGAAAAATCAATCATATTTTCGTACTGGCGGTTGTAAAAATTGGGCGGCGAAGGCACAAAATAAACGTACAAGAGGTCATTGGTGCGCCCGCGGTAGTAATCCACCGATAAGTTGAAACGCCCATCCCTCGATGTAAAATCCAAACCCAGATCGAATTCGCGGCGCTCTTCCCATTTGAGGTTAGGATTAGAGTTATACGCTAATTCATAGACTGGTATATATTCGCCGTTATAATAAACGGTTCCCTGTTTCCGGAAAATTTGTTCAGCAAATACGCCATCCACCGGCAGGTTGCCCGTGATGCCATAGCTGGCGCGGAGTTGTAATTGATTAGCAACATCAAGCTCCGCCAACTTAGCAAAATCAACGCCCACGCCAAATGCCGGGAAATGTCCCCAGCGATAATTACTACCAAACCGCGAGGAACCTTCGCGCCGCAGGCTCGCCGAAGCGCTCAGCCAGCCATTGTAGGTGTAGGCTACCCGCCCGAAAAACGCTGCCAGATTGGTCACCGTTTTGTAAGCAATCGGTTCGCCTATTTTATGGGTGGGAAAGCCGGTGTCTTCAAAACGCAGCCCCAGCCGCATCAGGTCGTAGTTAACTGCCGCACCGAGATCGTTTGTCCAGGTTTGATAATTATAACCACCAGTAATACTCACATCATGTTTTTTCTTGTAAATATCATATTTCAAGGTTGTTTCAAAAAACTGATTCGACAAATCTGCTTCGCTGCGCTTATTGGCTGTTGGAAATAAATTTGGGAAAATATTTTCTGTTATATCATAATTACGCGCATAATCCTGATTTTGAACACTGTAGTGAACATTGGCATTTAGTTGGTCCAGAATTTGCCAGGTAGCACCAAGGTTCAGTGTGTAAATATTCTGCTTGCCTTCATCATTCACTTGCTCCGCCAGCGCCACCGGATTGATCAAATCAAAAACCTGCGGCTGGTAATAACCGCCAAATTGGGAAGAATTATCGCGCACCGGTGCGGTCGGATTCATTAAAGCAGCATAATAAAAAACATCTTTATTTACATCGGTAAAATTACGTTGTGTAAAACTGCCCCCGGCATTTAGTCGAAGTTTACTTTTAAATAAATCCTGGGACATATTTAGTAATACATTCGCCTGATCAAAACCGGAGTTCCGGGCAACGCCGTTCACATCGCGGTAATTCAGCGCCACACGGTAGCCGGTGTTCTTGAGTCTGCCCGCCAGCGCCAGGTTATGCGCCTGACTCACGCCCGTGCGGGTGATTTCGTCGAACCAATCGGTGGAATTTCCAAGATCATAAGCAGGATCGCTGTAGGGAAAACTCGCATCATTCGCCAGCCGGCGGAAGGTCGCAGCGCTCAGCACATCGGGCGTACGGGTCACTTCCTCCAGTGCAACGTAGCCGCTGT
>CAZQTF010000066.1:0-16991 GCA_964596135.1 uncultured Saprospiraceae bacterium | reverse complement strand
TATGCTGACCAGCCAGATCGGAGAATGCAGCGTATGTGGTAAAAAAGCAGATGAAGCTTGCAAAAAGCCAGAATATGAAGAGATTAAGGCTTAAGAATTTTTGTTATTTGTTGAGATGTTATTAAGAGTTAGTTTTTAATAACAATCGGGCGAATCGTATTTTCTTTTCAAAAATTCCCCACTGACAGCATTACCAGCGTACACGCAGGAAGCGTTTCAATGCCCTTTTCATGCGCGAGCCGGGAGAGTTCGGGATTCTCAGCACCGGGGTTGAAAATGATCCTTTTCGGATTTAGATTCAAAATATAATCGTAGTACTGTTTCTGGTTCTCTGCGTTCAAATATAAGGTAATCGTATCCACCTCATTTACGGGTGGTTGCCCTCTCTGAATTGCCACGCCATTGATCTCGCCTTCCCGATTGCCAACTGCTACCACCTCGTGCCCATAGCGGGTCAGTTGTTTGACCGCCGCATAGGAATAGCGAGTCGGATTGGGAGAAGCGCCAAGCACCAGGGTCTTTTTCATATGGTGATGCAGTTATGTAATGATGTTATGATATAATGATTCGATTATAATCCGCACTACATCATAACATCACGAAAGAGATCAAACTAATAAACGAATCGGATCTTCCAGAATCGCCTTGAACGTCTGCAGGAATTGCGCGCCGGTTGCCCCATCCACCGTACGATGATCGCAGGAAAGCGTCACTTTCATCATATTGGCAACGACGATTTCACCATTTTTCACAACCGGTTTTTCGATAATGGCGCCCACTGCAAGGATGCAGCTGTCCGGTGGATTGATAATGGCGGTAAATTCCTCGATACCAAACATCCCAAGGTTGGAAATAGTGAACGTATTGCCCTGCATTTCTTCGGGTTGCAGCTTGCGTTCTTTCGCCTTGCCGGCAAAAAGTTTCACTTCGGTATTGATTTGCGAAAGCGTCTTGATATCAGCATAACGAATCACCGGTACCAGCAAACCTTCATCTACCGCTACGGCTACGCCGATGTTGACGTCTTTGTTAAAGCGGATTTTATCGCCCAGCCACGAACTGTTCACCGCCGGATGCTGACGCAGCGCCACCGCCGCCGCTTTCACCACAAAATCATTGAAAGATATCTTGGTCGGAGCTACTTCATTTACCTGCTTGCGCATATCCACCACTTTATCCATGTTGATTTCGATGGTAAGATAGAAGTGCGGCGCGGTAAACTTGCTTTCGCTCAGGCGACGGGCAATCGTCTTGCGCATTTGGCTGATTGCTTTCTCCTCAAAATTGGCGGTTCCCGGCGCATAAGCAAATGGTGTTGCAGCGGGTTCTTCCTTAGTCGGTTGAGGAGCAGGAGCCATCGGGGCGGCCGCCGGAGCCGATTTTTGTGCTTCGATCGCCGCTTCTACATCGCGCTTTACGATGCGTCCATAATCACCAGAGCCTTGTACCTGAGCAATGTCAATGCCAGATTCTTTGGCCATGCTTTTTGCCAGTGGTGAAGCTTTCACGCGCTTGTCGTCGGGAGTAGCGGTGGTCGTATCACTGACCGCCGTTGGCTGTGAAGTCGTTGCGGTTTCTACTGTGTTGGGTGGTACGGGTGTTTCTTCGGAAGCTTTCGTCGAAGCAGCACCATTGCCGCCGCCGGTATCAATCGCGGCTTTCCAGTCTTCGCCTTTCTTACCAATTACAGCAATCACACCATTGATAGGCACAGCGCCTTCTTTCACAGCGATATGCAACAACACGCCTTCTTCCGGGCTGTCCAATTCCATTGTTGCTTTGTCGGTTTCTACCTCTGCCAGCGTTTCGCCAATTTCCACCGAATCGCCTTCTTTTTTCAGCCAGCTTACGATATTCCCCTCTTCCATTGTATCGCTCATGCGGGGCATTCGAATGACTTCAGCCATGAGTGTTTTTTTTTAAATTGTGACATTTAAAATGCAAGTTGAGAAAAGTTTGTTTCTCACCTCCAAATTCGATCCTGCAAAGAAAAAGATTATTGCTCGTTTCCCCAAAAGCGAAACGCAATTTCATGCAATGAAGTTTGAACAGCCCGACCAGCTTAAGGGTTCGCAGAATCACCCTATTCTTTATCGGTCTTGACTTTCAGTGTAATTTTCGGATGCGTTTTTGGAGCGGTCACAGCATTCAAAACAGTAAACGGCAGCTCGAATTCGGACAATTGCTCCAACGTTTTCACTTGAATGGTAGTAGTTGTATGCGGCATCAACGTTATCACGTCAATATTGGCGTGAAATGTGTAAGGGCTTTCGTTGACGAGGATATAAGGCGTATCGCTCACATTTTCGATTACCACATCTACGATTGACGCAAGACCTTGATAAGCAGCTTTTTGCACTCGCAAAGAAGACTCAATCAGCGGCACCAAGTAAGGTTCCCGACCAATCAGTGTGTTATTGAAATAAGCAACCGTACGGCGGTTGAAAAGGGCGTCTTTAATGGCTTCGGGCGTTTTTTGGGCGGCAAAAACCAGCGTGATCGGGCGGTGCCCGCCTTCGGCAATGCCGTACTGCCAATCTACCAAGCCATGAATATCGGAAGTGCCCATGATGGTAAGATTGTACTCTAAAGCGATTTGTAGCGCTTCATCCGAGTAAGTGAGATCATTTACAACTTCAATACCGTGTAGCAAGCCTTCTTTAATCAAGTAACGGTGCATATCTGTCAGCTCAGCAATGCCACTTTTGCGTTGGGCTACCCAGTTGGGGTGATTCCAAAAAACAAATGCGCCTTGTCGTTTGGCTTCGCGAAATACTTCTACCGAATCCTTAACTTGCAGCTTATTGGCGTCTTGAATAAAAATAGCATTGTTGTGACCTGGCGGCATAGAACGGGTAATCTCAGAACCATTTACAATGAGTAATTTTTCATAAGGCAATGCGAGTTGCTTGGCAATCTCGTACGAGCGGTTGCGGTCGGGGTGCGGAACATCCGCCAAATGTGGTTGATACTCAATATGTTCGGTGAGGGAAATCGCATCGAGGCTGTCCTTCATAGCTTCCTGCACGCGGATGTCGGGCCACACGCTTCCGTCAGAAAAGACGGTATGAATGTGAAAATCGCATTTGAGGGTTTTATAACCTGGTATGTCCGGGAACTGAATCGAACGCCCAAAGGCATGACTGTGTTCGGTTTGAGCAATAACAGAATAAGTAACCAGCAAAGCTGGCAAAATGATCAGCAGTTTTTTCATAACAAAAGGTTTTGCAGCGAAAGTTCGGCATTTTGATATTAAGCCAATATTAATTTTAAACTGGAGCAAATTTTATAAACTTGTTCCGGTTTAAACCAACACCGAATGCACCAACGCCGCCAATGCTCCACCTGCAAATGGACCCAGCACTGGAATCCAGGCGTAGCCCCAGTCGCTCGAACCTTTATCAGCAATCGGCAGAAGAGTGTGCATGATGCGTGGTGAAAGGTCTCTTGCCGGATTAATCGCATAGCCGGTGGTGCCACCCAGCGACAAGCCGATGCCCAAGACAACCAGCGCCACCGGCAATGCATCGAGCGAACCAAGCGACGCGGGCTGGCCGCCAACCTTAGCGCCAGTGATAAATAATACTGCGAAAACCAACACAAACGTGCCGACTACTTCGGAAACAAAATTCTGGAAAGAATGCCGAATGGCAGGATCGGTGCAAAATATTGCGCGTTTCAAGCCTTGATCCTGAGTGATTTCGATGTGAGATTTATAACATAGCCACACTAAAAAACTACCCGCCGCTGCGCCCAGAAACTGTCCGCCAAGATAATAACTCATTTGCGTGGCGGTAATTGAGCCTTTGATCACAAAAGCCAGGGTGACCGCCGGATTGAGGTGCGCGCCGCTGTATGCAGCAACCGTGAATACGCCAACGAAAACGGCAATTGCCCAGCCTAAAGTAATGACAATCCAGCCGCCGTTATTACCTTTGGTTTGATGTAGCACTACATTGGCAACAACACCATTACCAAGCAAAATCAACATTGCTGTGCCAATAAATTCAGCGAGAAAGGTGTTCATACATTACCGGGTTTTAGGTGCGCTCAAGATAAAATTTATCCTGGAGAAATTCATTCAAACCGATCACCTTTCCGGCAAAAGAAAAGGGAAGCGAGCAAAGTACCCTCTTCCCTTTGATCAAAAATTAGTTGCAAAAAAAATATGATGGGTTTATACCCGTTCGTCTTCCATTTCCCAGCGTTCCGGCGAGCGCCAGAGCGCGGAGAGCAATAATTCGCGCATGAAGAGAAATTCCTTCGGCAGCTTATCATACAATCTGGAGAACAGCTCTTCGTGTCCCAGAATTTCCTGTTTCCAAGCTTCCCGATCCACCGACATAATCGCCATAAAATCATCCTGTGTAAAGTCTTCCATGCCGCGCCAGTCCATATCCTTGTAGCGTGGCATCCAGCCAATCGGGCTTTCCACCGCCGAAGCGCGACCTTTCACCCGGTCCACGATCCACTTCAATACGCGCATGTTTTCACCGAAACCAGGCCAGGCGAAGTTCCCGTCTTTGTCCTTACGGAACCAGTTGACTCCGAAGATACGCGGCGCATTGGGCAATTCACGACCAAACTGTAGCCAGTAATTAAAATAATCCGCCATGTGATAACCGATAAAAGGCAGCATTGCAAACGGATCACGGCGCACCTTACCGATTTCGCCAAAAGCTGCAGCGGTCATTTCCGAACCCATCGTAGCGGCAAGATACACACCAAAATTCCAGTTAAATGATTGATAAACAAGCGGAACAGTTGTGCTGCGGCGACCTCCAAAAATAAAAGCAGCGATCGGTACTCCGCTTGGACTTTCCCAGTTGGCATCAATCACCGGGTTTTGAGCAGCCGGCGCCGTAAAGCGAGCGTTGGGGTGAGCGGCAGGTTTACCGCTGTTTTTATCATAAGGCTGTCCGTGCCAGTCAATTAGTCCATCTGGTACCTCTTTGGTCATCCCTTCCCACCAAACATCGCCATCGGGCGTGATCGCCACATTGGTAAAAATGGTATTCCGGCTGATGGAAGCCATCGCGTTGGGATTGGTTTTTTCATTCGTGCCCGGCGCTACACCGAAATAGCCCGCCTCTGGATTGATAGCATACAACTTGCCATCTGCCCCCGGTTTAATCCAGGCGATATCATCGCCAATGGTGGTAATTTTCCAGCCGTCAAATTCTTTCGGCGGAATGAGCATCGCAAAATTGGTCTTGCCACAGGCACTCGGAAATGCAGCAGCCACATAGGTTTTCTCCCCCTGCGGATTTTCAACGCCCAGGATCAGCATATGCTCAGCAAGCCAACCTTCCTCGCGCGCCATGGTAGAAGCAATGCGCAACGCGAAACATTTTTTACCCAGCAGCGCATTTCCGCCATAACCGCTACCGTACGACATAATCGAACGCTCCTCTGGGAAATGCACGATGTACTTGGTTATAGGATTGCAGGGCCATTTAGCATCTTCCTGCCCCGGCTCAAGCGGTGCGCCTACGGTGTGAAGACATTTTACAAATTCGCCGTTGCCCAGTGCTTCTATTACTTCCCGCCCCATGCGGGTCATGATCTTCATATTTACTACCACATATTCCGAGTCGGTTATTTCTATACCGATTTGAGACAGCGGCGAACCGAGCGGTCCCATGCAATACGGAATCACGTACATCGTGCGTCCGCGCATACAACCGCTGAACAAACCATTCAGCGTTTCTTTCATTTCGCGGGGATCCACCCAGTTGTTGGTGGGGCCGGCATCTTCTTTCAATCGGCTACAGATAAAAGTGCGATCTTCTACGCGCGCTACATCGGTGGGGTCGGAAAAACAAGCAAAACTGTTGGGACGTTTTTCAGGGTTCAAGCGAATAAAGGTGCCTTTTTCTACCAGTAGTTCCGTCAGCGCATTGTATTCTTCTTCCGAGCCATCGCACCAATAGACGTTGTCTGGCTTGCAAAGCTCAGCCACCTCGTCCACCCATTTAAGTAATTCCAGATTCTTCACTTCACCGGAGTAATCCTTCTCGAGGATGTTAACTGTTTTTGTTTCTTGCATCATGGTAAATAACTTTTTACAAATGGTGAAATTTTGGAGGAATTGATGATCGTTTATTGCAAATTTTTTATCAAAAGTAAATATTCAGAAAACAAAAAATTAAAAATACATCAATAAATTCTGCTTTAACGATTTGCAATGTACAATATTCAATTCGTTGATTTTATTTGGTTATGACTGCAAAATAACGGACTTTTCTTTGTTAGAGAAAATTTCGCTCGCAGATTTTTTTTCGTGTGAATTTCGATATAATTTGGTATTTTAAATTTGGCTGGCTTTCGATACAAAAATGCCTCGTTATGCCTGCCGCTCTGATGATAATTGTCAATAAAGCCGGAGATTTTTGTTATAGGCAAGAAAAAAACGGAGATAAATCCATGAAAAATAACTCATTATCCAATATTAAATAGTCAAATATCTAATATCCAGCCAAGCTCATGTTAAAAGAAAGCGATGCCGTCAAACTGATTTTCGGGCTGAAAGTAGCACACCTGCGCCGCGAGCAAAACCTGTCGTACCAACAATTGTCGGAACGAACCGGGCTGGCAATTTCCTACCTGCACGATATCGAAAAAGGCAAAAAATACCCCAAATACGACAAAATTCTGGCTTTAGCCAAAGCGCTGGACACCGACTACAACTACCTCGTGTCGCTTCAAGCCAGCAAAAAACTCAAGCCGGTCATTGACCTCCTGCAATCCGATTTTCTGAAAATTTTTCCGCTCGAAACCTTTGGCGTCAGCCTGCCCAAGCTACTGGAACTACTCGCCGAAACCCCCGACAAAATCAACGCGTTCATCAGCACGGTTATCAAGATCATCCGCAATTACAACCTCCAGGGCGAAGACTTTTACAAAACTGCCCTGCGCTCCTACCAGGATTTGCACGACAACTACTTCGAAGACCTGGAGCAGGTGGTACGCGATTTTCGCCAGACCACCGGGCTGACGGCAACGCGGCTCACCCCGGAAATACTGGAAAATTTACTACTGCAATATTTTGACATCACGGTTGACCGCGAAACATTATCAAAACAGGAAGAACTAAATAATATTCGGTCTTTTTATGCACTAAAGGATAAAATTTTATTTTTAAATCATAACCTTACTCCCGCGCACGAAAATTACTTGCTGGGCAAGGAACTTGGCTTTCAGTTTATGCGCATCGCTCAGCAACGCCCCTACGAAACCCACATGATGGAAGTGGATTCTTTCGACAAACTGCTCAACTACTTCCGCGCTTCCTACTTTTCCGTGGCGCTGCTCATGAACGAGACCGAGATGATCCGTGACATCGGGCGCATGGCGGAGCGGGAAACCTGGGATCCTGAGGCGTTTCTGCAATTATTATTCAAATATGATGTCACCGCCGAAAATTTATTACAACGGCTGGCAAATATTTTACCCAAACACTTTGGCATCAAAGAACTGTTTTTCCTGCGCTTCTTCACCGGACCGGACATGCACAAATTTGAGATGACCAAAGAAATGCACCTCTCCCAACTCCACAATCCGCACGCCAATCAACTCGACGAACACTACTGCCGCCGCTGGATTTCCATCAACCTCATCCGCCGCCTGAAAGCCACCGACCACGCCGAAACCAACGCCGGTATGCTCTGCGATGCCCAAATCTCCAGCTATTGGGGCACGCCCAATGCCTACCTCTGCATCTGCATCGCCAAGCCTGACCAGGACAACCCGCAAAACAGCACCAGCGTGACCCTCGGCTTGCTTGTCAACGACCGTTTGCGCCAGCTCTTCCGCTTTCTCAATGATCCCAATCTCAAGATCAAAGATGTGCACACCACCTGCGAACGCTGCGGCATTACCGACTGCGGCGCCCGCGCCGTACCACCCGTGGTTTTGCAACATAGAAAATCGAAGGAGCGAATGAAAGCGGCGTTGAATGGATTAGGATGAGAGGTGAAAATCTCGTAAAATTATGTATTTTGGAAATTTAATCCCCAAGAAATAATTCAACATGGAAAATCATATTTTTACTGATAGCATAGCACAAGAGAACTTTCTTTAAAGAATATACTTTGCATATGAGTAAAAAAATCGCCGTTAATCGTTAAGATTACCGGCGAAAAAAATTAGTATGAAAAATAAGATTTATTTATAAGTCAGTCAAAGTCAAATAACTCATCCAGAAAAGATTTCCGTTTTTTGTAATAAGGTTTGGGGGTCTTAAAATTATCTTCATTGTTGTAACTGTACTGACGGAAACCATCTTCGCGAAAATCCGAGTCTGTGAATTGAGTAGCAGAACGCTCAATGATTTTATCCAGTTCGCCCCGATCCAGCCACACGCCCCGGCAGTTGGGGCAGTAATCTATTTCCACACCGTGCTTATCGGTCATTAACAAAGTTTCTTCGCAATTTGGACATTTCATATGATTGGATTTTTGTAATTGTAATCTTAATACAGTGTAACAAAAACTTCATTCTATTACAACCGCAAAATGTATCCCGATAGCTATCGAGACAAAATGTAAAACCGCAAAAATGGACACCGTGTAAACTTTTACGTTTTACATTTGATATTTTGCGGTTTTGCAGTTGAATTTGTATTCAATTATTATTGTTACAATGTACTTAACGATGCTACTGCCTTTTCGTTTTAGATTGCAAAACAGGCGCACTATTTTGAATCTTTTGGATATTCATTTTTTCTTGTGTAGGTAGTCCGATGTCTGTACTAAAAGTAATCCGCTCTTCTTTCAATAAAAGACCTGCTTCACTCAAAAGCTTTACAATTACTGAATCTGGTAATTCCGATTCTATGCGGTACAACAATTCATTTGGGCGCAACACTCTTCCTGCAAACGTAATTTCTGCATCTTGATAATGCTCCTGTATAAAACGGCGCACCCCACCCGGCAAATCATTCAGTGACAGGCGGATACGAGTTTCAATCCAGTTACCGGAAGAGGTGTAAAATACTTTTTTGAGTCCTTCCTCATCCCGAAACGTAGCAACAAACGCTTCTTCGGCACGTTGTTCCCAGTAAACATTCTCAATATCGGGAAAATCTTTGCGAAAAGCTTTTTTTACAAGCTCCGGTACCGATGCATGTAGGGTTGCCGATGTTACCCAAAACGCCAATAACAACATCATAAGTGTTCTCATTTTACAAAATGGTTTTATTTGATATAAAGCTGATGATATTTTTATAATCAAAAACCGCAAAAGCGCTGTAACCCTATTTCTCCTTCCTTATACCCCAGACGCACAGCCTGCTCAAGATCATAACAGCCGTCAGGATAATTGTACAACATGAGGTAAGTAATACCCCGATTATAGAGCGCTTCGGTGTAGTCATGATTCAGTTCGATCGCTCTGGTGTAATCATCCAAAGCAGTATAATAATGTCCAAGTAACACATTGATATTACCACGCATATAGTATGATTTTGCTTGGGCAGGGTCGAGTAAAATTGCGTGATTAAGATCATCCATTGCCCCTAGGACATCGCCCGATAATTTACGGGAGATCGCACGATTGAGGAGTATCTCCTCATGATAATCACTCGTAATATTTAGCAATTTGTCGTAATCTGCGAGCGCCGCTTCGCTTTTACCCAGTGTCTTAGCAAGCGCAGCACGCTGAAAATAGGCCTTAAACAAATTGGTATCTAAAGAAATAGCCCGATCGGCAAATGCCCAGGCTTCGTTCAATTGCCTTTCTGACCATTTAAGCAAACTCAGATTATAATAAGCGAAAGAGTAGCTGGAATCCAGACCGATAGCGGTTTGATACATGGCTTGTGCCTGCTCAAGTTCATTCATTTCACTGTAAACCAGTCCTTTAAGATCAAATGCTATGGCGTTTGGCTGAAGCGCAATGGCATCATCGAGCGCCGCCAGGGCTATATTCATTTGACCTTCCTTCATCCATGAAATCGCCTTTTGAATGTAAAAAAGGTTGTCTATATTAATTTTGGATTCATCTTCAATGCCGGCAGTCAATCCCTGGTATTCGTGTCCATCCACTAAATAAAGGGAGTGTAAATTGTAATAATTATTTAAACGTTCCTGAAGACTGGGGCGGTATAGAAGCTGTTCTGGTTTAAAAGCCAAGATGTTCAGCTTTCTGTAATGATTTTTATATCCATACAGATCAGCGGCGAGCGGATTTAAACGAACAGCGTATTCGTAATCCTGCTGCGCCTGCGCTGACCAACCCAGTCGGTATTTTGCCATTGCGCGTTTGATGTAGGCTTCCGCAAAAGAAGGATTCTGAGCAATAGCATTGTCGTAAGCGATGATAGCATCTTCAAAATCGCTTTGCAACATTAGATTATCACCCCGCACGATATGCACAAAAACGCCGTTCCCGTAGCGCTCTGGATTGACAATAGTCTGTCCGCGAAAGATATCCGGACGATTATTTTGCGCCAAAACGGAATGATAAAAGTATATGTGGATCAGCACGAATAAAACTACTGGTTTCATGGCGTTGTCTATTTTTAAAATAGCTTTACTATTTTATTTTATTGTAAAACTATTAATAATACAATCTAAACTAAGGATTTGTTCACATAGCACTTTGCGTTGCCAAAGGGTATCTTTGCACGATATCAGAATACATGCGAAAAAGGAAACGGGGAACATACACAATCCCGATGCGATTGCCTATTTTAACCGCAAAAAAAGATGCCCCTGTGGAAACGCTTTTTGCTAGGAATACTTCGGGGAATATTGCTCTTCTTTGCTCACCTGAAATACTACTTCAAGCTCTTTCTGAGCCTGTTTGGAGTGGCGCCCATTAAGGTATTGGCTTATCGAGGCTACGGTCGGCGCGATCACGTAGTAATGCAGGGGCGAGTGCTGAAAAACAAAGTCATTACTACATCGCCGCAGGATTCGGTGTGGCGCAATATTGTCAACAATTACAAGCGTTTTGGCAGCGCCGAAATTCGCGGAGCCCAACTCAAAGTCAGCATTGGTGATAATACGTTCGACCTTGTCACCGACCGCGAAGGCTACTTCTATCTCGACACACCCCTGGAAAAACCGCTGGAACCCACCGATAAAAAATGGCGCAAAGCGACCATTCGACTCCTGCGTACGCGCCGCCGCGAGGTAAACATCACCGAAACCGCAAAAATACTGGTACCCAGCCGGGCAGAGTTTGGCGTCATCAGCGATATTGACGATACAATCCTGATCACAGAAGTGACCTCTTTGCTTAAGCTGAAAATGTTGTATCTCACCTTTTTGAAAAATGCTGCCAACCGGCAAACTTTTCACGAGGTAGAGGCTTTTTTCCGGGCGCTGCAAAGAGGAAAAAGCGGAGAAAACCGCAATCCATTCTTTTACGTGTCTAAAAGCCCCTGGAATCTGTATGATTTTCTGGAAGAATTCATTGAAATCAACGAACTGCCTCGAGGTCCGCTGTTATTGCGGGATATTGGATTTTTACCCCGGCGTTTTCCGTTTGAATCCTTGGGCAAACAATACCGCGGTCACAAGATCTCAAGCGTAGCGCGCATTTTGCGCATGTACCCCGATATGCCGTTCATTCTCATCGGCGATAGCGGCGAAAAAGACGCTGAAATTTATCTTACTTTGGCGAAAGCATTCCCTGGTCAGGTGAAAGCCATTTACATCCACGATGTGAAAGACCCGCTGCGTGCGCAACGCACTTTGCAACTCATCAAACGATCGGGTGTAGAAAACATCAGGCTGGTCAACGATTACCGCGAAGCCGCCGAAGATGCCGAAAAAAGAGGCTTTCTCAATATGCATATTTTTGAAGCATTTGGCAGTGGTCAACGTTGATAGAGCGATCAGGGTATCAGTTGTTTTTCCGGCTCATTTCGGCCTGGCGCATAGGCATAGCATCAATCAACTCAAAAATTTCCTGAGGCATCACTATTTCCCAACGCCGGAGCTTCTCCTTTCCGTCTTTTCCAATCAGAATCACCACATATTGATGTTCTTCAATGTTGAATTTTTTTCGCAGTGCAATTGTTTCTTTTTCGGATAACAACTGGAGTTGGGGAGTCACACCATTTTTTGCAAAAATTTTATAAAAAAGCAGATCGCGCTCTGTGACTTCTGTTTTTTTTTGCGTCAAAAGAGTAATTTGAGTTTGAAGGGAAACGTGGTTTTCATTAGGCGCAAAGATCAACAAAACGCGGTGTTGCCAAAAATGCTCATCGAGGAAGGATTGTGCTGGCGAAAAATTAAGAAATAAAAAGAAACAAAAAACAAAGTTCATTCTACGTTTTAGATAAAATCCCGAATTTAATTGACTCCAATTTAGTCCCATGAACATAATTTTTTTACATATCAGGCAATATTTGAAAAATGCTGCAAGTTTAACATATATAAAAGACATCTGTTCATCCCTTAAACCTATTCCCATGAGAGCCAATTTGTTATTAGCAACGTTCCTTATTGCCCAAGCCGCTCCCAACAGTGCACAAAACTATTTTGCGGCGCAAGATTACAGCGATTTTTTTGAATGGTTTCACGAGTGTTCGCAAGTGGACCAGCTCTACGCCGACCGCACCACGCTTTACACGTTTACAGATCAGGTGAATGTACGTCAAAAACCCTCCACCCAGGCACCAATTGTGACACGATTACCCATTGGCTATGCAGTAACCAATATTGCCTACACGGAAGACTATCTACCGAAGGATCGCATCAAAGGCTACGAAGATATTTGGTATCACGTAAAAGGCAAAGATAAAGAAGGTAAATCCTTCAGCGGCTACATTTGGGGGGCACACATTGCTAAAGGCTGGCGATCCGCCGATATTACCGGTGATGGATTCGAAGAGTTTATCCTGCTCGGCATCAGCGGGCAATCTCGTAACTATCCGGAGGATATCAACGCCGAAATTCGCATTTTGCAAAACAACCGCCTGATCAATCAGACCCTCGCACCGGGATTGTGCGTATTCGAAGAGTGTGCCTCCAGCCCAATGCTGCGGGTTTTACAAAGCCAGAAAATTGAAGGCTTAACCGTGATCGAAGCCAGCACCATGACCATTGGCTGCACAGCCGGTATTGACAAGGTTTTCTACTACTGGAACGGTAGCGGTCTGGAACGCGTGTACCAGGCAGAATACACCACTAATACGGAACTGTTTCGCAAACAATTTACCGTAGCGCCAGCCAAAGGACAACAAACAAGCATTCAATTGTGCGAGTATGGCGGCGAAGACAACCAGCACAATCCGACCTGGAATTGCAAAACCGTACCAATCAAAACCACTGGAGAAGCCAAGCCAATTGCCGCTTCCGAGGGGGTTAAAGCAGGAGGCAAATAAATCTTTAGGACGCTATCAGCAATACTATGAAAAACTGAGCGAGCGCTCCGTCTTCCGGCGGGGCGTTCACCATTTTAGTTATTGGATACGCAGTACAATCTTGCCCTGGTTTTGATTCGACTCCATGTACTGATGCGCTTCGATTACATCTTGCCAATCGAAAATTTTGTCAATAACGGGTTTGAAAGTACTATTTGCAAACAAATCCCACGTGAACAGGCGGAAATCGCGTGTCAGTTCGATTTTATAAGCCAAGGGGCGGTTGCGAAGCGTAGAACCAATGATTTGCAATCGCTTTCGGAGAATGCTGCCGATTTGCAGATCGCTGGTTTTCACGCCTCCCATCATCGAAAGAATGATTAGACGACCGTCCATCTGCAGCAAATTCAGGTGCTTTTGAAGATAAGGCGCCCCAATTACATCCAGAATAACATGAACGCCCTGGCTATATGTTTCACGCAGGATAATTGTTTCAAAATCCTCGGTGTGATAATCTATCGCCTGTACCGCGCCAAGGCTTCGGCACAACTCGTGCTTGTTTCGTGAAGCAGTGACAAAAACCGTAGCGCCGGTTTGGCGCGCAATCTGAATGGCAGCCGTGCCGACGCCGCTTGCACCTGCATGAATGAGCACGGTTTCATGGGGTTTGAGTCTGGCTAAGAAATGCAAGGCCTGAAATGCCGTCAGAAATGCCTCCGGAATTGCGGCAGCCTCTTCATAAGACAGATTTTCGGGGATCGGCAGCGCCATATCTTCATGAATCACTGCATATTCAGCATAACCACCACCCGCCAGCAAGCCGCATACCCGATTGCCCGGTCGCCATTTTTGCACTTCCAAGCCCGTTTCCACCACTTCACCAGCCATTTCCAAACCAAGAATATCGCTTTCGCCCGGAGGAGGCGGATATTTTCCTTCACGTTGCAAAATATCTGCCCGATTGAGTGCTGTGGCATACACTTTGACGAGCACTTCATTGGCAGCAGGTTGCGGCGTTGCGCATTCGCGGATGTTCATCACTTCTGCATTTCCTGGTTCTTTGAACAGCACAGCTTTCATAGTCGTAGCACTTTTTCAAAAAAACAAAAAAATCCGGTGAATCGGTTTAAACCTTTAAGGAATAGATTGATCCAATTAACATTAATCAAAATATGCCCAGCACTCATGAAAACAATCTCTACGATTTTAATCTTGTTTACATTTGTTATCCATTGCCAGGCTCAATCGTATTTTCCACCTAAAACCAGTAATACCTGGGAGACAGTCACTCCAGCTTCGTTGGGGTGGAATACAGGCGCTATTGATCCTTTATTAGATTTTTTGCAAGAAAATAACACCAAAGCCTTTATCGTACTAAAAGACGGAAAAATCGCCATTGAACAATATTTTGGCACTTTTTCGCAGGATAGCGCGTGGTACTGGGCTTCTGCCGGTAAAACGGTGACAGCATTTCTGGTGGGCGTGGCACAACAGGAAGGAAAGCTGAGCATCAGCGACCAAACGTCGAAATATCTTGGCAAAGGCTGGACTGTTGCCCCTTCTGAAAAAGAAGACCTCATCACTATCTGGCACCAATTGACGATGACCTCCGGGCTGGACGACAATATCCCGCCTACGCCCGCTGTGCCCGACCCCGCCAATTGCCTGGAGCCTTCGTGCTTGATTTACAAAGCAGACGCCGGAACGCGCTGGTCATACCACAATGCGCCCTACCGCTTACTGGAGGACGTTGTGCCTGCCGCAACAGGGCAGACCTGGCAGCAATATACCAATCAAAAACTAAAGCAGCAAATCGGTATGACAACCGGCGCCTGGATCAACTATGTTTTCTGGAGCCGCCCCAGGGATATGGCGCGTTTTGGCTTGCTGATCCTGAACAAAGGGATTTGGGAAAATGAAGTGATTCTGAGCGACACTGCTTACTTTCGGCAAATGGTCAACACCTCGCAGTCGCTCAACAAGTCCTACGGCTATCTTTGGTGGTTAAATGGCAAAGGGCAACATATGCTGCCTGGTCCTTTCCAATTCATTTTTGATGAAGATCTGATACCGGCTGCGCCGGACGACGTGTTTGCCGCCTTGGGCAAAAACGACCAGAAAATTTATATTTCGCCCGGTCAAAATATTGTGGTCATTCGCATGGGAGATTCCGCCGGAGAAAGCAAAGAGGCACTGTCCTCCTTTGATAATCAGCTGTGGGAAAAGCTAAATCAGGTGTTTAATAGCACTACGCCTGTGTCTCAATCAGCGCTCGCAGAAGAAATTCATGCTTTTCCGAATCCGGGCAACGACTGGTTGTTTCTGCAAATATCCAATCCTGCAACGCAGATAATCGAAATACAAATATTTGATTTTCAAGGAAAAAAAGTGAATGCTGCCCAAGGGGATAATTCGGGGATAAACGTAGTTGACTTACCTAAGGGCATTTACGTTTTAAACATTCTGACCAACTACGGAATGCATAGACTAAGATGGGTGAAACAATAATAATGTGCGGGGCGTCTTATTATAATTTAAAAAGATGCCCCATTTCTTTTTCTTTGGTTTTCAAATATTTATAATTTTCTTCTTTAGGCTCCATCACCAATGGAATGCGGCTGACGACTTCAATCGGCGAGTTTTCCAACGCTTCGATTTTATCGGGGTTATTGGTGAGCAGATGCACTTTTTTCACGCCCAGGGCAAGTAGCATTTCCACGGCAATATCGTACTGGCGCGCATCTATTTCCAGTCCGAGATGGATATTCGCATCCACCGTATTAAGCCCCAAATCCTGGAGGTTATAGGCTTTCAGCTTGTTGATCAACCCAATACCGCGCCCTTCCTGGCGAAGATAGAGCACGATCCCTCCTTCTTTTGCCGTCATTTCCAGTGACTTATCCAGTTGCTCGCCACAATCGCAGCGTTTGGAGTGGAAAATATCGCCGGTCAGGCATTCGGAATGGATGCGTACCAAAATAGGTTTCTCTGGGTCAAATTTTTCATGCACCAGCGCCAGATGCGGCATCCAGTTATGCTCATTTTCTGCAAAAGCAATCATGCGGAAATTACCCCAATGTGTAGGAATCAATGCTTCAGCTTGTTGGGCGACCTGCAATGTCTGATTCAAAACCTTCACCATTTTCAATGTTTTCTCTGCTACAAGCGCCGTCAAAACAAATAGATTCTGGCGCTTCAAAAAACATATTTTACTTGCCGATTTTTAAACACCTGCAAAGTTAAAGAAGTTTCGCATCCAACAGGATTTAGAGCAGGACATACCTTCTTCCATTGTGCACATCAAGCGCCGAAGGATTTTTACATGCGCAGGAAGCGTTAGCTAAGTGTTAACCGTTATTAATTTAAGAATGTTAAAATCTGTTCAAATTTGTTCTGATCTTGATGTTAAGAACGAACATTTGTTCTAATTTTGTGTTCTCTTGTTGTAAAATTTTTCACTTATCTAATCGAATTCAGTATGAAAAAACTCTCACTAGTTTTGTTACTGATAGTAGCGGGCGCTATGACACTTTTGGCGCAGCGTACTATTACGGGCAAAGTTGTTGATGAAAACAACGTGCCACTGATCGGTGCCTCCGTTCTGGTGAAGGGCACTTCGACCGGTACCGTGACCGACATTGATGGCAATTATACGGTAAACGCACCGGAGGGC
>CAZQTF010000065.1:0-17089 GCA_964596135.1 uncultured Saprospiraceae bacterium | reverse complement strand
GCTGCGCGGCGGAGATCAAGCTCGCCGAGTGGTTCGTGGCGGCTCCTGGGACGACATTGCTATCAGTTGCCGTTGTTCCTTCCGCTACGGGTTCCATCCAATAGAGCAGAACGTTAGTGTGGGTTTTCGAGTGTTTCGGCGCTGAATTACCCTTGAGCGCTTTTACGCTTTTACCCTTTTAAGCGTCCTACGGCTCGAAGCCGTAGGACGCTTGAACGCTTGCAAGTTTGGTGGGTTGAGCTGGGGAGCTCTGGATGTCGTCAGGGGCACTACAAATTTCCTAAATGGCAAATGAGTTGGGCTGAATTAAAGAAATAGAATTATTTTGCAACTTTCAATCTTTATTTTTATTGATAAATTCTATAATTATTCAGCTTTTTTGTAAAACATAATATGAAATCCAATATTGAGCTTATTTTTGCAGACGAAGCATTATTGTTAGTTAACAAACCTCCAGAATTGTTAACCATACCCGATCGTTTTGAGGCGAGCAAACCAAACTTGTATCAACTATTATCAGCTCAATTTGAAGAAAAAATATATGTGGTGCATCGCCTCGACCGGGAGACCAGCGGGATTATTTGTTTCGCCAAAACAGAGGCGGCGCACCGACACCTATCGCGGCAATTTGAAGAGCGTACCGCAGATAAATTGTACCTCGCCTTGGTAGATGGAAGACCCAACCCGCCAGAAGGCACGATTGACAAGCCGATTGGCCCGCACCCTACGCAAGCCGGCAAAATGGCTGTCATTCGCGACGGTAAAACGGCGATTACCGAGTACCGGACGGTCGAAGTGTTCAAGGCTTTTGCTATGGTCGAAGCCAGGATTAAAACTGGTCGCACGCACCAAATTCGGGTACATTTTAAATCCATCGGGCATCCACTGGCGGTGGATCCTTTGTATGGCAAGCGCGAAGCGCTCTACCTTTCAGAAATCAAGCATCGCAGCTACCAACTGGGCAAAGACCAGGAGGAGCGTCCGCTCATGTCCCGTACAACTCTGCATGCCTTTCAGCTTTCGTTTGAGCATCCACTTACTGGCGAACAAATGATTTTTTCCGCGCCATTGCCCAAGGATTTTCAGGCCGTACTGAACCAACTCCGAAAATGGGGGAAATAGTTTGGGTTGCTATTCGCTGCGGAGTATAGCAAAATGAAAATACAAAAAAGGCTACTTCCGTTGCCGAAAGCAGCCTTTTCAAGAACGTTTTTTCAAACTTATGGCTTCAAGACTTTCAAAACTTTCACATCAATCCTGCCGTAACGCACCTTGATAAAATAGGTGCCGGAGGGCAGCGCAGAGAAATCGAGGTCTTGTCGTTCTGCGTCTTTCGGAACGAGCACCGTTTGCATCACTACGCCGCTTGGATTAATTACTTGCAATTGCACATCATCATTCATAGAATCGAAAATTTCAATTGTCAACTGATCTGTGACCGGGTTCGGGTAGAAATGCATCAGCTTGGAATCGGCATACAACACGACCTCCGCAATATCCGACGTCGTGGTTTTGCCGGAATTGTCCAGTGCCTGCACGCGGTAGTAGTTGTAACCTTTCTTTGGAGTTGCATCCATGTATTCATAGTGACGAATGCCATCAGCAATGAGATGCGGCGTAGCCACTCGCGCGATACTCTCAAAGATTGCTCCGTCTTTGGAACGTTGCACATCGAACACATAATTCTGACCATCCTGCGGCACCCGCCAATTGATCATAATCGCTTCCTCCGTGACCGCATTGGCATCAATTTGCAATCCGCCACACAAACTAATGACGCTGAGGTATTTCCGTACGGTGGAAGTACAATTGCCCTGTGTCACGACCAGCTTAATCTCATAGACACCAAAAGAACTGAACGTAGTGGTAGCAATTCTTCCGTTTACAAAACGCGGATTCGCTGCAATGCCAAAATCCCACTGATAGCTTGCGCCGGCGCCTTCATCGGCAGCGGTGAAAGTCGTTGGTGTTTTTTCACAGGCATTTTGTGGGCTAAGAATTTCAGCAACTGTCTCATTACCAACTACAACGGTAACGATATTGGTTTCGATGTAGGGGCAATTTTCCCTTCTTGTACAACGGATGAAATAGGTCGTTTCATAAACAGGACCTGGATCGTAATTTTTTGTATTGGAATTCGGAATCGGCTCCCAAGTGGTATTATTAAATGGACCACCAATGGTGCTCTTCATCCAGAGATATTCGATTTCGCCCAGCCCACCCGAAGGCGGTGCAATTTCAACAATCGGCAAAGGATCATTGCCCGGACCGCACAGATACTGGTCATAACCAATGGTTCCCGCATTGGTCAGATTGACGCAGCGATCATAAAAGCCGGCATCCAGCGTTAAATCCACATCTCCACGTTGAATAAAGACAACGTGCGTCATAAAGGTTACCGGGTCAACGTCGCTGTCTTTCGCATCATTTCCGCCAGCGTTTTGTATGGTTGGAATCAAGTCAGAGCCTGGCGGTAAGATGAATGTGATTTTGTAATTGCCGGGAGGCGGCACATCGAATCCATATAAACCATTCGCATTGGTCATGGTCGTATCTGCATAGGGATCATTCTCCACAACCCCAGTCACGATTACCGTAACACCCCCGATGCCCGGCTCGCCGGAGTCCTGAATACCATCCCGGTCTAAATCGAGCCATACAAAATCGCCGATGCGCGCCGGTGCTTTGAGCTCTACCTGGCAGGAAGTTTTACAGCCATTGGCATCGGTGGCCGTTACGCTGTAAACACCTATGCCCAGACCAGTTGCGGTTTGCGTGGTTTGTCCGGTGCTCCAGAGATAAGAATAAGGTCCGGTGCCACCGGAAACAATTACCTGAGCAATGCCATTATTGGCATTTGGGACATCTTCTTCCTGAACAATGATTGTAGAACAGGTCGGTTTTACAAACGCATTCAGGGTGATGGAACCCGAAGTTGAGCATCCTTTTGCGTCGGTCACGGTCAGGCTGTAAGTGCCTTCGCCGATATTGGAAAGTGAAGAGCTTGTTTGGTTGTTGTTCCATATATAGGTATATGGCGCCGTACCACCAGTCACAGCAGAAGTAATAGAACCACTGTTTTCGTTTTCGCAAGTACCCTGAGCGATGTTGAGCGTCACGGCCAAAGCATTCGGTTCGCCGACATTCACGGCTCCAGTGGTAGTACATTCATTGGCATCCGTAACGGTCACACTGTAAGTGCCTGCAGGAAGCCCGGTAATAGATGCCGTGCTGGCGCCATTGCTCCAAGTATAGCTGTAAGGTGCGGTGCCTCCCATCGGTGTAACCGTGCACTGCCCATTATTACCGCTGTTGCAGCTCACATCGGTTTTTGCAAGCGACAGGCTAAGCTCGGTAGGTTCATTGATGATAACCGTTGTTTCTCCTACGCATCCTGCGGTTCCTCTTACTGTTACCGTGTACGTACCAGGCTCAAGACCGGTGACTGTAGCAGTTGTATCGCCGGTGCTCCAGAGATAGTCGTAGGGAGGCGTATCGCCGGTAGCCACAACCGTTGCGGTTCCATCATTTTCGCCGAAACAAGTCACATTTGTTTTGGTAACTGTCAATTCCAGATTAGGAATTTGAGCGACCCCAGTAGTACCGGTCACAACACAGCCATTGGCATCAGTGACAGTAACTGAATAGGTACCGCCAGGCAAATTGGTAATAGCAGAAGTCGTTGCACCGTTACTCCAGGCATAGGTGTAAGGAGTTGCACCGCCAGTTACTACTGCCGTAATGGCGCCCACTTGATCGCTGGTACACACGATATTGTTCACGGTCAAAGAAAGTTGCAGCAGCGGAGGTTGTGTAATGATCGTACTTACTGTGGCGGTACATTCATTCACATCGGTGATAGTGACGGTATAAGTTCCCGCTGTCAAGCCACTTATTACGGAAGTCGTTGCGCCATTACTCCAGGAGTAGCTGTACGGCGGGGTACCACCTGTTACGGAGACGGATGCCCCGCCTGAGGTTTCGCCATTACATTTAATATTCGTGGAACTAATAATCGCTATTAATTGGTTGGGTTGCGTAAGCGTAATCGAAGAAGTCGTCTTACAGAAGTTGGCATCCGTTATCGTCACCGTGTAATTTCCTGCGGCTAATCCGGAGATCTGAGGCGTATTTTGACCACTGCTCCAGGCGTAAATATACGGGGGCGTACCACCAGTGGCAGTGGCAGTAATGGTTCCGTCGTTTGCGCCGGCACAAGAGAGATTGGTGCCACTTATCTCAGCGTCCAATGCAGGTGGCTGCGTAATCGTTACCGTTTGGCTAACCGAGCAATTATTGGCATCGGTCACAGTGACCGAGTAAGTCCCTGCGACAAGATTGGTCACTTCAGCAGTAGAAGCGCCATTGCTCCAGATGTAGGTATAGGGCGCATTGCCACCAGAAGCGGTAACCAGAATACTACCGGAGTCATCCCCATGACAGAGCACATTTCTTGGGACAACGCTGATTCCGAAATCTGAAATAATTCTTACCGTTGTTTCGGCGGTCGCAACACATCCATTGGCATCCGTTACCGTCACGGAATAGGTTCCGCCTGTCAAATCCTCGATGGTATTGGTACTCCCACCATTGCTCCAGGCATAAGAAAAAGGAGGTACACCGCCGATAACCGTCACGGAAGCTTCGCCTGTATTTTCGGCGCCGCACACTACCTCGGTGGATTCTACCTGAAGGGTGATTCCCGGCGCTTCTTTGATCACAATGCTATCTGTTTTTGTACAGCCATTCGCATCGGTAACGGTGACGCGATAGGTTCCGGCGCCAAGATTTCCGATCGAATCGGTCGTAGCACTCGTATTCCAAAGATATGTATAAGAACTCGTGCCGCCGGTCGCTATTACCTTGGCAAAAGCGTTCGTTTCGCCTACGCAAACCAGCGTATCTGCGGTAATTGAAAGATTAATAGAGGTCGGTTGTGTAATTGCCACCGATTGAGTAGTCTGACAATTATTGGCATCTGTAATAGTTACAGAATAATTTCCCATACCAAGACCACCAATCGAATCAGTTGTCGCCCCTGTATTCCAGAAGTACGAGTATGGCGCTGTGCCGCCGGTTACATCCACTACAGCGTAGCCGCTGTTTTCGCCAAAACACAGCACATCGCGTTTGGCAATGGAAGCATTCAAAATGATTGCGGTCACCATAATGTTATCTATTGCTTGACAACCGTTGGCATCCGTTACCGTCACAGTGTAGGAACCAGGCGTCAAGCCGATAATCGTTTGCGTCATCGCGCCGGTATTCCAAAGAAATGTATAGGGTGGAATGCCGCCATTGACCTGCGCCGTCACATTGGTAGTGGAGTTTGGTCCGCACACAATTTCATTTCCCATGATATCAACGGTGATCGCGGGCGATTCATTGATTTTTGCTGAATCAATTGCCGTACAGCCATTTGCATCTGTTACCGTCACGCGATAAGTTCCAATGCCCAGATTGCCAATTGAATCAGCAGTAGCGCCAGTATTCCACAAATACGTAAAAGGAGCAGTGCCCCCGATTGTTACCGCTTTGACAAAGCCATTGTTTGCGCCGGGGCAAATCGGAGTTTTAGCTGTTACATCCACAAAAATGGCTGGCGGCTCGGTGATTACAACGGTATCCTTAGCCTTACAACCGCGCGCATCAGTAACGGTGACAATGTACACACCTCCATCCAGATTATTGATGGTTTGAGTGTTGGCACCATTGCTCCAGGCATAACTGTAGGGCGCTACGCCAGCCGTTATGGCAACTGTAGCCGAGCCGTTATGCGTATTGCAGTTAGTTTTGTTAGTTCCTGTAGCGTTAATGTTCAAATCAATTGCGGCTTTTACCGTATCCGATCCTACTGCTGAGCAGCCAAAAAAGTCGGTCACAGTCACCGTATAAATTCCTGGAGCCAGGTTGGAAACCGTTTGGGTATTCGCGCCAACGTTCCAAAGATAAGTGTACGGACCGGAACTTCCACTTGGGATTACGGTAACGGAGCCGTTATTTTCATCCGGACAGGATTCATCTGTTGCAACTACCATAATCGTCAGTTTCGATTTTGGTTCCAGAACGATGGATTTCACTGCCTCACAACCTTTGTTGTCTGTTACCGTCACGGTATAAGTGCCTGCACCGATGCCAAAAAGCCCCTGCGTCGTGGCCCCGGTATTCCACCGATAACTATAAGGCGGATTCCCCCCTGTCACATTGGCGATTACCATCCCGTCCGAATTGCCTACGCAGGTCGGTTGGGTAGAGGTGATTGAGATAACTAAAGGCGCTTTATTCGCAACAGTTGCTGAAGCTATTGATTTGCAGCCTTTTGCATCGGTTACGGTCACCGTGTAAATACCCGGCGACAGGTTTTGAATCATCTGGGTATTTCCACCATTGCTCCAGGCGTAAGTATAGGGTGCCATGCCGCCTACTGGATTAGCCGTGACTTTGCCGTCGGTACCATTCGGGCAGGTAACAGGTTGCGCGGTTGCTGAAACCGTCAATGGCTCATCATCTATGGTAATACAACTGACTGCTCCGCATGCATTTTTATCGGTGATGGTCACGCAGTAAGTGCCCTCGGTCACTGTGATGGATTGATTGTTGGAGCCTGTTGTCCAATAATATTTATACGGCTGAACGCCGCCGCCGCCCTGCGCTGTCAGGGTGAACGGGGCAGTGCAGTTGGCAGAAGCGCTGATGGCAGCAGTTACCAGGTCAGGCTGGCTTAATGTAACGCTCTGTACAGTCGTTTTACTGGCAGCGTCGGTTACGGTTACTGTATAAGAACCGGCAGTGATGCCGCTTAGCGTTTGCCCCAGCACGCCAGTATTCCAGACGTAGCTGTAGGGAGCTGTCCCTCCCGAAGCCGTTGCGGTAATGGAACCATTGGGCAAACCAAAGCACGATGGCTGCTGAACGCTGAAAGCTACATTAATTTGCGTTTGAGCATGAATGACTTGGCTGGTAATAAGAATCAACAGGAACGAATGTAATATCAGGGTAAGTTTCTTTAAAATTCCCCCCCGATTGTTGGCTGTAAAATCGCGTAAATTTTTACTCATAGCTGGATCTATAATTTGTTAGTTGCAAAAAAAAATCAATAACATAGCGTTGGAACCACTGAGCAATTCCATTGAGTAGATAGCATTATTCTCTACAAGCGCTCTTCGCCTCTAATTGAGTTTTTGTGAGGTACTTACGTTGAAAACCAAGTGAAATTATGACAGCTCTCCATGTCTCCGCCGATAATAATGAAGGGAATACCTGAAAACGGCATCGGCTTCAGAAATTTTGTTTCAGTTAATTGAGAGCGGTGGGGTCTAAAAGTTCTCTCCCAAATAGTATATCTTCTGCAAAGAAACAATTTTTTTGTTAAACAAACAATTTTGAAAAGAAATTAAGGCAAATAAAAAAAGTCGCACCACAAAGTGTGATACGACCTACTACTAACAAATTATAATCCCATGAATATATCTAATTAGAAAAGCCTTATTTATCACAACAAAAAAAAACTAATATTTTCTTTTGCAGTGTTTATCTCTTTGTTTAACTTTGCATTGTTCCTAAAACTTGCAAAGGAACGTTTTTAGTATGTCAAAGTTATCTTTTTAACAACTTTTGTTGTTGTTTTAGTTCCTATTTGGCTTGCTATTAACAAATTGTAAACAATTTCCCTTGAAATTGTTTCCCGTGGACAGTTTCTCGCCCGAAAGCCGATCTTTTTTCAACGCAACACTGAATTTTTTAAAAATACTCGTAAACGGGTAAAATCTGCACAGTATCATTTTTTTTAAACAGCAACCGAAGATTCAAAGTTGAATCTCCGGTTACTTTTTTATCTGACAAGCCGGATCGCCTGGCTGGACACACTTTGCCCCGCCTGTATGCGGTAGAAATACTGCCCGGAAGCTAAGGGGCCTGTTGCTACAAATTCTGCCTGATGCTCGCCCGCCAATTGGAAGCCATTCAACAAAGTAGCTACCGGCTGCCCCAGTAAATTGAAAATATCTATCCGGACATTTGCCGCCGTTGGCAATGTATATTGAATCACAATCTGCCGGGAAGAAATATACCGGACGCCATGCCGGATCGAGGGAGCAGCGACGCCATTGACTGCGGTAGCGCCGGTGCAACTGAGCCCCAGATTGAGGCGACTGAAATTTTGCCCCAACACAGCATTGACCGTGCCCGCATCCACGCAGAGCCAGTTTTCCAGTACCGTAGCATACACCTGCCGGAAATCCGTATGATACTTGAAATTGCCATTATTGTCCAAATCCTGCCAATCAGGTGGTGTGCCGATAAGTCCGTTCCCATTCAAGCCCTCTCCAAAAAGCAACATTGGAGCGGCTGCACCATGATCACAACCGCCGGAAGCATTCTGTTCCGGGCGTCGGCCAAATTCGGAAATGGTCATACTCAATACATCTTTGGCACGATCAGCAGAGCCGAGATCATCATAAAATGCTTGCATAGAGTTAGCAATTTCCATCATCAGGCCAGGATGCGTTGCATTTTGGTTGGCGTGCGTGTCAAAACCATCCAAAGTAACCATATAAAATTTGGTGCCGAGATTGCCTTTGATCAAACGTGCCACGATTGCCAATTGCCGCGCCAGGCTGCCCTCAGGATACATGGCCTGATTCGCCGAAGCATCATAAGCTTCCTTGATCGCTTCAGCGTAAATAAGTGTGCTGTTGGTCACCGCGCGCAGGTAGCCCAATTGCTCGCCATAGAAGCAATCCGGCAGGTTATTAATGTCATATAATTGTCCGTTTTGGGCAATTTCGTACAACTCATCAGGTTCGTTGACCGAAACAGAGATATTTGTATTATTTTCATCTATAAACGCAAGATTTCCAACGCTACCAATTTGAATTGCAGGTGGTACAGTGGGTGGATTCAATAGAAAATCGGGATACAAATCCTGCAAATAACGCCCCAGCCAGCCCGAATTGTCAAGCACATCGGCTTCGCTCGCCGAAGCCCAAATATCTGACGAACGGAAATGCGACAAATTCTGATCTTCGTAGCCCACGCTGTGCACCACTTTCATCATGCCTTCCGACCACAGCGGCTGCAGTGCCTCCATCGTTTTAGGTATGCCAAATGCGTCGTTCAGATTGAGAATTTCATTTTGCGGAATGCGGATAGTCGGTCGCAACGACTGATAAATGCCATAATCGGCGATCGGGATGATCATGTTGGCGCCGTCGTTGCCACCTTTGAGGCGAATGAGTACCAGCACCCGCTCTTCGTTGCCGCCATTGAGGGCAAATGCCAGCGGCGAACGCAGCAGCGCGGTTAGTGGAATATTGCCCAACATCACCGACGCTCCCCCAGTGATACCAAGCGTTTGCAAAAAACTGCGGCGACTCCACTGTCGGTGGTCTTGTTCGTGTGCTTCGCCGTGTTCCAACGCGCTACCAAGCCGTATTTTATGTTTGGAAATTTTATTATGATGCATTTTTTTAATTTTTGGATTGAAGCAAAAAATCATCCACTTTTCACGGATTACATTAATTGATATTCCGGTCTGCGCACCAAATAATCCAGTAGGAGCGCCGTTTGCGCGGGGGCAGTTTCCCATTCCAGGTTCCAGCTGCCGTCTTCAAAATAATGCCCTGGAATCTCTGCCTTAAAGGCAATAGCGGCGCGGTCGTAATCTTCCGGGAATTGCATCCCATTCGGAAAAAAATGATTGGTAACTACTTCCGTGATGTAGTCTGCATCGTTGGAATTATCTGATAAATTTTTTGCCAGAGTGCGCAACTGCGTTGGGTAAGTCTGGTATAAAGAAAACAATACAAAGCGCAGCGCCTGCCAGCGCCCAGTGAGGGTGTTGCTGTTCACCCAGGTACGATCGCCCTGCCAGCCGGCTACGTCAATCGGGTTAAACAATTCCTGCCCCAATTCGGCGGCGAGATATACTATGGCGTTCAGTTCGTCTTCCGTGCCCTGAATCTGGAAATTGCCTTCTTTCAAAAAGCCAATCACTGCCTCGATAGGACTTTTGACCACCGTGCCGATAATCGCGTCATCAAAGAAATGCTCGCTCTTGAAAAGTACTCGCAGCACCGGCGCTATTTCAAAATTATTGGTAATAAAAATACCGGACAACTGCGTCACGATCGTTTCGTCCACTTCCGGACTGACAAAAGCGCGGTAAATCTTGCGGCAAATATATTCTGCAATCTGATTGCTCCGCTCTTCAAACAAAATATCGTGCACATTATCGTAGCCCCAGGCGCCGGTACGCCCGAAAATCGTCTTCTGCCCCGGATCAAAAAACGTTGGTACAAAAGTGATGGGACCGCAAAGCGTTTCCTGTGTAATGCCGTTCCAGCCGGTGAGTGCCCGCGCGGTTTCTACGATGTCCTGTTGCGTATAGCCGTTATCCCTGCCCAAGGTGAACAATTCGTACAACTCTCTGGCGTAGTTTTCATTCGCACTGAAACGTGTATTTTGCACGCCGTTCAGGAAAACCAGCATCGCCGGGCTCTTGCCCATTTCATACACAAATTCTTTAAAGTTGCCCAAAGCATACTGCTGCAGCAGCTTGTGGTATTGGTACATCCACGAGGGGCAGTTGTAGGTCTCCAGTCGGGTCACAAAGTGGTTGTGCCAAAACAGCGCCAGCTTTTCGCGTACACCATTTGCCAGCATGTCGAGTATCCATTGGCGTCGCCAGGCAAATACCTGATCTACCGCCGTTTGAAGATCGCCGTTGTAACGGTCAATCGTCCAGTAGCCCCATTCTGGTTCAGGGGAAGTGGGCAGCGCAATCGCCGCGTCAATCAAGGCATCCACCAGCGTAGTAGGATTTTGACCAAGCGCTGCGTCAATCTCAGCAGGCGTTGCGCCAAAGCCCAGGCGCCGGTAAAGGTGCATCGCACGCCGCTTGTCCCACGGCATACTCGCATCGGGTACATAAGGCGCAAGCGTACCGGTTACACAGTCAATCGTAGTCATAGGCTAAAGTTTTAGGTTAAGGGATGGAAATAAAAAGAAAATCAAGATGCAAAACGGAAAGCGTTTTTTCCAAATTTCTCATTTTGAGCTTTTTATTTCAAAAAAAATCGTTGAAATATTATATCTGAACGAGCAATGATACCTCCAATGATATTTGGGCTACCGTCAATAGGAAAAGTTTAACACAAAAAAACTAACGAGAAAAATGTGACCGGAAAGCGTGCAAGTCGTCAAAAAAGTAATTATGTTTGTTCACTAATGGGCAAAAAAAAGTAAGTCGCATCACAACGTGGCAATACGACTTACTATCAACAAATTTATAATCCCATGAACATATGCGAGTTAAAGAACCAGCTTGTGGAGCCGGTTGTATCTTGATTCAAGTTCTTTCAAACATCGTCGTTGGATTTTCCCTCCTAAGTTTTGAGTAGTAAGTCAGGTTTTTTATCCCTGAAACCTGACTTACTATTCTCAAACCAATATCCCATGTAACATATCCAACTTTTGTTTGCCGATTCATTTATCGGCGTTTATTTCGTCTGACAATACAAACATCTTACATTTCTACGCTAAGGACAAGGACAAAAATGGCGCTTTGTGAAAAAAAAATAAAGTTTTTAAATCTAAAGAGTTTGTTCTTTTAAAGAATTTAAGCTCTTTTTTGTGAAAATTTATGATTTTGAAATCAATTTTTTTCTACTATTTTTTTCAAAAAAAAATAACGGACAAGGTTGACAGCCATCAAAAAAAGGGAAACAAATTTCAATTGTTTCCCTTTTTTGGCGATTCGTCTTTCTGAAAACGGTGCCGTATGAATTATTGAAACGGATTGCTAAACACCGGATTGTTGATAAAACTGGTATCAGTCAGTGTTTTCAGAAAAGCGATCATATCTTGTTTGTCGCGCTCGCTGAGCGGAAAAGGAATAATATTGACGTCCTCGTTTTCCACGCCGTGCCCGCCAGCCGCGTATTGCTCGAGCACTTCCTCCAGAGTCTGGAAACGCCCATCGTGCATGTACGGCGCGGTCAGTTCAATATTTCGGAGTGTTGGCACGCGGAATTTTCCGTTATCGAAGCGGTTTTTGGTCACCAATCCGCGCCCGGCATCGGTAAAGGCATCGAGATTCGGCACCGCGTCCAGCCCGTTGTTGTGGTAATTATTATCGGTATAAAGCGGATCGAAGTGGCAGTGCGAACAGCCGGGGTGGTTGATATCTGCCGGTTCGAAGAAAAACAAACGCCGTCCGCGCTCTTCTTCATCGCTAAGCCAGCCTTCGTTGAGCCATACGATGCGGTCAAATTTGGAATTGCCGCTGATCAGCGTTCTTTCGAACTGGGCAATGGCTTTCACTACCAGATCTCGCGTGAGTTCGCGCTTACGCTCGATGCCAAATGCCTGTCGGAACAGCGTTGGATAGGTTTTGTGGCGTTGAAGTTTTTTCTCTACGTTTTCCCAGGTTTCATTCATTTCAATATGATCTTCTACCGGCACTAATGCTTGTTCCTCAAGCGTTTGCACACGACCATCCCAGAATAAACCTTTGGGATTGAACGCCAAATTCACCAAAGACATGGCGCTGCGCTTGCCGCGAATGCCGCGCACACCAACGCTCGTCGCCTGCCCATCGGTAAATGACAGCTTCGGATTGTGGCAACTCGCGCATGACATCGTGCTATCGGAAGATAAAATCGGATCGTAAAACAACATTCTACCCAGCGCAATGCCCTGCACCGTCATCGGGTTATCCGCCGGAATGATGGGCGTGGGTAGCCAATCGGGCACCTCCAGTTTATAAGGTTGCGGATTGTAATCGCCCGAGATCAAATCATCATTGGGGCAGTTTTCGCAATCTGTGCCGGAGTTGCCTTTATCTTCGCACGCTGTCGCAACAAGCACAAAAGAAATTATAATCAAACAATAAAATCTCCAATTCATATCTGAAACTATTGCAACGAGTTTGGATTTCCAAACGCCAGATTATTTAAAAACACGGTATCGGTCAGAGTGTTCAGGAAGGCGATCAGGTCTTCTTTATCGCGTTCGCTAAAGTTTAAACGCCGCACAGTAGGACTAATGTTTTCTGAGAAATGCCCGCCGGAAGCGTAATGGTCAATGACTTCGCGTAGAGTCTTGAAGCGTCCGTCGTGCATGTACGGTGCAGTTTGGGCGATGTTGCGCAACGTAGGCACTTTGAAGGTTCCGTTGTCGTAGCGGTTGCCGGTCACAGCGCCTCTTCCCTGGTCGGGAAAATCATTCAGATCGTGCACTTCCTGAATGCCATTATTTTGATATTCCAAGGTCGAAAACAGTGGATCCACATGGCAATGCGCACATTCAGCGTGAGGCAATACCGCCGAGGTGTCGAAATAAATAACAAAGCCACGCGCTTCGGCTTCGGTAAACTGTGCTTCGCCGCGCTTGACACGGTCAAATTTTGAATCTCGACTAACGAGTGTCCGCTCAAATTGTGCCAGGGCTTTGATCACCAAATCCTGGGTGATTTCTTCCCGGCGTTCTATGCCAAATGCCTGGCGGAATAGCACCGGGTACACATCGTGTGCCTGAAGCCGCGCCAATGCTATGTTCCAATCGAGGTTCATTTCTACGCTATCCTGCACCGGGTGGATGGCTTGTTCTTCGAGCGTCGCCGCCCGACCATCCCAGAATAAGCCTTTCGTATGAAAACCAACATTCGCTAATGACATTGCGCTGCGCTTGCCCTTTCTGCCGGCAAATCCCGTGCTTATTGCCTTACCGTCGGTAAAGCCTCGGCTTTGTTGGTGGCAATTGCCGCAAAAAACCGTGCTGTCTTTCGACAAAATCGGGTCGTAAAAGAGCCGTCGCCCAAGCGCAATACCTTCCGCGGTGAGCGGATTATCTTTGGGGATAGGCATGGCTGGCGCGCCCGCGAGTATCGGAACAGCCATTGGCGTAGGCTGGTAAGGAATCTGAGTAAGATGATCGCTCTCTCCCTCGTTGCACTTTGTAGCCACCAAAGTCACGGCAAGTCCTATCATTCCTATAATCCAGCGCATTTTATTTGATCTCAACTGCAGCTTTCAGATTGTCACTGATGAAATTTGCAATTTCCACATTATTGGTATGGTCAATTGTTACTTTTTTGAAATCCAAATAATTATCTGCCGATGCCACCAATATCCGGCGCAAATCCACTTCAAAATTCAGCCGCGTGGTTTCTCCGGCTTTCACTGTAAAAGCCTTGTTGAATTCTTTGGTACGATAGTAAGAATCGCCGCCAATATGGAAAGTGATTTTATCCGTCAATTGTCCATCGCCATCCACGTCTGCTGTGCCTTCGATTTTGGTGAAGACGTAGCCCAATGCCCACGACCAGTAGTTGTCGCTCAGCGGATGCGTCGGATCGTAATTGCCCGGTTGGGTTTTATTCAATGTGGGCGATACGCCAAGCCCGGAGAGCAAGCCAGCGTAATTGCCTGCCGGCACATTTTCAATTTTGATAGTGTAGCCTTTTTGAGCGGCATCTGCCGATTGTATGTCTTTAAAATCAACCAATTCAACATCGCTGACCTTGACACCACTTTGCATTTCGCCGGGCGTTTTCAGGAGCGTCACATCTGATAAATAAAACCGGAACAGCTGAAATTTCACCGCCATACCTGCTTCGTAGGGATATTCCTGGGCGTACATCATCAGTGGGTCAGCGCCAAAATCGCCTTTGAAAGTCAATTCCAGCACACCGGATTGCTCCGGGTTTTCGTTATCTGTGCAGGCGGTAGCTATGAACAGCAAGCTTACCGACAGCAACGCAAATGCAATTTTCTTCATGGAAATGATTTTTTTCCAAAAATAGGATAGTAAAAACTGAAAATCAGTGATAAAAGTTACCATTATTCCAGTAAAACGGAAACTACAGAAAATGAGTTTGACGCGTTGTTGACAAATTTTGTCGCCAGCGTTGCCGGTAAGTCTGTTTTCAGATTGACATCGGCAAACCAGGTGAGGTAATTGATGCGTAGGGTCACGCGTACATCGTAGCCAGGGATGATGTTGGCATCCAATGGCAACTCGACTTCGCGCAGGTAGGGCTCGGTGGTGATTCGCAGCAGGGTAGTGGTGGTATCGGCGATGCCGTTGAACCATTCCAGGCTATTGAAAACGTAGCCGGTGTCGGTATTCACATACATGCCCGTTGTACGCAGAGGGTGTCCGGCAGGAAGCGAAGCAGGAATGATCCGATTTGCCGGATCAGCGATGCCAAGCGTAAAACGAATTTTATTGAAAGTACCTTCGGTAGAAAAGGTGCCAATCTCTGCAGCGTTGAAAATGCTGCGATTGACCAGTGCAAAATTATTGGCAAGGGTTGTATCGTTGATCGTTCCGTCGGGCTTTGTAATGCGTGCCTCCACTGTACCCGAAGGGTATACTTCTGTACCATCGGCGCGTACCAGCCTTATGTTGGAGATAAAAAGCTGGATGTTTTTGATGCGAAAGCTGTTGCCAGCACCGTCTATGTAAACGGAATCATTGTAATTCAGATTCGTTTCCGAATCCGCCGTCAGTTTGTGCGAAATTGCCAGTTTTAAAATGGGATACTCACAGCAGTTATTGCAGGCATTATCGGCGTTTACCGCAAAATTGGTAGCATTGATGTCAAGACAGCCTTCTTTGGGTTCGTAGCAGGACGGCAACAAGCAGACAAAAGCCAATGCTCCCATACCAATCCTCCACCATTCCATTACTTGCAAATGCCGTTTACCCATTATTCCGCTGTTGCTTCTCATGGTCTTTCACGATCTTCTTGACGATTTGCTTCACCTGCGAAGAAAATTCCTTGTTCAAAATCCAGTTGTAATACTGCTTGTCGCGCGCGAGCACTTCGGCTACAGGCTGGTTGTTGTATTTTCCAAAATTGAATACGATCGTGCCGTTGTGGTCGTAGCGCAGCTTTTGTGTGGCGTCCACGAAGCGCTGATCGTTGGTGAATTCGTGCAATTCCTGAATACTTTTTTTGATGGGGGTTTTTTGCACATTACCGTCTTCATCTACATAATCTATGCCTTTGTAGCGTTCAATTTGACCTTTAAAGACCGCGACTGTCGCACGCACATCGGCCATCGCATCGTGCGCATCTTCCATATCCTGATCGCAGTAAAACTTAAGCGCAGCCTTCAGCGTACGGGGTTCCATTTTATAAAAAATGCGCTGTACGTCAATCATACGGCGGCGTGTGACGTCAAATTCCAAGCCGACGCGGGCGAATTCTTCCATCAGCATCGGAATGTCGAAGCGATTGGAATTATACCCCGCTAAATCTGCATTGCCAATAAAATCATAGATTTTCTGCGCCACTTGCTGGAAAGTAGGCTTCTTGGCTACGTCTTTTGGCAGAATGCCGTGCACCTGCATCGCCTCCTCGGAGATCGGAATGCCGGGGTTGATAATCATATTCAACTCCTCTGGCTCGCGGCCATCAGCAAAGTATTTGATGATCCCGATTTGCAGGATGCGGTCGCGGATCACGTTCAGCCCGGTAGCTTCAATGTCCAGAAAACAAAGGTCACGATCTAATTTAATATCCATTTAGTATTAAGCATTTTCTGTTAATAATGGCGTGTTGGTCTACTGTTTTCTTTTATTCCTTTTCAAACAGCGGTTTCAACTCTTCAGTATATTTCACGCGCATGCTGCCGTCTGGTGCACCATAAATAAAAAAAGCTTCCAATTCAGCCAATTGCGTTGCCATTTCAAATGCCCGATCTATTCCCATCACCATAAATGCTGTTGCCCAGGCATCGGCGGTGATACAATTTTCGGAAAAAACCGAAGCGCTCAGTAGCGTATTGCGCTCAGGAAAACCCGTTTTGGGATTGATGGTATGGCTGTATTTAATGCCGTTTACATCGTAGAAATTGCGATAGTTACCGGAAGTGGAAATCGTCCAGTTGTTTAATTCTACTGTCGTTTGGATGTCGGTTTTCGGAGCGCCTTCTTTGGGTACGTTGATTCCAATATTCCAGATAGTGCCGCGCGCATTCACGCCGCGTGCACGTTGCTCGCCTCCAATATCCACGAGGTAATTTTTGATGCCCTTTGCCTCCAGTATACCCCCCAGTGTATCAATCGCGTATCCTGTAGC
>CAZQTF010000064.1:0-17136 GCA_964596135.1 uncultured Saprospiraceae bacterium | reverse complement strand
ACTGTCAAAGAACTTTTTTTTCCTAATTTTTGGAATGCGTAATGTCAGTTAAAAACTAAGGTAGAAATAAATTTAGCTTTGCAATAGTTCAAAAAGAATTTTAAAAAAAGATGCTATGTTTTTTACCTTCGTAACCAAATAAAATTTTATGCGCATCGCCGTCAACACTCGTTTGTTAATCAAAGGCAAGCTCGAAGGCATCGGCTGGTTTACGTACGAAGTGGTACGGCGGCTGGTAGCGCAACATCCCGAACACGAGTTCATTTTTTTGTTTGATCGTCCTTTTGATAAATCCTTTGTTTTCGGTGAAAATGTAACGTCCGTTGTGCTGTCTCCGCCGGCAAGGCACCCTGTCCTCTGGTACTGGTGGTTTGAATGGTCGGTTCCACGAGTTTTAAAAAAATACAAAGCAGACGTATTCCTGTCTCCCGATGGCTATTGTTCTCTTCGCACCAATACGCCAACGGTGATGGTCACGCACGACATCGCGCACGTGCACATGCGACGACAGATTCCCGCCAAATTTCGCCTGTATTACGATTTTTTTGTGCCGCGTTATCTCCAACGGGCAGAGCGGATTATAACGGTTTCTGATTTTTCCAAACGAGACATCATCGAGCATTTTCCAGTAACACCCGAAAAAATATTGGTGGCTTGCAATGGCATCCGGGAAGTATTTTCTCCCCTGAAAGCCGCGCAAAAAAGTGCCGTACGCGCGCAATACACTGCGGGACAGGACTATTTTTTCTACGTAGGCGCTGTTCATCCCCGCAAGAATGTGCACCGGCTGATCGAGGCATTTGACGGATTTAAAAAAGCGACACGATCGGCGGTAAAGCTGCTGATCGGCGGTCGTTTTGCCTGGCAAACCGATGAAGTAAAAGACGCCTGGGAGTCGGCTCAGTACAAAAGCGACATTCTATTTCTTGGCTATGTGCCAGATGAAGAATTGCCCCGACTGATGGGAGCTGCCCTGGCGCTGGTGTATGTTTCCTTATTTGAAGGCTTTGGCGTGCCACTGCTGGAAGCCATGCACTGCGATGTGCCGGTGATCACGTCCAATGTAACTTCGCTGCCTGAAGTGGCGGGCAAGGCGGCGCTACTGGTAAACCCACTCGACATTTTTGATATAGCCAAAGCCATGCAGCTGATCAGCGAAAAACCGGCGTTGCGCCAGGATTTGATCGCTGAAGGGCGTACACAGCGCCTTCAGTTTAGCTGGGATAAAGCGACGGAAGCGGCTTGGCAGGCAATTGAAAGTCTTTTTGTGTAAGTAGTCGGACAGTTTTACAGTCGATTGTCGAAAGTCAAATTAATCTGACAATCAACTTCTTATAAAATATTTTATTTGAACTTAAAATTGTCTATTTGCTTAATTTTCAGAAAATTGCATCCTTACCTTAGTAGTACTATCCTTTAATCAAAGGAGCTTTATCTTTCAAGGATTTTTAATGATCCTGTCTATGTCAAATTTTTGCCGGTGCTGAACATATTTTCAAACCTGGGGTTAGGTGTCCAAATATCTGCATCAAACAAGGTATGAAAATAAGAATTTTTATAATAGGACTTTTTGTTGCACTGGCAATAGTCAGTGGTTTTTATCTTACCAAACTGAAGTTTTCCTTTGATTTCGAGCAATTTTTTCCGCAGGGAGACGAGGACTTGGAGTACTTCCGCGAATTCGTGAAAGAATTTGAAACCGACGACAATTTCATGTTGGTGGCGGTGCGCCGAGAGGGAGGCATTTTTGATCAGGCATTTTTAGAAAAATTCCACGATTTAACTATCAAAAGTCGTGACCTGCCAAACGTGGTTCAAAGCATTTCTTTGACTAAAATTGGCTACCCGATCAAAACGCCTTTTGCTATTACAACTGTCCCTGCCATCCATGTGAATAACCCGGAATGGTATGACCGTGACCGCGCACGGCTTCTACAGGATGAGCGTTTCGTACATAATTTGATTTCTCAAGACGGGAAAACCCTCATCCTTTACCTCAAACTGGTGGATGCCATCCAACTCGACCAGGCAAAAGAACTCATGCGCGCATTGCGAAAATTGCTGGAATCTTACCAATTTGAAGCATATCACTTGCTAGGACGCCCCTATTTTCAAACACAGCTAGTAGAAATGGAGATAGAAGAAGTAACCAAATCAGCAGTGATTTCGGGCATTTTGGTAAGTTTGATTTTCTTTTTCATTTTCCGGCGTTTTTGGGGCGTGGTCATTGCCAATACCTCTATTCTGATGGGCATGCTCCTGTTTTTGGGATATATGGGAGCATTCGCGCGGGAACTCAGTGCCATGTCTGCACTTTATCCGATTCTAATGATTATTGTCGGCACTTCAGATATTGTGCATTTTATGTCAAAATATGTAGATGAGCTCCGAAAAGGCAAAACGCGCGATAAAGCAATGGTACTCACCATCAAGGAAATTGGATTAACCACTTTCGTCACAGCAGCTACCACTGCCGTGGGTTTTGCTTCTTTGCTTACCAATAAAGTTGCACCGATTCGAGACTTTGGCGTTAATGCAGCGGTGGGCGTGCTAATTGCTTACGTGACAACCCTCTTTTTTTCCAGTGCTTTAATGAGTTTTTTCAGCGTGCACCAGATCACGCGCTTTACAGAAGAGCAAGCAAGCTGGGAACGTGCCATGCTTTGGCTACATGGTTTTACCAAACGCAATCCGCGTAGGATTACCTGGGCAGCTCTGGCAGCTACTGCTGTTTGTTTTATTGGCATTTCCAGTATTACCACCAATTATGAAATAGTGAACAACTTGCCGGTAAACTCTAAAATTCGGGAAGATTTCACCTTTTTTGAACGCGAAATTTCCGGCTTTCGTCCAATGGAATTCGCAGGGTATCTGCAAGGCGCTTATAAAGCGGAAGATTTTGAAGTCTTACAAGAATTGGACAAACTAGAGCAGCATTTAAAACAATATCCGGCGATTCAGGCAGTTAACTCGGTCACTTCTGTTTATAAAAGTATTAACCAAATGTACGCTGGCAATAATCCCAAGGCTTACCATCTACCGGAAGACGAGATAAAATTTGGCGAATACCGGCGAATCGCCAACAAAATACCTCAGCCGAGTATGAATGTGGTAGTAAGCAAAGACCAAAAAAAAGTGCGTATCACCTCTCGCGTACTCGATGTAGGCGCAGACAGCATCCAAATAATGGAGCGACACATCAGCAATTGGATAACAGAAAATATCAATCCCGATATTGTACAATTTAAAATCACTGGCACTGGTTTGATTATGGATAAAAATGCCCGATACATCCGAGCTAATCTGCTGCAAGGTTTGGGGATTTCAGTCGGTATTATTGGCATTATGATGGCGCTGTTGTTTTTAAACTGGCGGTTTCTACTCATTGCTATGATTCCAAATTTTATTCCATTATTTATCGCTGGTGCCTTCCTGGGTTTCACCGGTATTGAATTAGAAGCGGGCATTTCTATCATTTTCAGCATCGTTTTTGGTATCGCAGCGGATGACACAATCCATGTGTTGGGTAAGTTTAAACTCGAACGGCAAAATGGCTTATCGGTAGAAGAGGCCTTGCGCGTCACGATGGTCGAAACTTGCAAACCTATTACATTCACTACACTCATTCTATTTTTCGGCTTTCTTGTTATGTTATTTTCGCAGCATCCGCCGAGTTACAACGCGGGGTGGCTGATTGCCATCACGCTCGCGAGCGGATTGCTGTGTGAGACATTTTTAATGCCAGTGTTGATACGCACATTTATAAAAAATGAAGTGGCAATAACAACTGCTGAAAAAGAAGTGGCAGTTGAAGCTTAAATGCTATGATGAAAATAATTAGACGTGCGGATCCCAATTGTTTGTGATTCGGCAAAATCTTCGATTCTAAAATCGGCGCTAAAGTATATTTTTCCTCGATGTGGTAATATTGGGTGGCTTCAGGTAAAATGGCTCGAAGTAAGCAAGATCGGCGAATTGTTGCTGTGTAAATGCTTGAAGGGCGAGGGGAATCAAATGCTTCGCCGAGCAAACCACCCGGCTGAAATGCGCCATTGGCGAGGCAAGCACGGTTTTGCATTTGTTCGCGCCATTGCCGGAAAAGACGATGTGTTGACCATTTCTAAAATAAGCGTCAAACGTATCCGCTTCAATCTTTAAAGCAGCGGCTTCCTGAATCAGCTCATTGTTTTTGTCAAAAATAGCGCAATACACTTCCATGCGGCGGGCATCAATCATCGGGCAGTACCATGCGTCTTGTTTCTCAAGTTGGAAAGTCGCCAAAGCCAGCGCCTGCAAGGTATCTACCGCGATAAGCGGTTTGTCTAACGCATAGCAAATGCCTTTCGCAGTTGAAACGCCAATGCGCAATGCAGTGTACGACCCAGGGCCACTGCTCACTGCTACGGCGTCCAGATCGGAGAGGGAGATTCTTGCATCTTTGGCACAAGCTTCGATCATCAGGGTGATCTGCGCCGCATGATCATTAAAGTTGTCGCTTTCGCGTAAAGCGAGCAATTTCCGTTCCCGGCTGATTCCGATAGAGCAAACGTCCGTTGCGGTTTCAATGTGTAATAACAAAGACATGGCAGCAAGATAAAAAAGTGTACATTTGTATAAACACAAAGGGGCGACTTTTTATCAGCCACCCCTTTTCTTCCTGGATTCCGTTTGTTTTATGGCTTGATATCTCCAGCTTTTCCTTTGTTTTTCACAAATTTTTCCATCCAGGTATTCATTTCATACAACATGTGCATGATAGATTCCTTTGCCCGATAGCCGTGACTTTCAGCAGGCAACATCACCAGGCGGGCGGTTGCGCCGTGCCCTTTCAACGCGGCATAGAAACGCTCGCTCTGGATCGGGAATGTCCCGGAGTTATTGTCTGCTTCGCCATGGATAAGCAAAATGGGCTCCTTTATTTCATCGGCGTACATAAACGGCGACATGGTATTGTACACATCCGGGGCTTCCCAGTAGGTACGCTCTTCACTCTGGAAACCAAATGGCGTCAGTGTGCGGTTGTACGCGCCGCTCCGGGCTATACCGGCAGCAAACAAATCAGTATGTGCCAGTAAGTTAGCTGTCATAAACGCGCCATACGAGTGTCCGCCCACGCCAATGCGGTTGCGATCAGTCACGCCCATTTCTACCAGTTTGTTCACTGCAGATTCAGCGTTCATGCGAAGTTGAGCTACGAAAGTTTCGTTGGGTTCCTGGTCACCCTCGCCCAGAATCGGCATACTGAAGCCGTCGAACACGGCATAGCCCTGCGTCACCCAATAAATCGGCGAGCCCCAGTTCAGGCGGGTGAATTCGTACGGCGAGCCGGTCACCTGGCTGGCGGCGTCGGCGGTCTTGTATTCGCGCGGGTATGCCCACATGAAAGTCGGGAGCGGTCCGTCCTTGTCTTTGTTGTAGCCTTTCGGCAAATACAAGGTCCCGGAGAGTTCAATGCCATCGGCGCGCTGGTATTTCACTAATTCCTTGGTCACCCCTTCGAGGGCTTTGTAGGGATTTTCAAATTTCGTCAACTGCTTGATTTTGCTGGTTTTCCAATCGCGGAGCACATAATTTGGCGGTTCGGCATTCGACTCGCGGCGAGTGATGACGGTACCTTTGGCAACATCGAGAATCGAAACCGGAATTTCATAATACGGCGCCTCGGATTGCCACAAGCGCTTCGCTTGCTTCGATGCAAGATCGAATTCATCCACAAACGGGCGGTTCCCTTCGGGCGAAGCGCCAAGCCCTGTCAAATAAAGGGTTTTACCATTATTGGCGGTCAGCAGCACATTGCGACCGTACTGATTGCGCTTGGTTTCAAAACTACCGGGATCGGTATAACGATCTTCATACAAACGATCAAACACAACCTGTTTGCTACCAATTGGCTGGTCAGGGCTCCACTGGCTGGTAATTTCCTGGCGGGTTGCCCACCAGCGTTCATAAGCCATGGCCAGATTGCCATCACCCCAAGCGACGCCCCCGTAGCGCAATTTAAAGGAAATGCCCTCCTTCGGATTGCCGGTAAACGGCGCTTCGAGGTAGAACATTTTATCGCGAATTTCTGCATCTTTTTTGGGATCGCCGCCGTCCTGCGCTTCTACCCAATACAAGGTAGCCGGTGCATCGGCACGCCATTCGAAGCTGCGCGGACCTTCACGAGTGGCATTAAAACCTTTCGGCGTATTTTCCGCCAGCGGAATGTCGGCAATCATTTTCACTTTATTGCCCATTTTGTCAAAAATGGTGTATTCCTGCGGAAAACTGTAATAGGGCACGATGTAAGAAAAAGGTCTTTTGTAAGTAGTGATCAGCACGTAGTTACCATCCGGTGAAGGTTCGAGTCCGCCGATAATGCCTGTTTCGCCAAATTTAACGCTATTGCCGGTGGTTACGTCCATTTTCATCAACTGCGAAGTGGTGTAATATTCAAACAACGCTGCATCATGCGGATTTTGCAACAAATCCTGATAAGTGCGCACCGGCGCGGCTTCACCATCATTTGCTTGCACCACCGGGCCTTTGGGCACGGAAGGCGCTTGGGGCGCACCGCCGCGATCGGGGATTACCGATTTGTAAATCAGGGTTTTATTGTCGGCGAACCATTCAAACGTTGTGCCAATAGCATCGTTTACAATCGCTTCGGTCAGTTTTTTGGCAGCGGCAGTAGCAACATCCACCATCCAGAGTTCTACACCTTCGGCGAGGTTGTTGGTGAAAGCAATTTTCTTGCCATCGGGCGACCACTGCACGTTTTGAATGCGCGGGTTATCGGGCAATCCGGTCACCGCACGCTCCTTGCCAGTGCTGATGGATTGCAATTTCATTCCATCGCTGTATGCCGAGCGGCTGGAGGCATTGTTTCTTGGATTGATGCGAATGCCCGCAATGCGCAGTTCTTCCTGAGCCACTTCCTCAATCGAAGGGTAACCCGGTTGGCTAAGCAATAACATTGTCTCTCCGTCAGGGCTGATACTGACGGCAGGTGTTTGCGGCGCCTCGATCAGATCGGCGATTGCCTGGGGCGGTGTTTGGTAGCCCATGTCTTTCTGAGCAAAAAGCAATCCTGTGATCAGCACCAGCAAGGTTGTAAAAAGGAGGTTCCGGTATTTCATGGATCAACGGTTTTAATAAACAGATAAAAATGTGAAATTTGAGATTTGAAATATGAAATATGAAATATGAAATATGAAATAAGAGATTTGGGATTTGGGAATAATCGCATTTCTCACTTAACATTTGACAATTCATTTGCCTAAAATAAAAAAAGCTGCCCGATTTTTTTATCGGACAGCCTTCAGTCGGGTGAATTCTTTGCATCATACTGGGAATAATTATCCCCGATGCTTCGCGATGTTGTTATAATCCAGAAAATAAATCACCTTAATCGAAAGGCTGTTGAGGTTTGGCGCATCAAATAGCCCGTTAAGGTTGTTGATATAATTGATTTGAGCGGTGTCTTCAAAATCAAGAACAGAATTCTTCCAGATGACAAAGATATCGCTGCCTGGCGCAAAACGCCAGCGGTAGATCATGTCAATGTTAAAAGCATCGAAGTTGCCGTCGTGGTTGTCCTGATAATCCGTGAGGCCCAGCGTGCCGTTCTGTTCCAATAAATGAAAGCTGTCATATTTCACTTTCGACCAGTAGTGACGCATCCGAAACGTCAGGGTCATATTTTCGTTGAAATTGTAGGCACTGCTAAAAATAGCTTCCACCGTGCTGCGGTCGCGGATGCCAAAGATGATGACTTCGCCGCCGTTTTCTATGTTTTCGAAGTTGTTCACAAAACCGACGTCGTTTTTCTGCTCGAATAGCCCGGTGCCCAGTTGGAAATTGAGTTTGTCATTCACACGGAAGCGGTGGTTGAAGAAAAAGTTCAGATTGGTTCTGCCTGCCTCGCTGAAGTGGCGATAGTTCATATTGCCGTTGAAGCGGTAGCGCTTGCGGCTATCCGTGCCAAACCACCAGCCTACCCAGCGATTGGTAGGATAACGATAATAACGCCCTTCGGCGCGCGGCTCAAAATAATCGTAGGTAATAAAAGGCTCTACGCCTCCCCAAACATTGTAGTTCCAGAATTTTTTGCCTTCCGCCCAACTCCAGAAGCTGATGGAATAATTATTATAAACCGCTGGTTTGTACAACATGGAGTACACCTGTTCTATACCGGCACCGCCGCGATTAAAATTCCAGAACGGCTTGAATTGATTAAATTCGACATAGGTAAAAGCCCAGCGCTGATTGTTGATGGGCTGGAATCCCAGATCATTGACATCGAACTTGTCGCTGTCTTCATTGTAACCCGCGCCCCATACCCATTTCCCACTGATTTTGCGCAGGCGAAAAGTAATTTTGTGCCCCAATTCAGCATCCTTAGGAAAATATTTTTGCGATAGCGTGGCCTGCCCGCTGAGCGAATAGGAATTGGCTTTATTACGAATGTCAAAAACCCCTCCGGTCACATTAGCATCATAAGCATCCCCCTCGCGCAGCACGGTTGTATTGATCAATGTGACGTATGAATTGTTTTTCAAATTTTGATCCAGAACCAACACGTTGAAAGTGGTCAATGGATCCGTTTGTACCTTGCGTTCGATGCCTTCTGAGTTGCGGATCGTGGCGAAAGTGCTGCCGGAAGTAGCATTGAAAAAACCAATGCCCAGGCCTTTGCTGGTGCGCCCGGAGATTTTGGTGGCATTGTACAACTGCGATTGCTGTGGATTCTCGATAATCTCTTCGCCTTCGGTCAGTTGGCTTTCCACATCCCAATAGCCAAGCGGCTGCCCTCCAATGCGCCGGGAGTAAAACAAGCCGCCTTTGTTGAACAATTCCGTCCCTTCGGTAAAGAACTGGCGATTTTCATCAAAACGCACCTCAAAAGGAGAGAGATTGAGCACCTGGTTGTCGGATTGCGCCTCGCCAAAGTCGGGAATGAGTGTCATATCCAACGTAAATGCATCGTTGATACCGTATTTGATGTCCATACCGCCATTAAACGAACGCCCCAAGCTATTGATCGGATCGCCATTGCGATCGTGATACCGCTCGCCATAAACCGCCAAAAAAGGCGTAGCCTGGAGGCGCACCGGCGATTTGATATCATGAATATCTGTCACATAACCAGCTTGATTAAAAAAACCGTCCTGCTGTGGATCAACCGCCGTCCAGTAGCTGCGCTGTTGGTGTCGTCGAATAACCCGCCCAAAATTAACGTGCCAGGTTTGATCTTTAACTTTGGGAAAGCGCAAAGCGGCGTAGGGAATTTTCATTTCCACTACCCAGCCTTCGGGTGTGATCTGGGTTTTACTTTCCCACACGGCATCCCAGTTTTTGTCTTCGCCACGTACGACGTTCCAGTTGCCATTGTTGTTGGACAGAGCTGAGACTTTAGCGTCAAATTGCACACCAGCAGGCGTTACGACAAAAACGACCCCGTTGATACCATCGCGATAGGAATCAATAAACATACCGAACCAATCGGTATTGCCGAGGTTGTCGCGTGGGGAAAGTTCCTGCAAAATGCTGTCTGGTTTGCTATCGTGCAATATCGCGCCGATATAAAGTCCAGTATTGTCATAAACAATTTTTACATTCGTTGGCTGGGATGGCGCTGCGCCAAAAACCGGTAAGTGCTGAATAAAATCGGTAGCAGAAGAAGCTTGTTGCCAGACTGTTTCAGTCAGTGCACCATCAATGGAAATGGATTCTTCGATTTTTAAAGCTGGAATTTGCTTTTTGGAAAAATCCGGCGCCTGAGCGGAAGCAGCGTAACCCAGGACAAAAAGGGCTAAGGTAAAGGTTAGTTTTTTCATCGGGTGATTTCTATTTTTTAACTAAGGCTTACATGATTTATTGAGTGTTGAATGATTCATCGCAGCAAAGCTCGTGCACGCTTGATCTATATTACTTGAAAAAACTGTAAAAATTACATGTTCTTAAAAAAAATTGCCACACAACTATCATTAGCCACTTCGGTTAAAGACCGAAGCAATTTCAAAAAGTTGCAGATAGTGCAGGATATTTTTTCGGATACACATATGCTGGATCGGGCAATAAACAGATTGAACAAAGCGTAATTTAAGCCGGTTAGAATACAGATACTTGTTGAAAAAGTTGTAATTTGACAATGTTTTTGGATTCTGGACACAGATGTCTCGAAACCAATTTTTTAACATCCTTTTGAGTTTGGCTATTGAAGAATTGATCAACACGATTTGTGAAAAACCTGATACCACATTTTATTCAAGAACAGTATAGCCAGGAGAAATGGAGAGGGCAATTGCAGGCCTATACCATGTTCATTGATCTTTCCGGCTTCACGCCGCTCACCGAAGCACTTATGGGCAGAGGGAATCGCGGTGCGGAAGAGTTATCTAATGTGCTGAATGATATCTTTGCGCCGCTGGTGAGTATGGTGTATGCCAAGGGTGGTTTTATCCCTTATTTTGCCGGAGATGCTTTCACTGCTATTTTTCCTGCCAGACAAACGGCGATCACCGCCTCCGAGTTTATTCAAACGGCACTACAGGTGCGTCGTTTCTTCAGTAGCCGCCAGTTTCGCTTCGGCGAATTTACCATTGGTCTGAAAATCGGGCTTTCCTGGGGGCGTGTCGAATGGGGGATTGTCGGAAAACAATTCAAATCCTACTATTTTCGGGGTGCTCCCATTGAGAATTGCGCTTTGTGCCAAACTCGAGCCAGCAACCAAGACATAGTGCTCGACGAATCGCTGTATCAATTGCTCAGGCATACGCCTTATGAACTGGAAGCAATCGGTGATCATTTCTACCGCATTGTTGGTGAAAAAAATATCGAACCCTGGCGCGCCCGGCGCACGGAGCTACCCCAAATTAGAGCAGAAATTATACGTGCATTCCTGCCCGAATCGGTAATCCATTTCAGCGGCGAAGGAGAATTTCGGGCGGTTATCTCGATTTTTATCGCTTTTGATGGTCTGGAAACGCACGGGCAATTAGATGAATTTGCCAACCTGGTGCTGGAGAAAATTAATAGCTTTTCCGGCTATTTTAAAGAAATCGAATTTGGCGACAAAGGCAGTGTTATTGCCTGTTTCTTCGGGGCACCGGTTTCTTTTGAAAATATGATTGACCGGGCTTTGGAGTTCATTTGCGCCTTGCGCGAAGAAGCACAATTACTGGAACAAAAAAAACATATCCGCTTCCGGGCAGGCATGACTATTGGCACGGCTTACACCGGGATGGTGGGAGGAGAGGAGCGCTGTCAGTACGCAGCCGTTGGTAACCGCGTCAATCTTGCTGCACGCCTTATGACCTTTGCCGACTGGGGCGAGGTGCTGGTGGACAATGAAATTCGCAAAAACCGCCATTTTACTTTTTTACCCAAAGGTGACGTCAAATATAAAGGAATCAAAGGCACCGTACCGACTTACATTCTCAATAGCAGAAATTATGAAACGATTGCCACTTTCGATGGGCAAATGGTCGGACGAGACGCCGAGATGCAGCAATTACTTGATTTTGCCGCACCTATTTTTGATGGTAAACCCACCGGAATCGCTTACATCTACGGAGAAGCCGGAATTGGCAAAAGCCGCCTGACCCACGAGCTTAAGGAAGCGCTTTATGCCGAAAATGAAGTGCAATGGTTTATCTGTCAGGCAGATCAGATTTTGCGCAAACCTTTCAATCCGTTTATTTACTTCCTGCGCAATTACTTCGAGCAATCGCTGGATGGAATGACGCCACACGCTCAGGAGCGATTTGAGCGACGGCTCCACCAACTAATGACCCGATTGGAGCATGTAGCCGACTTTCCGGAAGTGGAATTTATCAGCAAAGAATTAGTGCGAACGCAGTCTGTACTGGCGGCGCAGGTTGGCATCACATACCCCGATTCCATCTGGGAGCAGCTCGACGCAAAAGGGCGTTATCAAAATACGATCCAGGCTATTTTGAACCTGATCATCGCCGAATCGCTGGTTAAACCAGTGGTGCTACAATTGGAAGACGTGCACTGGCTGGATGACAACTCGCGTGAACTGCTCCAGGAATTGTCGCGCTATCTCAGCCGCTACCCGATTTTGCTGCTGGTCACTTCACGCCTGCGCGATGACGGTACCCGCCCCGTTATTTTTGAGCAGGAGACACTGGCATTCAGCGCTATTCCCAAAACGGAAATCAATCTCAACATTCTTGAACCGGAGGCGGTGCGCCGTTTTGCGGAGTCTTATCTAAAAAGTGCTATTAGTGAAGAATTTTTTGAATTGTTGCTGCGCGCCACCAATAGTAATCCCTTCTATTTGGAACAAATTTTGGAGTATTTTTCCGAAAGCAATCTGCTTTCCTTTAGCGATGGCGTGTGGACGATCAAGGACAAAAACATTCGCCTGTCGGGTTCGATTAATGCTATTCTGACAGCTCGCATTGACCGGCTGTCGCACCTGGTCCGGGAAACCGTGAAAGCCGCCGCCGTGATTGGGCGCGAATTTGAAGTGCCCGTGCTATCTGAAGTGATGAAAAAACAAGAAGAATTTGCCAAACGCAATGGAAACGCCGTAGCCCTGCTGCGTGAGCAGATCAAAACAGCCGAACACGGGCAGATATGGCACGCTATGAACGAGTTGCGCTACATTTTCCGGCATTCGCTGCTACGCGAAGCCGCGTACAGCATGCAGTTGCGCACTCGCCTGAAACAATTGCACCAACTCATTGCCGAAGCCATCGAACGCCTGTACTCCGACCGTTTGGAAGAGCGTTATTTCGATTTGGCTTTCCACTTTGAACAAGCCGGCGTATTTGATAAAACTTGTGAATATCTGCGTAAAGCGGCTGACTATGCCCGCCGGAATTACCAAAACCAACTGGCGCTAGAGTATTACGAAAAATTGTTGAAAAAACTGGGCACCCAGGATGATTCCGAACGGCAAATCAGAACGCACTTGCAAAAGGGAAAAGTGCTGGAACTGATTGGACAATGGGATGAATGCGAGCAGGCGTATTCCAAAGCGTTGAGATTAGCTAAAAAAACGCGCGACGCGCTACTGCTGGGGCAATGCAACAACAATCTGGGGCGCCTGCTGGTGCTGAAAGGCGATTATACGAATGCAGCCACCCATTTGCAGGCAGCCGTGCAATTGTTCGAATCCATTGAGGACGCCAATGGCATCGCCAAAGTTTATGGCAACATTGGCAATCTGCATTTCCGGCAGGGCGATTACGAAAAAGCAAAATCTTATTTTATTCAAAGTATTAATATCAGCCAGGAATCGGGCGAAGTACCCAGTTCCCAAATCGTAGCCTCGCTGGGGCTGACGTATATGAATCAGGGCGATTACGATGAGGCGATCCGCTGTCAGCAAACACAGCTTGAACTGGCAAAACGCAGCAACGACAAGCAGGGTGTAGCCGATTTGTACACCAAGCTCGGAATTGTCTTTTTTGAAAAAGGAGATTACAATGCGGCATTGGAAAGTTATCAGAAAGGGCTGGAATTGAGCGAAGAACTTGGCAATAAGCAGCTGACTTCCATTGCAATCGGCGGGATCGGCAGCGTGTACGAACGCAAGGGTGATTACGCGCGCGCGATGAAGCATTTTGAAAAAGATCTGGAACTCTGCGAGGAGATTGGCGACAAACAGGGGACGGCTATAGCTTTGGGGTTAATCGGCGAGTTGCTCAGCTTCAAAGGTGAATTTTACAAAGCCATTGACTACCTGCAAAAAGACCTGATGATCTGCGAAGAGCTCGGCTATCAAAAAGGATTGGCGAAAGCCGTCAATACACTGGCAGATGTATTTTTCTACCTCAAGGATTACCGGCGGTCGCTGGAATACTATGATCGCGCCATCGAAGTGACCCGAAAGATTGGCAACAAATTGGTACTCGGATTCAGCCTCACGGAAAAAGGATCTGTATTGATCGAAACCGGCGAGTTGCCTGAATTGGAAAAAGTGGTTGCAGATTCGCTGGCAATCGCCAATGAACTCAGCAATCCTGACCTACGCTTCGAAGCAGAAATTTTGGCAGCAAAGTATCAACGTTTGCAAGGCAACCTGGAAAAAGCGGAGGCAGCAATGCATCAACTCCTGCTGCGGCCACTCCACTTAGCGCAGGAAGCTGCGGTTTATGCCGAATTGATCAGGATCAAGCCGGAAAACACCACCCTTCGGGAAAAAGCGTTGCAATTGTATCAGGGCTTGTACGAAGCGACACCGCGCTATAGCTTTAAAAAACAAATTGAAAATTTGAAATCAGAAATTTAAAAAGAAAAAGCGTTTCATCTTTCACATCTCCTATTTAAAAAAGGCTTCCCTGCTCAGCAAAGCTCCCAGGGTTTTCAAGCTCCAGAAGCTTGCGTTTCATGTCCAAACCATAGAAATAACCTTGCAAATCGCCATTCTTGGCAATGACGCGGTGGCAAGGCACGATGATCGCGATGGGATTGTTGCGATTTGCCAGCCCTACCGCGCGTACGGCGGCGGGGTTGCCGATTTTTTCAGCGATGACAGAGTAAGAAGTGGTGCGCCCGTAGGGAATGTTGAGCAATTCTGTCCAGACGGCTTTATTGAACTCCGGCGCGCCGCCCCAATCGAGCTTTAGGTCGAATACAGTTCTTTGTCCTTTAAAATACTCATCGAGTTGTTGAAGGCAATCCCGCAGTATTTCCGGAGTGGGTTCGCCCGAAGGACAGGGTGTTTTGGGGGTCCGTTTGACAGAGGTAATGCCAAGTTCGCTGCCCTGAATTTCGAAGCAGCCAAAGGGAGAGTCGAGATAAGCTTTTTCGAGCATAAGCTTTGGAATTGGAATCCCCTAATGTAAGCATTTTTGGTGAAAATGGAAACAAAAAGCCCACCTTGGGCAGACACGGCAGACGCCAGTGCGCAAGGGATAGAAAGGGGCGCGCAGCGCGCACGCAGTGCCGGAACGAAGTGGAGCCCTGAATAGCCCGCCCCCCGACTTGTTCGGGGGATGCGCCCAAAAACAAAACAGCTACCCGAAAATTCCTCCCCGGACTCGGAATAGCTGTGTGCACGAGATTACCCTTAAAAAATTGCTAATTGTTGCTTATTTAAGTGGGGTGTGTGTTTCGCAATTCGCAATTTTCACTTCAGCCGGATGGTAGCTTTGGTAATGTAAAACGTCGTTTTGCCCTCATAACCGGAATCCACGCCAATGAATACCCAGAGATTACCCTCGGCGTCGGTTTTGGCTTTGAATTCTTGCGAATCGTTGCTGCGCTGAATAAGTTTGTATCCAAAATCGCTGCCGTTGTGCCCCAGCGTACCGATAACCACCGCATTTTTGCCGCCCTGGCTTTGTTGTCCTTTGTCGAGATTAAGCTCGTAGAAGCCTTCTTTGGCAACTTTTATTGGCTCGGTGGCGTGGGCGCCCGCCTTGATGTAAGTAGCAGCGCCTGGGCTGCCGCCAATACCCACGCTATTTTGGGGAGCATCGGAAGCCATTTCGAAGTTAAATTCGATGATGTACTCGGTGTTGGGGGCAAGGCCGTTCAGACGTTTTTTGGCAAACATGAAGAGATCGTCGCTGCGGTTGCTACCATGAATTTTCAGGGCTTTTTGGGTTTTGTCCAGCGGGCTGGGCAGCGTGTCGTGTGAAAAACTCAGTTCATAAAATTCCTCTTCGCCAACAGGATAGTCCGCAAAGTCTCCGGTCCAGCCATTTTGGCTTGTCGCAAAATTGTAATCAAATTGGAAGGCGAAATCCTCGCCGGTTTCATCTTCGCAGGCGGTAAAGGAGAGAACGGCGACCAACAGGAGCAGGCTCCACAATTGGATTGTTTTCATAGGTTTCTGTTTTTTAACTGTGACAAAATAGTCGGGTGATTTGAAATTTCAAAAAATAGATTGTTTTCATTTGATTTTTGATGTCGGTAAGGCAAGACGGACGAGGATGCTCAGAGGGTTGGGTGCGCCCAGCATTAAAAAGATGTTAAAATTTATAGCGAATTGAAAATGAAGGATTAGCGATGTCTTTTTTCCAAAACGTCAATGACGTGCTGCAATTGGTAGCCTTTTGCGGTAAGCAAAATGAGGTAGTGATAGAGCAAATCTGCTGCTTCGCCCAGAAAAAGCTCCTCGTTGTCATCTTTGGCTTCGATGACCAATTCTACAGCTTCTTCGCCTACTTTTTGCGCCACTTTGTTGATGCCTTTGTTAAAAAGCGACGTTGTGTAAGACCCTTCTTTGGGATTGGCTTTGCGATCCTGAATGACTTTTTCGAGTTTCCAGAGAAAATTATCGGATTGATTGACTTCGGCAAAGCAAGTATCGGTGCCGGTGTGGCAGGTGGGGCCATCGGGGCGGGCTTTGATTAGAACGGTGTCGTTGTCACAATCTACCTGAATATCAATGACATGGAGAAAATTGCCAGAGGTTTCGCCCTTCGTCCAAAGCCGGTTTTTGCTCCGACTGAAAAAGGTGACAATCTTTTCATCCATCGTTTTTTGCAAGGCTTCGGCATTCATAAAACCGAGCATTAACATTTTATTTGTGACGGAATCCTGGATGATGGCAGGAATAAGCCCTTGAGTTTTGTCGAAATCTATTTTTTTGATGTCTAAATTCATGGTATTTTGTTATTTGTTAATTGGGCACCAAATAACCATTAACAAATAAAAACATTAACAAGTAACAACATTAACAAGTAACAACATTAACAAGTAACAATTTTTATTGCTTCCCTTTACTGATTTGGTTATTGAGATGCGCGATAAATTTATTGAGTTTATTTTTAAATTCTTCCATCAAATTGTCAAAATCCTGAAATTCTTCTCGCGAAATTAAAGTTCTTTGTGCTGCTGTTTTAATCCAGTAAGCAGTTTCGTAGGCAGACCCCCTGCTGTAGTAACAAAACTGACGCCGATCCTTGTAGAAAAAACGTCCGTAACCCTCTGCGATATTGGCTGCTACCGAATCGGCACTCCTTACCACCTGTTTTCCAATGGTTTCCTTGGCAAAAGCATTCCATTTACTCGTCATTTGCCAAACACTATTCCCGATCTGAACTGCCAAAGCATATACTTCCAGATTCTCCAGGGTTTTCTGTTCCATGTGCAAACCTGATTTTAATTTTAAAGTTTTATTTTTTATGACTTCAAATTTTACTTCAGGTCACACTTTTAAATAACATT
>CAZQTF010000063.1:0-17198 GCA_964596135.1 uncultured Saprospiraceae bacterium | reverse complement strand
TGGTGGAGATCGAGGCAACGGCAATATTATAAGTGCATCATGTTTGTCTTATTATTTTACCACACTTATTATATGCTGTTCAGCAGTATTTTAATGCATCAACGCGACATCGCCGGACACGACTATTACCTCGCCATTTGCCATTTCCAACTCAGCCACATAAACATACACGCCGATCGAACCTCTTTGTCCGTTGAATAATCCATCCCAGCCGAGTGTCGGGTCGTTGGGCGGGAAATTTTCGCGGCTATATACCAGCGTACCCCAGCGATTGGCAATGCGAAACGACTTGATCAGTTGCACTTCCGGCGCCGCGCTGACATAAAACATGTCATTGATGCCATCGCCATTCGGACTGAAAGCAGTGGGTATAAAAATCCGCTCTATCTGCTGTACAAAAATGAGGAGTTCATCGGTTGCCACACAGCCATTTTCGTCAGTCACGCGCACGGAATAAACCGTTTGCTCCATCGGGCGATCAAAGGCAGTAAAGCAGGTACTGCAACCAATCGTATCCGGCGTCCATACGATAGACGTGATAGCGCTTTCCGGCTTGCTGAGCAATACTTTGAGATGCACGCTATCGCCCTGAACAATAGTGGGAGGGTCGGTATCCGTATCGGCTTGCAGTTCCACGTCTAAGGCTTCGGGTTGAGCCAGTTCTATCTGAAGTGTTGTATCGCAGCCATTTTGGTCGCGTACTACAAGGGTGTAAGCTCCTGGCGACAGAAAGTTAAATTCGTTTTTGAATGTAAAATCCCCTCCATTGAGCGAGTATTCAAAAGGTGCTTCGCCATTGGCGATGTTGGTCACAAAAATCGAACCGTTGCGGGTTTCATTGCAGGTAACTTGCTGAATTTCAACGGTTGCTGTGGGTGAGGTAATCTGGGAAGTCACCACAACCTGATCGCTGCTGCTACAGCCATTATCGGCATTGGTCACCACAAGCGTATAGGTGTCTGCCTGCTCCACTTCGGTAAAGGCGATATTGGGGAGCGGAATCGGGCTGCCGTTGGCTGCCCCCCATTGATATTGCAATCCGGCGCCGGTGGACGTTCCTGGCCCGCCAAGGGTCACTATATCCACCAGACAATTGAGTTCGAGGTCTGCGCCTGCATCGGCAATCGGTGTAGCGTCAATAAATACCGTTACGGTTGTCTCCGCATCGGGGCAGGGTGGAGGAGAAGCGACCCGATACACAAAAGTGTAGGTGCCTGCTGCCTGACCAGAGGTATTGAATGTACCTGTATTGGCATTAAAAGCGCCACCAGTAGAGGGTGCACCGGATGTTTCCTGCCAGATTCCGTCGGGCTCGCCTCCGCTGATCAGGGTTGCGAGATTGATCACATCGGCGGCGCCTTCGCATACATGCACGGGCGCCTGGGCAACGCCGGCATCCGCCGGAGTATTGATAATGATAATTTGTTCGTTTTGTACTTCGCAGTCGCCTTGTCGTACGATGTAGAGAACATCGTGGTTACCTGGAGAGAGTGTGGACGGATTGAGCGTTGTTGCGGGGGTGCCATCAATCGTCCAGACACCATTGGCAGTTGCTGCTGTATCGAGCAGTGAATTCAGAGCAAGAGGTGCATCGTTTTGGCAGAGGTTCCCTGGATTGTTCCAGTCTGCATTTAAATTGGCCACCGCGATGGTCACGTCATCGGTTGTTATGCATATTTGCCGAAAGGAAATATCATCAATAGCAAAGTCATTACCCGCCGGCGTATTGTTTACATTGGCAATACAAATCTGAGCGGTTGTGACGGCATCAGACGTCCAGTTGGCGGTAAACTCGCGCCATTGGCAAGTTTGCGACGGCGCCTGAAAAACATTACCAATCAGGGTGCCATTAATAGAAAACTGCAGACGAGCCGGGTTTTGCGACACCATCGAAGCGCCCCAGGCAGCAAACATATAATCTGTATTTGGCTGTACGGTGATCGTCTGGCACCACACATTATTGGATACGCCGGAAGCATTCACCACCATCATGGAACCGCCGCCGGTGTGGTCACCGCAGCTGGCAAAACTGTTGTGTACATTGCGTCCGTTGGTGGTCACTGCGTAGCGCCCTTCCGGCCGGACATCAGAATTGTTGAATTGATAATCGCTGGTAAAAGCTACATTACCCTGACTGAAGTCGCCATTAGTAATGAGGTTTTGGTCATTCATGCTGCGTACGGTGAGCGTATAGGTTGTGGTCGCATTGACTACGGCAGTGGTAACAGGGTTATTGGGATTTGCTACGCCGGTTGCAGGCGACCACGTTGCATCAATAAAGCTACCCGTGATCACACCGTTTAGGTTGATGGTTTCGCCAGAGGTGCAAATCGTATCGTTCACACCGGCATTTACGGTCACATTGCAGGCGAAGACGTGCTCATCATTGAACGCAGAAGAAGAAGGGTTAAAAAAAGCCGATTGCAGGGCGACAACAATCGTTAGACCCAGCAGGGTAAAGCCGAAATAGTTTCTCATGGTACGATGTTTTTGAAATGTCAGAAGACAAAACGCAGAAGATAGATAAAAAAGCTTGCATCCTTTACTGCCTTGACTTCTGATAAAAGCAATCCGGCTATCCTTTCTTTTCCAAAGACTCAAAAGTAAATCCAAATATAGAATTTTTCCTTTACTGTTGAAAGTGCGCCGAAAATTTTAAGATTTCCAGCCCTAAATTTCAACTCAATGCTACATTTCGAGTTCCAGATTCAACTTTGCAGACGACAATTCTGCCAAAGCATGTTGATCGCCAAGATCGCGGGCAATTTCCATTCCCTTAGCATACGTTTCTAACGCTTTTTCCGGGGCTTCTATTTTCTCATATAGTTTTGCGAGGTGATAATAGGCGCCAACGTAGGCGGGATCATTGCCAATCAATTGTAAATAGTACGCCAGCGCCTGATCCCGATCGCCTCCGCCTTCGTATTCTTTGGCGATGGCGAAGAGCAGGAAAGAGTCATTGGGGGCGTCGGCTAATAGACTTTGTAGCTGAGTAAGTCGCGACATAAAAAATAATTGAGCGTGTCAACAGCAAAATTACATTTTGTTGTTTCTTTTTGCGTAATGCTGAACAAAGAATTACTGGGAATGTTTGATTTTTATAAAAGTTAGCGAATTTTCGCTAACGAGTAATTGGAGTTTTGGACTATATTTGCGAAACTTTATTCGTTTGTCGTAGCAAGAATTCGATTCTCGTAAAATTTTGTACAACTACACCTTAACTTAACAACAGAACCAACGATGAAAATACTGGTATGCGTCAGCAAGACGCCGGATACAACGACCAAAATCGCATTTAACGCCGATAGCACCGAATTCGACACCAATGGCGTGCAGTATATCATGAATCCTTACGACGAGTGGTATGCCCTGGTGCGTGCGCTCGAGCTTAAGGAAGCGCAGGGGGGTACGGTGACGATGATCAACGTGGGACCCGCTGTCAATGATCCGATCATCCGCAAAGGATTGGCAATCGGCGCTGATGATGCCGTACGAATCAATACTACCGGTGAGCCGAAAAGCGCACTTTATGTTGCCAAACAAATTGCCGAATATGCAAAAAACGAAAATTTCGATGTGATTTTTCTGGGTAAGGAAACGATTGATTACAACGGCTCGGAAGTGGGCGCCATGATCGCCGAACTCCTCGATCTACCTTTTGTTTCTTATGCCAGTCAGATGGATATGAACGGCAACACCGCGACCATTGCCCGCGATATCGAAGGCGGCACCGAAGTGGTGGAAGTGGAAACGCCCGTGGTAATCAGTGCTGCAAAAGGTTTGGCAGAGCAGCGCATTGCCAATATGAAAGGTATCATGATGGCCAAAACCAAGCCCCTGAAAGTGGTGGAACCCGTTGCGTTCGATGATCTGTCGGTGGTGGTGCATTACACCCTGCCCAAGTCAAAGTCGGCTGTGAAACTAATCGAGCCAGAAAATATGGACGAACTGGTGCGGCTGCTGCACGAAGAAGCAAAGGTGATTTAATATGGTTCTATTGCTTCTGGATTTCAATGATTCCTTGAATCGTCATTCGTAAACTTAAAATTGTGTATTCCAATGGTACTTGTTTTTGCAGAAAATCATAAAGGACAATTCAAAAAAGCTGCTTTCGAGGCAGTTACCTATGGATATAAAACCGCCCAGGCATTGGGTACAGATTGTGCTGTGCTGACCATCGGAGCGGTGACCGGCGCTGAAGAGCTGGGCAAATATGGCGCTACCAAAATTTATAACATCACCAATCCGGCGCTCGAAAATTTTGATGGACAGGTATATGCAGCGGTGATCGCTGAAGCGGCGCAGAAACTGGGCGCAAAGGTTGTGATTGTGAACCACTCTGCGGATGGCAAATCTTTGCTCGGTCGTCTGGCGGTGCGCCTGAATGCAGGTTCGGTAGCCGGCGTAAATAGCGTACCAATGATGGAAGGCGGCGCATTCAAGGTGAAAAAAGGCGTATTTTCCGGTAAGGCTTTCGCTGAATTTGAGCTTAAATCGGAGGTAAAAGTTTTATCTCTGATGGGTAACAGTATTCCTACGGCAGAGGTGGGCAGCGCAGGCGCTGTGGAGACGCTGGATGTAGCCGTGCCATTGGGGCGGATAAAAGTAAAAGAAGTAAAGCGGGTGGAAGGAACGGTGCCTCTACCGGAAGCCGAACTGGTCGTGTCTGCTGGTCGGGGTATGAAAGGACCCGAAAACTGGGCAATTGTAGAAGCGTTGGCGGAAACAATTGGCGCTACGACGGCTTGTTCTCGCCCGGTAGCCGATGCGCACTGGCGCCCGCACCACGAGCACGTGGGGCAAACTGGTATTGCCATTCGCCCGAATTTGTACATTGCCATTGGAATTTCCGGTGCCATTCAGCATTTAGCGGGGGTTAATAATTCCAAGATAATCGTGGTAATCAACAAAGACCCCGAAGCACCGTTTTTCAAGGCAGCAGATTATGGCGTGGTAGGCGATCTGTTTGAGGTGGTTCCAAAGCTGACCGAGGCGTTCCGGAAATTCAAGGCGAGCAATTGACGCCGAAAGCCGGTTATTTGGAAATAATTTTCCGTTTCCTGTTTCGCGGTAAGCGGAAAGTTGTTACCTTTGCACCGCTAAAATAGTGTCCAAGAATTTTAAGAGAAAAATTGAAACAACAAAATGGCTGTTTATTTATCTAAGGAGAAGAAAGCAGAGGTGCTCGGCGAGTACAGCAGAGCGGCAAATGATACAGGCTCGGCAGAAGCGCAGATTGCGCTGTTTACCTATCGTATTCAGCATTTGTCGGATCATTTGAGACAAAACAACAAAGACCACGCTTGTCGCCGGTCGTTGCTGTCGCTGGTAGGTAAGCGCAAGCGTTTGCTACAATATCTTTCCAAGAAAGACCTGCAAAAATATCGTGAGTTGATTGATAAACTCGGTATTCGTAAATAAAAGGAGAAGAAAAGGGAACAAAAACAAAAGTGCGTTTTGTTTCCTTTTCTTTTACGTCCGCTAATGATCAAATATGATTTCTGATTCAGAAATGTCTGTATATCATTTCCAACCAGAAACTAATAATCGTTCGTTTTATTAAAGAGAAGTTGTTCTTCAGGATCTGTCAGCCGTCAGTCAGACAAAATGGAAGATAAGTAAAGGGACAAAGCGTCTCCGGGTTTGATACCAAAATGTATAAATGGAGTCCTGCCTCAAATGTTGACAGTGTATTTCCCCGATACTTCTCATATTGCCAAGCGAAACACGCTTTGTTTTTTTGCGTTAATTATTGACATAACAAGAGGATTTTTAACATTTCAAAATTATGGGACAACAGATTCCAATCAAAACGTCCTTCGACTTACCCGATGGCAGAACCGTAACCCTTGAAACCGGCAAACTTGCAGCACAGGCGGATGGCTCGGTAATGGTGCGCATTGGCAATACCATGCTGCTGGCAACAGTGGTTTCTACAAAAGAAATGAAGGAAGGACAGAGTTTTTTTCCCCTTTCTGTGGATTATCAGGAAAAATTTGCTTCGGCAGGCAGAATCCCCGGAAACTTTTTCCGCCGGGAAACCAAGCTTTCCGATTATGAAGTCCTGATATCGCGGCTTGTGGATCGCGCTATTCGTCCGCTTTTTCCGGAGAGCTACATGTATGAAACCCAAATTATTATCAACCTTATTTCGGGTGAAAAGGATACGCTGCCGGATGCTTATGCTGCGTTGGCGGCTTCCGCGGCGCTTGCTGTTTCGGATATACCGTTTGGCGGACCGATCTCGGAAGTGCGGGTCGCCCGCATCAACGGCGAATTTGTCATCAATCCAACCAAATCGTCGCTCGAAGAAGCAGATATTGATCTGATCGTAGGCGCAACGATGGCCGATGTAACGATGGTGGAAGGCGAAGCAAAAGAGTGCGCCGAGCATGATCTGGTGGAAGCCATCAAAGTGGCGCATGATGTCATCAAAGTGCAAATACAGGCTCAGCTCGAATTGGCAAAACTGGTCGGCGACAAAGCGCTGAACAAACGCGAAGTGCCGCCGACGCTGGAAGATGAGGAACTGAAAGCGAAAGTCGTGTCTTTTGCGAAGGATAAATTGTACAGCATTGCCAAATCTTTCCTGGACAAGCATAGCCGCAAAGATCAGTTTTCGAAGGTCAAGGAAGACCTGATTGCCGAAATGACCACTGAAAAAGGTGAAGAATATATAAGTGAAAAATCAGCGCTCCTGGAGCAATATTTCGACAAACTGAAGAAGGAAGTCGTGCGAGAGATGGTGCTGAGTGATGGACTGCGCTTAGATGGTCGAAAACTCGACGAAATCCGCCCCATATGGTGCGAAGTGGATTATCTTCCTGCGACGCATGGTTCGGCAATTTTTACACGCGGGGAAACACAATCGCTGACTTCCCTGACGCTGGGCAGCAAGCTGGATGAGTTGATGATTGACAATGCACTGGGAATGTATTACGAGAAATTTATCTTGCATTATAATTTTCCGCCATATTCTACCGGCGAAGTGAAGCCCCAACGCGCTCCCGGTCGCCGCGAAGTAGGTCACGCCAATCTGGCTGCCCGTTCGCTTCGTCAGGTATTGCCAGTTGACAATCCTTACACCATTCGTGTCGTATCCGATATACTGGAATCAAATGGTTCCTCTTCAATGGCAACGGTTTGTGCCGGCACATTGGCGATGATGGATGGTGGTATCAAGATCAAAGCGCCGGTGGCGGGTATTGCGATGGGTTTGATCACCGATGGCAAACGCACGGCAGTATTGTCCGATATCCTGGGAGACGAAGACGCACTCGGCGACATGGACTTCAAAGTGACCGGCACGGAAAATGGCATCACCGGCTGCCAGATGGACATCAAGATTGACGGTATGCCTTATGATCTCCTCGAAAAAGCACTGGAACAGGCTCGACATGGTCGTTTGCACATTTTGGAAAAAATGAAAGAAACGATCGCCGAACCAAGAGAGGATTACAAGCCACACGCACCGCGTATCGTGGAGTTGGTGATCGAGAAGAGCTTTATTGGCGCAGTTATTGGTCCTGGTGGTAAAGTTATTCAGGAAATTCAGAGCGATACCGGAACCACTATCAATATCGAGGAAGTGGGTGACAAAGGAATTGTCAGCATTGCCAGCGCCGACAAGGATTCGATCGAAAGAGCTTTGGCGCGTATTCGCCAGATCACGTTCGTGCCAGCAATTGGCGATGTTTACAACGCCAAAGTGAAAACAATCATGCCCTATGGCGTATTCGTAGAGTTCAATGGCAAGAGCGGTTTGCTGCACGTATCGGAAATGTCATATTCCCGAATTGACAATGTGGAAGAGGTCTTTAAAGAAGGCGATGAAGTAAAAGTTAAATTGATCGAAGTAGATAAAAAGACGGGTAAGCTCCGCTTGTCACGTAAAGCCTTATTGCCCAAGCCAGAACGCAACGGAAAAGGGGAGGGCGATGGCGGCGATCGCGGCGACAAAGGTCGTGACTGGAAAAAAGATGATCGCAAAGGCAGAGATTAAATCCTGATAAACAGGTTTTTAATACCAAATTTCCAGAAATGTCTGGTTCTGAATATGAATTCGGAATCAGACATTTTTTTTAAGCAGGGAACTTTTCACTATTTGAAATTGTATTAAAATTTATAAAGCTTGGCATATAAATCTTTTTTTGGAAAAAGTCAAGTTTTTATTGAATTAATACAACTTTTGTGACTAAAAATCGTATATTTCGTCATAACTATAAATTTCCCAAAATCCCGGACATATGCGGCAGTTAAAGATTACAAATAAGATTACGACCAGAGAAAGCCTTGCATTAGACAAGTACCTGAATGACATTGGCAAAATTCAGATGCTGACCGCCGATGAAGAGGCTGAACTGGCTCGCCGGATTCGCGGAGGCGATCAAGATGCACTGGCAAAATTGACGGAGGCAAACCTTCGTTTTGTCGTTTCTGTTGCTAAACAGTACCAAAATCAAGGGCTTTCGCTGAGCGATCTTATCAACGAAGGAAATGTCGGCTTGATGAAAGCCGCTAAACGTTTTGACGAAACCAAAGGTTTTAAGTTCATCTCCTATGCGGTTTGGTGGATTCGTCAGTCTATTCTCCAGGCTATTGTAGAACACTCGCGCATTGTGCGTTTGCCGCTGAACAAAGTGGGTTCGTACAATAAAGTAAATGAGGCGTTTATTTCTTTCGTGCAGGAATTTGAGCGTGAACCGACCAACGAAGAGCTTGCCGAGTTGCTCGATATGACGCCGAAAGAAGTTGCCAATATGTTGAAAGGAAATGGTCGTCATGTCTCCTTCGATGCACCTATTAGTGGGGAAGACGGCGATTCGACCATGCTGGATGTGGTTTCCAGCGAGGATAATATGAGTCCGGATAGTTTTCTGATGGAAGAATCGCTCCGGGAAGAAGTGCAACAGGGGTTGTCTATTTTATCGCCCCGAGAGGTAGAAGTCTTGTCTGCTTATTATGGTTTGAATGGCTACAAGCCATTGACGCTGGAAGAAATTGGGGAGATGTACAACCTTACGCGCGAGCGAGTTCGTCAAATCAAGGAGCGCGCTATCCGCCGTTTGCGCAAATCATACAACCGCAATGCATTAAAATCCTACTTAGGATAAAAAATATGTGCTATACGTGCATAAAACCTGATGGGTTTCCAAAACCTGTCAGGTTTTTTTATTTTTAACCCGAATTCCAACTTGTATGAGATTGCTTTTTATGCTTTTGATCGTGGCATCTTTATTTGCCTGCAAAAAAGAGGCGAAGGAAGCCGCTGCTGCCGACTTCACGACCAATGTGGCATCTACTCGCCTGCGCGAAACGCCGGGCGAGGAGGGCAAGGTTATTCGCGAACTTCCCCAGGGTGCGATGCTCTACGACTTGGGCGAAGTAAGCGATTTTACCACCCGTGTACAGATACGGGGCATTTGGTTTGACGAGCCTTGGCTCAAGGTACGCACCGAAGATGGCGCCGAAGGATGGGTTTATGGCGGAGCCTTGCGTTTTGAAATGGATGGCAACTCTAAAATTGCCAGATTACTCATGGACAAGCGCTTGCAAACAACGTTTGGCGAATCCTTGGCAGATAGCATTCGGGCGTACCGACAGGCATTCCGACAGATACAAACGGCACAGGATTTTGTGGCTACATTTCGCACCGGAAGCGCCCTCCGCGATACCATGACCCGCTTGATGCAGGATCGGATTCTGATTCAAAATCCGGAGGAGTTGCCCGATATGTTCTGGCTGCATGAAGCTATGCCTGGTCTGGTGCCGCAATTGGTCGCAGAAGGCACCGCTTATTTCCTGTTTTGGAATTTCGGCGAATTGAAGGCTATGGCTCAGAAGACTTCCGAATCAACCGATGATGAATTTGTAGCTTTAAATTTGACGCTTTTCCCCGAAGACAGCATCGAATATTTCTACCCGGCGTGGTTCATGCAAACCTGGGATTACGGCGGCAGCAGCCTGCTCGGCAGGGGCGTGCATTACCAAACGCTGGAAAATATAGACAAACTACTGAAAAAAAGCGACTTATTCGCCCTGGAACTCACCCGTTTGAAGACCCGTCTGCTCAACGATATTACCGAATCGCATGTTACATATTGGGAAACACAAGAAAAGATTACGATGGAGTTGGATTCTATTATACAGGCAAATTTTTCGGTTTTAACCAACGCCGACAAAGTAGCCCTGCAAACCCGACGCCAGCAATTTGAAAAACCAGAAGAGTCTGGTATTCAGTTAAATATGCAGGCTGGAACGTATGAGTAAATATTTTGCATCCGCATTTTGTTTTAAATAAAATTATGATGCAAAAAATAAAAAAAAAGTAATATAAATCAAAATTAATAATGATTCCATTTGCTTTTATTACAATGGCAGTAATCGTGGGCGGTTTTGTATTGCTCACGCGCATATTGCCGCATGTGCAGCCTGGCTATAAACGGATCAAGGAAGACCTGAAGATCATGCAAACCGACATGGACAAGTGGCTGAAAGAAGAATTGGTGCCCATTGGTAAGGAAGAACTGGAGCTTTTTTCCTTGAATCAAATGTATCAGACCATCAAAAAAGGCATCACGCTGCGCGCGAAAGGTGTTTTTACCACGATATATCACGAGCCGGTGCTGGCATATAGTTACAAACGCTACGTTTCTTCGGGTACCAATGCGCTGCTCTATGCCCGTACGGCTACGCACGAATACGCTTACTGGGTGCGCAACAAAGAAATTCAGATCCTGATTGACAACAAACTGGTTGGCGCACTCACGAAAGACGGAGTATTGTACAACGACCGCAAACGTATGATTGCCCGGATCAACCGCAATCAGATGGAACTGGCGCCGGTGATTGTGCACGACCGCGAAGTGGCCAGCGTGGTGAAAACCGAGTTAAAAAAAGGCGAAACGCTCAGTCCGCGCGCGTTTCAGTTTGTAAAATCGGACATTACCGATGAAGAAGAAAAAATTTTTCTGGCGCTTGCAACCCTCGAATTGGTTCAGCAGTCTGTACCTAAGAAAACTTGAAACATCGTATTAAATTTTGGATTATGAAGAAGATCGTAGCAATCGCAAGTTTGTTGTTGATGTCGTTTCAGATCGCTTTCGCGCAAAGCGAAACGGATGACCTCCGCCGCCAGATGCAGCAATTGCAGGAGCAGATGCACAAAATGATGGAGCAATTCAGCCAGGATTTCGGCGGGAATTTTTTCTTTTTTGATACCACTTTTGTCAAAGATTTTAATGGCAACGGTTTTCGTTTTGATACTTCGTTTGTGCGGGAATTCCGGTTTGACGGTGAAAATTTCCCGTTCGATACCGCTTTTATGCAGGAATTTCACTGGGACAACCTGGGCGATGGCGGCTTCAAAATTGATACCTTTTTTATGGAAGAGTATCGCAGCATGGAGCCGGGAGCGTTTCCGAATGAGTTTTTCAACGGGGAATGGTCGCAAAATCTTCGAAAAATGATGGAGCAAATGATGGAGCAATTTGACGGGCAGCAGTTTAACTTCGACGGGATGGATGAATTCTTCAAAAATCTTGAACCACAAGGCACGGATCCGCGTTCTGGCCAACCCAAACCGGAAGAAAGTCCTGCTCTGAAGAAAAAACGTAAGACGACCATTTTGTAAAGCCGGATAAACTCTGTTACTTTGTCGCCTAATGCCCTGAACCTTTTTAGTGGCATGCTGTTTCACTCTGGATACAAAAAGGCGATGCTGATGTTACCAATGCTTTCTAAAAAAATTAGCCTGATTATTTATCGCTTCCGGGAACGCGGGCTGGAAATTTTTCTGATGAATGACCCGGAAAATGCGGAAAACTGGAGTATCCCGGAAGGTGAACTGACGGGGCAAACGCCCGAAAAGCTGCCGCAGGATCGCATGATTGAGCTGGACCCGGTGCAACAGGAAAACGGCGCTACCGAAGAGGCGTACGCTGTAGAAGGCGATTGGCACGATATTCCGTCGCTCAAGGGGATGCTGTACGAAGATGCTATGCTACTCAAAGAACAACTCAAGGCAATGGATAAAGGCGCTTTCGTAGCGGTGAAAGAAGCGGTGAAAAAAGTGCTTCCACATCAGTACCAATTTCTGAAAGAACTCAAAGATATTCTGGCGGATCGCAATTCGGTGAAGGATTTGTAGCGTTTTCGCCGGCTTGGATTTGCAAAGGAAAAACGGTGTTTCGGATCAGGACAGAGCACCGTTTTTTTGTTCATAACTGACCATTTTTTACGCCTCCTCCAATTCTCCGATCTGCACGCGCCATAAATCAGCGTAAGTGCCCCGCAGCTCCAGAAGCGCTTCGTGCGTACCCTGCTCTGCAACCTGCCCGTCTTTGATCACGATAATATTGTCGGCATGGCGAATGGTACTCAGGCGATGCGCAATGATGAGCGCGGTTTTGCCTTTGGTGATCTGATTCAGGTTTTGCTGAATGGCACGCTCAGTTTCGGTGTCCACTGCGCTGGTGGCCTCGTCAAGAATGAGAATTGGCGCGTCTTTCAGGATGGCTCGGGCTAAGCTTAAGCGCTGGCGTTGCCCCCCCGAAAGCTTGATACCGCGCTCCCCGATGATCGAATGGTACCCGTCGGGTAGAGAGATAATAAAATCGTGCAACTGCGCTTTTTTCGAGGCTTCCGCGATGGCTTGTTCGCTGGCGCCCGGCAGACCGTAGCCAATATTTTCGAGGATCGTTCCGTGAAATAAATACACATCCTGACTTACCAGAGCAATTTGCTTTCGCAAATCGTTGAATGCGAGTTGCCGAATGTCTGTGCCTTCCATTTGGATGCTGCCCGAAGTGACATCGTAAAAACGCAGCAGCAACTTGGTCAATGTTGTTTTGCCGCCGCCGGTCGGGCCGGCGATGCCAATGATTTGACCGGCAGGAATGTCCAATTGTATATTTTTCAAAACCGGAATTCCTGGCTTGTAAGAAAAATGCACATCTTCAAAACGAAGATTCCCTTTTACCCCGGTCAATCGGACAGGATGCTCGGTTTCCCGGATCGCATTTTCAGCATCCAGCAAGCCAAATACTCTTCGCGCAGCGGCCTGCGCCCGCGAGTAATCATCAAAAATAGCGCCGAGGCGGGTCACGGGCCACAGCAATCGCTCGGTCATCATGGCAAAAAATGCCAGATTTCCAAAAGTAAACCGTGCCGGTTCAAATAACACCCAATAAGCGCCTACGCAGAGTGTAATGCCAAAGCCCAGCGAAATAAACATGCGGATGATCGGAATGTACACCGAACTCCAGCGGATGGCGTTAAAATTGGCGTCGCGGTATTGCGAGGAAACCTCTCCGACACGCTCAATTTCGTATTGCTCAGCGGTGAAACTTTTGATCACGGCGATGCCCGCGAGATTGTTTTCCAGGCGATTGTTCAGGGCGCCTACGCTGTTGCGCACCGCCTGATATTTTGGTGCAATCCGGTGCTGATAATAAAAACTGCTCAGCACCATGAATGGAATAGGCGCCATGGCAATCAGCCCAAGCTCAAGTGATACGTTGAGCAACGACCAGGTTGCAATGACTAACAATACTATGAGTTGGATGATTTCATTGAAAATATTGTTGAAAAAGCGCTCTAACTGATTGATATCGTCATTCAGAATGGACATCAGATTGCCGGTGCGTTGTTCTTCAAAAAAAGCCATTTCGCGCGCCTGTAAATGCGCATAAGTATCCATGCGAAGATCGTGCTGCAGCCTTTGTGCCAGGCGCATAAAGCCTCGGTTGTACAGCCACTGGAAAAAACTTTCAAAACCAAAAATGGCGACGGTTAGCACGGTCAGAAAAATAATGATTTGCCAGGGATCGGTCAGCCCGGTCAGTGTCGGAATCCAGCCGGGAATTTTTTTGCTCACGGTGTCAATAAACCACGCAGTGATAAACGGCGGCATTAGGTCGAAGATGCGGTTCAATACGCTATAGACAATGGACGACCACAATTGCAGGCGAAAGCGATCAAGATAGCGAAACAAACGGCGCATCGGGTGTTTGGGTGTGCTCATGCTGTTTAAAATGTTTCGGTGTATCCTTGCTTCATGCTTACCTGATTTTTCATTGATAATCAGAAAAAAGCGGAAGCAACAGATTAATGAGGCAATGTGTTGAACACAGAGTCTCTTTGTTCAAATAACAAACTCCGGCAGAAAGCCAGATAATCTTTTACTGCGATTTTGGCCTTGGAGGTGCGCTCCATAAAAGCTTCTTTTTCATTGGCACTCAAAAAGGAACGGGCAAGCGAATCCAAAAGTTCCGCCTGGAGAAAGTTGAGTGTTAGCAATTGTTTTTGGATGGCCAGGACTGTTTTTTCGGGGTCGGGCTGTTGCAAATTGCTTTTGGCGGCAGCAAAATACGAGCTTGATTCTTTCAAAAAAGAGTGAATTGTCGAAAGGCGCTGCTCCAAAGTAAGAGTGTCGTTTGACAGTGACGTTTTTAGCGCGCCGCCCAGGTTGTAAAGCGATGGATCGCTTTGTAAAGCATGAATTTCTGACAGGTTTTCTGCAACCTGCTGCTGAAGCCGTGTGTAAGTTGCTTTATTTTTGTTGCTGAGCCGATCGGGGTTTATGTTTTGCAAATCCGTCTCAAAATGCCGATAAAATTGTTGTGCTGTCTGCAATTCACGGGTCGGCATTACTGCAAGCGGATTTATCTCGGCGATTGTTGGGTGGTTTTGATCAAAATCTCGCTGTAAACGCCGGAAAATTGTGTTGGGATTACTGTCGTACGCCAGCCACGCGGTACAAGCCAGCAGTAGAAGCATAACAATGCGCAGCATTCTGGAGCGGGCGGATGGATTCATTGGATTTTTTCGCCGGTTTTCGATTCCACAATGTTCATCGCCAGTTGGAGTTGCTCCTCCGGGGTCAGGTTGGTATTGTCAATTTCAAGTGCATCATCGGCTTTGCGCAGCGGCCCCACCGTGCGGGTCGAGTCAATACGATCGCGGTCGCGCAGATTATCGAGCACTTCCGTGAAGGAGACCGACTGTCCTTTAGTCAGAAGCTCCTGATAACGGCGGCGGGCGCGTTCTGCCACATCTGCGGTGACAAATATTTTTACCTCGGCATTTGGGAATACGACGGTACTGATGTCCCGGCCATCCATCACGATTCCTTTATCCTTGCCCATTGCCTGTTGCTGACGCACCATTTCGCGGCGCACTTCGGGGATTGCCGACACCTGGCTTACAAGCTGTGAAACCCGCATCTGGCGGATTTCCGATTCTACCTCACGGTTGTTCAGAATGGTGCAATTGCCGTTTTCGTTGCGCCGAAAGCGGATGGAAATTTCCTGGAGAGCCTCTTCGACAGCTTTAAGATCATCAATGGGGATGTTTTTATCAAGAAAATAGAGCGTGACAGCGCGGTACATCGCTCCGGAATCTACGTAGGCATAATTCAGCACTTTAGCCAATTGTTTGGCGATAGTACTTTTACCGGAAGCGGAAGGACCATCAATGGCGATTACAATTTTTTTCACGTAATGGAATTGCTGATTGTTTATTATTGATTGTTAAAATAAATCATAACGATCAATAACTGTCAGAAACATTGTCAAAGATAAAGCTTCTTAAGCCAAATGGCGGCATAGCATTTGCCATAATTTTTCATAAGGAATGACTTCAAGTTCGGCGACCTTGCCCCGATAGCAGAAAGGGTGTGCTTTGAGTTGTTGCAGATATTTTTCAGCGTTGTGCAAATCATCTGGCTGAAATTGAGCCTTTTCCAACAAAAAAATAAGGCGTGCCATTGCATAAGTGCGTTCGTACCCCTTTTTTTTGAGTTCGTAATTAGACAACTTCCTCAATTCACTTGTCTGTTTGGAAAGGGCGGCATAATTTCGGCGCTCCAGCAAAAACAATATTTTGAGGATGATCTGATGCACGCTGAGCACAGCGAGCCCGGCAGTATAATTGACGGGTTGGCTGATGAAATGGTTTATTTTAAAGGCATTTCTTCGTTGGCGAAGCAATAATTCAGGATTGAGCTTGTCTGTTTCGATAAAATAATGAAGAAAGGCTTCAAACAATAGCCATTTTTCGCGGCGAAGATCGTCAAGTTTTTTGAAAGCCGGCGAGTCGCCAACTTTGTTGTAAACCGCCAGCGTGTTGATCAAATTGCCGGTGTGCAAGGATAACAAGAAATAGAGCTCCATAAAATCCAGCCAATCGGGGCTTCCCAAAACCAATTCATTCAAAATGGTTTCCGCTTCGATTTTTCCTTGCCGGTACTGCTGCAAATGCAGATAGACAGAAAATTTTTTGATCAGGAAAAACGCCTTTTGCCGTTCGGTAAAATAATCCTTGCCGTTGTTCACAAAATCCATTGCTTGTTGGCAAACTTCCAGCATGTGATCGAATTCGCGCAGCAATTCATAATATAACACCCAAACGGTGAACATATGATATTGCACCATCCGGGCATCGGTCTTTTCAGTTAAGCGGATTAGTTCATTGCCCATGTTTTCTATTCGCCGCAGCGTTGCGTCTTCTACTGGTTTTGCTTGGCACGCCAGGAGGGTTTCCTGACTAAGCGTTTCGGCGCGTACTTCCATTTCCAGTATTGGATAATATTGCGCCAACAATTGATCGTATCTTTCAAATGCTTTGGCATCTTCGTCGAGCACGCTTTGTTCGCGCAGCAGCCTGGCAGAGCGTACGATCAGATCGGGGAAGTGAAACTTCAGCGCAGTCGTCAGAATCTGGCGTGCCAATGCGATTGCCGGATTGCGGATTTCATAGGCAAGCATGATTTCTACCAGCGCCCACTCTTTGTTGCTGTTGAATTGCGCCTGGGCACGATTGGAGGCCAGGGGTGCATTGACGTCCATAAAAAAGAGCGTATTGTAAAGGCGTCGCTTGAAGCGCGATTTGAGCTGGCGGTATTTGGCATCGGTCGTATCGGAAGTGCCATACAGCATTTGTGCGGCTTCTTCGTCGGAGGCGATTTTGCCGGTGACCAATGCTTCGTACAATATGCCAAACTTACTGTCTTTGCTTTTGAGCGTTTGTTCATCCAGAATCTCGATCTTGGCGATTTTTTTTCTCGTCAGCATGCGAATAATTTCCAGTAGGTTTGTCATTTGTTTTTCTTGTGGGTATTAAAAAATCGCTGGGTTATCAGGATGGTCTAAGTACAGGACAAAAAAGAGAGTAATTGAAAGAAAAGGTAAATTGTTGTT
>CAZQTF010000062.1:0-17317 GCA_964596135.1 uncultured Saprospiraceae bacterium | reverse complement strand
TTCCAGTACCTGGCGTACGGTATCGGTCAAATTTTTGGGCAAAGTGTCGAGGTGGAACCACTCGGCTTCTTTGAATTTGTGCGTTTCCCGTGCCTTCAGTTCGCCTTCCCAGCGATAGGCTTTGAAATACAACACAATTCGCTGCTCGCCGTTTTTTACTTTTTGCAGAACGTGCACCAATTGTAAGTCTTTCTCTTTCAAAACGATACCTGCCTCTTCAAACGCTTCACGAATGAGGCACTGCCGCGCCGATTCTCCGTTTTCGATGTTGCCGCCCACGAGGGTATAATTACCGCCGTTGGGTTTGGTTTGTTTCAGGAGCAATATCTGCCCGCGATGATACAGGATCAAGCGCACTTTGAGCGATACTTTCATTGTTTTTTTCAGTTCGGGCATATCTTTTTATGACTATTGCAAAATAAATTTTTGGAAAAATTATCCATTCTCGTTTTAAAAAATATTTCAACAAAAAACCAAAAGATTTAGATTAATTTGTTGTGAAATTTAGCAACCCAAACTAATTTTTGGCAACCTGCTTAAACGGGCATCGAAGGTACAGCACTGCAATGAAAAAGTCAAGTGCAGAATCGCCAAAGGTACGATCAGAAAATGAATGACTTATAGGATTTTTTATATCTTTGCTCCTGGCTAAATCTATTGTAGTGACAAACGCCCGAACTGAAAAAGAACTAAGCAAATTGTCCAAAAGAGGGCTAAAAGAACACCCACATGCTGTGACCATCTCAGGAATCATTACGTCTGATTCTATGCTACAGTCATCATTTGTTTAACAAATCCGGAAGCATCTATGTACTACGAAAACGTACTGGAAACGATTGGGAATACACCGTTGATCAAACTCGGTAACATTTGTAAGGATATTCCAGCGACCGTCCTGGCAAAGGTAGAATCCTTCAATCCAGGGCATTCTGCTAAAGACCGCATTGCGCTCTATATGATCGAGCAAGCTGAACGCAAAGGCAAGCTCAAGCGGGGTGGAACGGTAATCGAAGCAACTTCGGGCAACACGGGCTTTAGTATTGCTATGGTATGCGCACTAAAAGGCTACAAGTGCGTGCTAACCGTGACAAGCAAATCTTCGCAGGAAAAAATCATGCTGTTGCGTTCAATGGGTGCCGAAGTAGTAGTTTGCCCCGCAGACGCCGAACCGGAAGATCCCCGCTCCTATTACTCGCGAGCAGAACAATTGGCAAGGGATATTCCAAATTCTTACTACCTGGGGCAAAATTTTAACCTCGACAACTCTGATGCGCACTATCATACTACCGGACCGGAAATCTGGCGACAGACCGAAGGCAAAATTACCCATTACGTCTGCTGTGTAGGCACCGGTGGCACCCTTTCTGGCACAGCCCGTTATTTGAAGGAGCAAAATCCGGATATCAAAATCATCGGCGTGGATGCTTATGGCTCGGTGCTCAAAAAATACTGGGAAACCGGTGTGCTCGACAAGTCAGAAATTCATTCCTGGAAAGTGGAAGGGCTGGGCAAAACGATTATCCCTGATAATGTCGCTTTCGATCTGATTGATGAATTTGTGAAAGTGACCGATCGCAGCAGCGCACATCGCGCACGGCAGTTGGCAAAAAAAGAAGGATTGCTGGTGGGCTATTCCAGCGGCTCAGCGCTGCAGGCGGTTTTTCAGATCAAAAAACAACTCAAACCAGGCGATGTGGTCGTAACGCTAATGCCCGACCACGGAAGCCGCTACATCGGCAAAATATACAACGATGAATGGATGCGGCAGCAGGGCTTTCTGGGTGTGCAACATCCCACTTCGCAGTACGACAATTTCAAGCGTTTGTACAAAACTTATGTGCGCAAATATCGCCGCTATCTGAAGCAATTTAGTAGTATTTCATAATTTTTGACAAAAAAGTAACGTCTGTTTGAAAACAATAATCTGATGCAATAATTATTTTCGGGCGGTGAATTCATCTAAAACATTAAAAACAGCAATCAGATATGGCATATAATGGCAAAAGAGGCTACGTTTCCAATGACAATGTATCGGTACCCCTTTTCAAAAACAAATGGCTGGATAAACTGACCCGTTCGCACATTGCAATTCCGGTATCACTTTTCTTTTTGTATGCCGCCGGCTTGTTGTATTACACCAAAATAGCGACACAACTGTCGAACGGACAGGTAATTGCGTTGTTTTTTGGCGGCACATTTTTCTTTACTTTTGTTGAATACGTCGTGCATCGCTGGTTGTATCATCCCGGCGAACACGCCTCGGAGTCGCGCCAAAAGTTTTGCTACACAGTTCACGGTATTCATCATGATTACCCGAAGGACAAACAACGCCTGGCAATGCCACCTGTGCCTGCAGTACTGGCGGCCACATTTCTCTTGATCATCTTCCGAACGATACTGGGGCAATATGCATTTTCTTTTCTGGCTGGCTTTATGGTAGGTTATGCTTTCTATCTGTTGATTCACTACAGTGTGCATATCTTCCGTGCACCAAATAACGTTTTTAAATACCTATGGGTTAATCATGCCATACACCATTACAGCGAAGACGAAATTTTATTTGGCGTGTCTTCGCCCGTTTGGGATTATGTATTTGGGACGATACCGAAAAACGATAAGAAGAAAACCAGCGTAGAGGTAAAAGCTTAGGCTCAAAGCTAAACAAGGCTTCTGAAATTCCATTTTTTCGGAAGCCTTCCCTTTTTCCTATCCTACAAACTTATATCCTACCCCGCGGATGGAGAGAAAATGCACCGGATTGTGAGGATCCTGTTCAAAATATTTGCGAAAGCTCAGAATAAAATTGTCTATCGTACGGGTGGAAGGATACACATCATATCCCCAGACGGACTGTAAAATCTGTTGCCTGGACACCACTTCATTCTTCCGGTCAATCAGCAATTTCAACAGCATCGCCTCTTTTTTGGTCAGGTAAATATATTCACCACTTACACTCGTAGCTTCATAAGTCGCGAAATTAACCCGATTACCGCCGAATTCATAGACTTCGGGCACGTTTTCGGGCTTTTTGCTGGTGCGTTTGATGAGGTTTTGGATGCGAAGCAGCAATTCTTCCAACACGTAGGGTTTGGTCACATAATCATCAGCGCCTTTGCGCAAGCCGGTAATGCGATCCTGGGCGGCGTCCTTAGCGGTCAGCATAAGAATGGGCACCTCCCGGTTGGTCAGGCGAACCTGCTCTGCAAGCTGAAAACCATCTACTTCCGGCAGCATGACATCAAGAATCAGCAGATCGAAATGCTGTTCCTGGAGCAATTTCAGCGCCTCCTTGCCGTTGTCGGTATCTACCACCTCGTAATCTTCCATTTCAAGATTGAGCTTGAGTGTGTCGCGCAGGCTTTCTTCATCTTCCACTAAAAGAATTCGCATCATGTTTTATCAATCATTTAGCTTTAAATATTCATTAAGTAAAGTACTTAGGATAGAATTAAGTTCTATTGGATACGATTTTCAAGATGAACAGCATGTGGTAAAACTTTGATTTATCACATGCAAAATCCTGGAAATGCTGTAAATACGGTGTACTTTTTTGTGTGATGTAATTTCGTCCGCCCACTTACTTTTTCAAATTTACAGCGCTCTTTGCTACTCACTTATCGCTTTTCGCAAGATAAAAATTGATAAGATTTGCTAATATGTAAATTTATCAATAAACCATCGATGATTAAATACTTATAAAAAAGTACCTTGTGCCTAAATTAGAACAATTACTTAATAAATAGGTTTATTTTGTCAAAAAGTTAACTAACGTACTTTAAATAATGCTTGTTTGGTTTATAAAATATTGATCTACTTGTACTTGTAAGGATTAACAAAATCAGCACATCCGTTTATTGATAATAAGTCATCATGTTTCATTGTCTTTCATCGGAAAATCTATCCTGAAAATCGTCCCTCGGGGTTTATTGTCTAATACGATGATCGAGCCGTGATGGGCTTTTACAATCTGTTCAACAATGTACAATCCCAAGCCAGTGCCTTTTGTTTTGCGAGTATCTTCATTACCTACCCGATAGAACTTTTCAAAGATCCGTTTTTTTTCATGATCGGCAATCCCGATGCCCTGATCCGCCACCTCGAAACGAAGCGTACCGTTATGTTGTAACAATCGGACTTCGATCTTCGGCTCGCCGGGAGAATATTTCACGGCATTCTCCAAAAGGTTGATCGCTACTGAAGTTAGCCCGGGTTTGTCGCCGAGGAGCACCGGCTTAATCACATCCTCCTCGAACCGAAAAGTAGCAGAATTATATTTTGCCCGCATTTTTTCCAGCAAATCTTCGAGCAATTCTGCCATGTCCACTGATTCTAAGCTGGGTTGGTAAGCGGTTTCCAGTTTTGCGGAAAGCAACAAATCTTCCACCAGCATGTATAAGCGTTCGGTTTCGTGCAAGCCGGTTTTGGTGAGTTTTTCAAACTGCTCGCGCCGGAGTTCTCTTTTCACAAAAGTCTCGAAAATCAGCTTGATCGAAGCGATCGGCGATTTGAGTTCGTGGGTAATAGAAAGCAAAAAGTTGCGTCGCTGTTTGGCAGCCGTTACTTCCCGGTTATAGCCGCGATTGATCAGCCAGATGCCAATAATGAGGCTGAAGACAAACACCAATGCCTCGCCCAGAATCATCCATTCTTGCCTTCGGTAGCTCTGCTCCAGCGTTTGATAAGCTTTCGTTTTGTAAAATTCTTCATTATCCATCACCAAACCTTCAGCGATCATCCCGATGCGCAGCAGGTCGCGTTTGGCAAAAAATGCATCCCGGTTTTTGGTAAATAACAGCACCGACCACCATGCAAACGCCATCAGCATGTACGCAATAACGATGTAGGAAAGCAGGCGAAGCCGTATGTTGTTGCGGGAATTCATTACATCATAATTTTATTTCATTACATTTCAAAAACGACATCCATCGCTTCGCATATTTTTGTGGCGGCTTCCGCCAAATCTTCCTCCCCATGTGCGGCTGAAACAAAGCCTACTTCGTAGCCCGAGGGTCCGAGGTAAATATTGCGCTGCAATAATTCATGATGTAATATCTTGAATTTCTCCATGCTTTTGGGGTCAATTTGATCTGCCCGCACGATGCGCTCGCGAGAAAATGCAATCCAGAAAATTGAACCGATGTGAGGAATATTTACTTCGTAGCCTTTGGCATCACAGTAATCCTGGATTTGCTGCACGAATCGTCGGGTTTTGACTTCCAGATTTTCATAGAAACCAGGCTCCAGCAATTGCTCCAGCGCTGCTTTCCCGGCAGCCATCGCCACCGGATTCGCAGAAAGTGTGCCTGCCTGATACACCGGTCCGTCTGGTGCAACATGACGCATGATATCCGCCCTGCCGCCGTAAGCGCCCACAGGCATGCCGCCGCCGATGATTTTGCCGTAAGTGACAATATCCGGCTGAATGCCATAATAGCCCGCTGCGCCTTCAAAGCCTACCCGGAAACCGGAGATTACCTCATCGAAAATGAGCAGAACGTTGTATTTGTAGCACTTGAGTCGCAGGCATTCCAAGAAAGAGCGATCCTGCAGCAAAAGTCCGTTATTGGCAGGAATAGGCTCCACGATGACACAGGCAATATCGTTGCCTTGTTCTGCCAACGTGCGTTCCAACGCTTCGCGATCGTCCAGTGGCAACACAATGGTTTCTTTGGCAAACGCCTCCGGTACGCCGGCGGAAGTGCTTACCCCAAAAGTGACCAAACCGGAGCCTGCCTTAACCAGCAGCGAATCTACATGCCCGTGATAGCAGCCCTCAAATTTGACGATTTTGTTTTTACCGGTTACACCCCGCGCCAGCCGTATCGCCGACATGACCGCTTCCGTCCCCGATGTCACAAAACGGAGTTTTTCGATAAACCGATTGTTTTCCAACAATAATTTGCCGATTGCATTGCCGCGGCGGGTTGGCGTTCCGAAAGAAATACCATTATTCACCGCTTCAATCACCGCCTCGCGGATGCGGTCGTTGTTGTGCCCCAGAATAAGCGGACCCCAGGAGCAGCAGAAATCAATAAAAACATTGCCATCAGCATCCGTGATGCGGCAACCATCGCCTTTTTCTACATACACCGGCGGACCGCTCACCGATTTGAACGCCCGTACCGGCGAGTTTACCCCGCCCGGAAAATAATGTTTGGCTTCTGCAAACAGTGAAGCCGAGCGCTCCCGATTTATTTTGTTTTCGGACAATTGCATTTCATCAGACTTTTAGTATCGGACAATAACTAACATTGGTTAGCCGATGGGCTTTCCACTATGCAAAGGTAAACACGCAAGTTGGCTTTTGTTGCCGAATGCTTGTCAGGAATGGGTAAATTTGATGGCATCTTCGGGGTGCGATCACTTTCGCCGGAAGCTATCGCCGATAAATGCCAGCGCCTCTGTAATGCCGGTGCGCCAATAAGTCCAGGTGTGAGCGCCCTCTCGAACGCGAAACTCATGCGGAACGCCTTTGCGGGTGAGCGCAATGTGCAGCAGGCTGTTGCCGATGGTGAGAAAATCATCGTCGCCGCAGTCAATCCAGTAGCGCACTTTACTAAGCTCTTCCTTAGATTTTGTTTCGATGATTTTAAGTTGCGAATTGGCGTACCAGGTTTGGGTGAGGCGGTCTTTCCCTTTTAGCTCGCCGCCAAAGAGGGGCGCAAAAATGCGATTCCAGGTTTCCTGGTCCATTGTTGTTATGCTTTCGTCATCGCTGACGGCTGCGCTGAGTGGGGCTGCCGCTGCAAACAAATCGGGATATTTCAGGGCATAAATTAGCGTGCCATAGCCGCCCATTGACAGACCTGCGACGCCACGGTATTGCTTTTCTGCTTTGATGCGGTAAGTTTTTTCAATAAAAGGCATAAATTCCTGAATAAAAAAATCTTCATATTTCACTTTCCCATCATACGAATTGATATACCAACTTACGCCGCCATCGGGCATGACGATAATCATTGGTGGAATGGCGCCGTCGGCGATTGCCTGGTCGGCATAGCGATTGATCTCGCCAAATTGCAACCACCCGGTGTCGTCGTCGGTATAGCCGTGCAGCAGATACACAACAGGGTAGCTGCGCTCAGAGGTTTCGTAATCGGCAGGCAGGTAGATGGTATAACGTACGTCTTTGCCCAAGATAGAACTTTGGAGAGTTTTACCTTCCAGAATTTTGCCAGCTGCCTGAGCCCAAAATAGTGTTGGCAGAATGACAAAAAATAATATGATTAAATATTTCATCTTATTTAAATTTTGTTATCAACTATAATTGGATCATCAATATTGCTTCAAGTTTTTGGTTAAAATCGGTTTAGATATTTAAATCATCTTTATAGGACAATATAGTACTTCATTTTTTATTTTGTTTTTACCCGCAGCAAGTTGCCCAGTTTCAGGAAAGCGTCTTCCCATTCTTTACTGGCAAAAAGCCACTCGCCATTCTTATATCCATTGAGCATCGAAAAAAAGATGTTCTGGCTTCGCCAGGCGTTGATGACGATCGGCATGGATTCGAGTATTTCCAATACTTGTATAAGATTTTCAACGTCTTTGAGTGTTACAACACCATTTTCGATTCTTTTCATTTCGCGAAAAATGCGCTCGCTTATCGCCAGCTTAAAGGATTGCTCATTGGTGATGGTAACATCCCAGCGCAATAGTTCATCGACCAGGCGTTTGAGTTCGCGGATATTAAAGCTGCCGTTGGCAAAAAATTCCTGAAGATCATGATTGATAACAAATTGCACCGCGCTGCGGTACGCATCGGGAATGGGGATGTCGCTCTGGACGATCATCGTCATCAACTGGTAATTTTCATTGTATATTTCCCGGAATTCGCGCTCCACTTCGCGGAGGCTGTTGGCGGTGATTTCGTTGAGAATCCGACGCTTTTCATCCCGGAAAAGATGTTGTACGGTATATTTTTCCGAGCCGAAGTAAGTTTGCATTAAACCAATCACATTGCCCAGATCGGTAGAGCGAAACGCTTCGACAATCTGCGTCTGCATTTTGTCGAAGGTTTCCCAATCCATATTCAATGAAATGTTTCCAATGATATTCAACTGACCGAGATACAACACTGCGAAGCTGAAGCTTTTTTCGGAGTAGGTGATTTTGGAATGCACGGTCGTTCTGCCCAATGAAAGTCGCTGGTTACCAGCCTCGTAGCGATCAAAAACTTCGCTCACCGCCCGATAGTTGAATAGTTCGAGTTCTTCCGGGTTTTCGGCAAAAAGTGAAGCCGCCGCGTAGTGCATTGCCACCCGGCTCAAATCCACCCGCGCGGGCATCACATAACGCTTGTAGCTCGCCGCGCCGTTTTGGTAAACATTGCTGGGCGCAGCCTCCAATCGCCGGATAAACTCTGGATGAAAATCAATCTCGCTTATCTGATTGGCATAATAAATGGCGCGGTTAGCATATTGCAGAATCTGATTGGTTTCGATGCCCGAAATTTCATCAAAAAACCAGCCGCAACTGGTAAACATCAAAATTGCGTGGCGCTGCATTTCCATGAGGCGCATCAGCCAGGTTTTATCGCCATTTTTGAATTCTTGTGTTGCATGCTTTTTGATAAACTCATTGACAGTACGATCATTGCGATTGAGGAGCACATCAATATAGTCATTGCGGGCAGCCCACACGTCTTTTACATATTTGCCTGCTTCGCGCTCGTAAACGGGAATCAGTTCATCGCGCAACCAGTTGAGTGTGTCGCGCAGCGGCCCGCGCCAAGCCTGCGTCCAGCCGGGGTGCCCACCGGTGTTGCATCCACAGTTAGAGCGCCAGCGCTCAACGCCGTGCACGCAACTCCAGGAGCTATTTTCATGGATTTGAATCTCGTATTCGGGTGGAAATTTTTCGAGAAATTGACCATAGTTGATAATCGTTGCCAATTGGTTTTCCTCGATGTAGTTCAGGCAATCTGCCAACGCCATTTCACCGTAGCGGTGGTGATGTCCATAGCTTTCACCATCGGTGGCAATGTGCACCAATTGGGTGCTGTGGTCAGCTCTGAAAGCATCCAGCAAACGGTGCGCAAAATGCTTGCCGTTATTGAGTAACCCTTCAAAAGCCACTCCCTGCGCCACACCGCCATGATAGAAAAACAGCGCAATACTTTTGCCGGAAGGGAGCTTGCAAGAGTATGGAATGCGGGTTTCGACATTTTCGCCGACAATGGTCGTCCATTCCTTAATGCCTATTTTGAGCAAAGCTTTTGCCTGTCGGGGCGCCAGAATGGTGTATTGAATGCCGTTCTCTGCGAGAATTTCCAGTGTGTCTGTGTCCACTGCCGTTTCTGCCAGCCACATGCCCTCCGGCTTCCTTCCGAAGCGGTGTTCAAAATCGCGGATCCCCCAGATGACCTGTGTTTCCTTATCGCGTCGGTTAGCCAATGGCATAATGAGGTGGCTATGCACTTGTGCGATGGCGGCGCCGTGTCCATTGAATCGCTCCAGACTCAATTTGTCGGCTTCCAGAATTGCCTGGTAGGTTTCTGGAGCCTGTAATTCCAGCCAGGAAAGCAAGGTAGGACCAAAATTAAAACTAATTTGTGTATAGTTATTAATGATATTGGTGATGTACTGCCGGTCATCCAGAATGCGAGCCATTGCATTGGGCGCATAGCACTCAAAGTTAATACGGTCGTTCCAATCGTGAAAAGGCGCTGCGGAGTCCTGCATTTCTACTACTTCCAGCCAGGCGTTTTCGCGCGGTGGCTGGTAAAAATGTCCGTGAATGCAGACATATTTGTTATTGACGCTCATACAATTTTAGCTATTATTGCGAAGTTAGATGGCTTTAGGGATGTGAAGTATAATACAAAAATACCGTTTTAAATTAGTGTATTTTACACAACAAGCGGAAACATTTTCCACATTTTTTCGATTATCAAACTTTGGGCTTCAGATAGGAGGACTGGTTGGGGCGGTCAGCCTCGGAGTCACTGGATGATGTCAAATGTCAGGAATCTAAATGTCCGAAAAAAATGAGTTTTCCCATTGGTTTTAAGCGTTCGGCGGCGATGGTGGTATTGCGCAACAAGCAACAATTTCTATTGCTCAAACGCTTTCGCCCACCTTTTGTCGGCAATTATCTTCCCGTTGGTGGCAAGCTCGAACCGCACGAAGACCCTTACAGCGCTGCTTTGCGCGAAACTTATGAAGAAACAGGTTTTCGGCTGGAAAAGTTGCAGTACGGTGGGGTATTGATCGAAACTTCTCCGGTTGATTATAATTGGCAAAGTCATATTTATGTTGCTGATATTGATTTTCAGGAGCCGCCGTTTTCTGACGAAGGCACACTCGAATGGATTCATTTTGAGCAAATTGTGAATATTCCTACGCCGCCCACCGATTTTATCATTTATCAATATTTGATGCAAAGTAAGCCCTTCGCTTTCAATGCAATTTACAATGCTGAACTCCAACTCCTTCGTATGACCGAGGAAATCGAGGGCAAAGTAGTGCTTGGACGATGAAGAGCAACTTTTGTTGCTGGTTATAGGATAAGGAAGCGGCAGGTGTGTTCCTTTCCGTATTTTATTTTAATATCATGTATTAAAACTTGACTTCCAGGTAGTACGGCAACATCGCCCGCCAGGTAGGCCAGTCATGTGGCATATCATATCCCCAGATATCCAGTTCATGTGGAATCCCCTTCGCTTGTAGCACTGCCGAAAAGCGCTTTGATGCCTCCGGCGTTTCATAATTACCCGAACCGGTGAGAATGTGGATACGCTTGTTGTTGCGCATGTGCGTAAGCCAGTATTGGTCATTCAGATTTGGCAGATACTGCATCGGCGAATTAAAATAAACATCTTCGTCGTGGTAGCCTTTGGTGTAAGTGCTCAGATCGTAGTTGCCACTCATGGCAATGACGCCCGCAAAAAGGTCTGGCCGTTTGAAAAAGAGGTTTGCCGAATGTAATGCCCCTAATGAAGCGCCGCTGAGAATGATTGGTGTGTCGCCGCTGGTTTTGTGGCGAATGAAAGGCACTACTTCATTAAAAACGTATTCGTTGTACTGAGCATGCCGGATCGCCTTGTGGCGCGGGTGCATGTGGCTGTTCAGCCAGCTTTCGTTGTTGATGCTATTAATAGAAAAGACTTTTACCTTGCCCTCATTAATGTATTTGCTGATCACGTCAATCATTAGGAATCGCTCATACTCAAGGTAGTCTGCGGCTGCCGTTGGTAAAAGCAACAACGAAAATCCGTAGTGACCGTACATCACGATCTCCATGTGCTTATTAAGTGCGGGGCTGTGCCAGCCATGTATTTCCCGATGCATATAGTTTGTTTTTGGTCAAAAATAGTAAAAATTGGAATGTAGAAGTCAATTTGCTGTTCTGGAATTATACAAGCAGAATAAAGGCATGGTTTGAAACGCCAAAGCCCCTCAGTTGAAATATAGCTGATTCCTATGACCGTACTCCCAAAGTTAGGAATATTGGAATGATGGATAATTGAAAAATGATTCGGTTTTAGGCGTTCTTTTTTATTACTCCAATTATTCCATTTTACCTTTGATCAGCGCTTGAAAGATAAAAGCTTATGAATCAAACTTTTGAAGCAGATTAAAAATTTAAACTATGGTCTTAGAGAAAAGAGCATTCAGAACTCAATTCAAGCCATTCGAAAAAGTTTTTATCAATACCCATGCTTCTTGCACATCTTTAAAAGTCAGATGATTTGTACCACCCACCAAGCGCAGTACGTACTTGCCGTCGAGTTTGGTTTGGGTAAGCAAAATCTTGCCACTGTCGTTGAGCTTTTGCAACAAGGTCGAGTTGAGACGTTCCAGGCCAACTTCATCGTCCATGCCCGTTGGGTGGTAGCGGAAGCAAACGAGATTGAGCGGCGCTGGCGCCATGAGTTCAAAGTCAGGTGTTTGTTCAATTTCTGTTTTGAGCCACTGCCCCCACGCGATGTGGTTGCGAATTTTCTCGCGCAAGCCTTCGATGCCATAGCTGCGAATGACAAACCACAACTTGAGCGCCCGGAAGCGCCGCCCGAGCTGGACGCCCCAGTCGCGATAGTTGTTCACCAGCTTGTCTTCTGCGGTTTTGAGATATTCCGGTAAAATGCTGAAAGTATTGATCAGCGCGGCTTTATCCTTCACATAGTATGCAGTGCAATCAAAATTCGTTAGCAGCCATTTGTGCGGGTTGAAAACAAAACTGTCCACTGATTCCAGCCCTTTGCCCATCCATCGCATTTCTGGCAGCAGGAGCGCCGAGCCGGCATACGCCGCATCCACATGGTGCCAAAGCCCATGCAATTTGGCAATTGTGCTGACATCGGCCACCGGATCAATCGCGGTTGAACTCGTAGTGCCAATGGTGGAAACCAGACACAACGGGGTGTAGCCATCCTGCAAATCCCTGCGAATTGCCTGCTCCAATTCCGCAGGGATCATGGCGAAGTTTTCATCTACTGCAATTTTGACCAGATTGTCTATGCCAAAACCGGCGATCCGCACTGCTTTATCAATCGAAGAATGCGCCTGCGAGGAGGCATAAATGCGAAATCGTTCTTGCCCGGTCCAGCCAGATTGGTTGATTCTAAATTGTGTGGCTACTTCTCGCGCGGTGAGCAGCGCCACCAGTGTGGCAGTCGAAGCTGTATCTTGAATCACGCCCGACCAATTCTGCGGTAGCCCCAGCATATCGCGGAGCCATTCCATCATGCGTTCTTCGAGTTCTTCGGCGGCAGGCGAAGTGAGCCAGATCATACACTGCGCGCCCAGCGTGGCCGTGAGCATTTCGGCAAGAATGGAGGGTTCACTGTTGTTCGCCGGAAAATAGGCAAAGTATTTGGGGTGTTGCCAGTGGGTCATGCCCGGTACGATGATGTCTTTGAAATCCTGGAAAATTTCCTGGAATGCCTTACCCTGTTCCGGGGCTTCCTGAGGCAACTGAGCCTTGATGTCGCCTGGTTTTACAGATGGTTTCACCGGATATTGGTCAATATTTGCCAGATAATCCGCCATCCAGTCCACCAGTTCGTGAGCGTATTGTCGGAATTGTTCGTTGGTCATCGGCTTGTTTCGTTTTTAAAACAAGATCGCATGTCAAACATTTGCAGCGCTCAATTTAGACAATATTGCCCTTGCTTCCTGATCATTTTTGATAAAAATTAATTTACTGAAGTCGAATTGCACTTCTGTCAATGTTTTTATAATCCGAGGCTTGTAATGTTGATTATAAGTAAGGATAAAATGAAAAAATTCCCAATCGAAGCGCTCCGGGCAACCCTCGGTCATGTCGGGGCGATCGCGCAAACCCAGTTTGAACAAGGTAATCCGCTTCACTGCACGCCAAAGGCAAAGCCAGGTAGGAAAGTCGAAGAAGTAAATGACATCTGCTCATTGCGCCCGCAATCCGATGGTGCCGGCATAACCACCATCCATAATCCATTGTTCTTTGGAAATCAGGTCGTTCACAATAATTTCCCACTCGTCGGCGGGTGTTTCTATCCAGCCGGGGCGCCAGTAATACCGGTCGAGGTGGATCAATTCATGCTGCGGCAAAAAGCGATGTAAATGTCGGGCAAAAGTGGACTTGCCCGCGCCGCTACAGCCGATGATGAGAATGCGTTGCATCGTTAAGCTTGGTTTAGGAAAGATGAAACTGCGTTGGCTAAGGTCAGCATATTGACTTTCTCAATCGGATGCTGGAAATTGGCGAAAAGCCTTAATTCCCCCTTTGGAAGTGCATTGGCAACACGCTCTGATTCTGCCAGGCTCACCATGTTGTCGTCCGAGCCGATGCCGATCATCACCGAATGTTGTATGGCAGCAAAATCTTCCTGACCAAGCGCCGCGCCGTTGCCCAGAGCCAGCATCATTTCAGCCGTTTTGTGAAGAAGCTCTTCCCAATCGTTCGGTGCGTGCCGCCGCTGCAATGCTTCTGCGAAAGCGGGCACTTTTTCTTTGATTTTAGCGGGGTTGAGCATTTTCACTTCGCGCTCCGCACCCTCTGGCGTCCAATCGAATTTTGTACCCAGCGTGAAAATTTTGCCGATCCGCTCGGCGTGATGCCTTGCCAGATGCAACGCAACGTAACCCCCCATGCTGTATCCAAAGATATTAGCCTGTGCTATTTCGTTTTTGTTCAAAAACGTCCGTACTTCATTGGCAAAAGCTGCAATTGAAAAATCACCGGCAAAAAGCGTACCGCCATGACCGCTAAAATTGAGCGTTTGTACCACAAAACGATGTGCCAGATGCGCTTGAAGTGACTCTAATTGGTCGGCGCTGCCGAGTGCACCGTGGAGCAGTAAAAGAGGCGTTGTTGTCATCCTTGTTGGTTTGTTTTAAGGAACATTTTTAGAAAAAGGTGTTGCCCAGATGAGGGAAAGCTTTTCCACCAAAGGCATTAGTTTCTCGATGGTAACGTGTTCCATCACCACAATTTTGTACCAGTTGGGTTGGTGATGGTTATCGGGTACCAAGCCAAATTCCTGGGCAATTTCGGTGGGTACAAACTGGCTGCGAATGGTGACGATATTCGATTTTGGATGCCGATAAAACGTTATGTTCAATTCTTGCAGGCGATTGTAAAGCCAACTGGCTCGTTCGAGCAGAATAAAAATTTTTTCATACCAGCCAAAACGTCCGTATGTCATCAGGATCATCCAGATCGCTACTGCATTGGCGCCGGAGCGGCTGCCAATGAGGGTATAGTCCTCGCCTTCGATATAGCTGGCGTCCTTGGTATTGGCGTATTGAATAAAGCCTTTTCGAATAAGGAAAATGCCCGTTCCGTAAGGCGCCTGCGCCATTTTATGGGCATCCAGCGTGACGGACGTCACCTTCGGATTGGCAAAATCAAGCTGATTGTTTTTTTCGGAAAACGGGTAGAAAAAGCCGCCGTACGCGCCATCCACGTGTAGGCGATAGTGGCAGCGGAACTCGTCGAGCACGCGGGTGTAAAGATTTACATCGTCCACTGAACCAAACATGGTGGTCATCATATTAACAACAACGATGAAATATTTTTTTCCGTTTTTTTGTAATGTCGCAACCCTTTCGCGCAACGCGTTTTCATCAATCGCGCGGTCGTGCTCTCTCACCGGAATGCTAACTTTTTCCACCTGCAGGACGTTCGCAGCCTTGCTCATCGAGTAGTGGCTGTCTGCCGAGCAGATCATGCAGATTTCATTCAAGTGAGCGCCATGATACTGCATATAATAATTGCGATATACCCAGATCGCCTGCATATTGGCTTCGGTGCCGCCGGATGCCACGTAGCCGTCGAATTGCCCTGGTTCGCCCCGCAAAACATCGGTTGCACAAATCTCAATCGCCTCACGTTCAATCACCTGTGTTCCTTTGAAAAAGTGCTCTGACTTGCCCAACGTATGGCAACCGATGTGATTGGGATTGTGTACCATTGTGGACATAAACGGGGCATCTTTCAAAAACGACGCATCCGAGTTAAAAACTTTGCTGTCAAGGTGTGAAGCGGGTATGCCGAGAATATTTTCTTCAAAATAGTTGACGTTTTGCGCCAATGCCTCAAAAATCCGTTCCTTGATCTGAGCCGGTGTGAGTTTGTTCCAGAGCGACATGAGCTTGCTTTTTGCACAAATAATTTGTATAACAACTACTGTGCAAAAAACGGAAGGATTTTTGAGTTGTGCAAGTAAGTGTTTTGTTCTGTTTTACATAAAAGGAAGTAAGGTAAGGAACTGCGGCGCATCCGTTCCTTTTGCCCAAAACCAGAGGGTTTTGACAGCTAACTCGCCTAATTGTCCATTGATTTCATAATAATCGCCGGTATCGTCCGATTTGACGCGGGTTGCTTCCCGCAGCAGCAATTCCCGCAAATCTCTTTCCAGCGAGCTCCAGTTTTTGAGTGTGTAGCCGCCCTGCACGAGGTACGTCGCCCTGCTGCCCGGCGCATCGGGTTGGAGCAATTCGTCATACAGTGTTGTGACAGCTATGATCGTATTTTCGGGAAGTTTCATAATAATTGGGTTATTTATTTACAAAATACTCAATTCAGATTCGAATTGTATTTAAATTCTGTAATATTTATTTTAAGCCAGGTATAATCGCCTTCCTTTAGTTTCCAAGTGACCTCCGATGATACCGGAATGCGCATACCATCGAATTCGCGGTAAGTGGTATTCCGCACTTCCCAGCGTTCCAACGTGGCGCCTTCCTTGCGTTCGTAATAGCGATCTGCTTCGAAACGGATCATATCGCCATTTTCATCAAAAGTGAAAACCCCCGATGCCGTTATGTTGCCGTAGGTCATCGTTGCTTTGGCGGAGGTAGAATCCAGTTGCTCCCAGGAAATGTAATCGCTGAGTACAGCGGTCGGTATCCAGCAAATTTCACCCAGATACCGAAGCAGAGTACCCTGGTCGGTTTTTTCGCCGGCAGCGTCCACTATGGGTATGATTCCCAGCAACTTAATGCGCATGTGCCCGCGACTGTCCTGGTAAGTATCCAGCCCTTTCAGGTTCAATCCTGGCATCATTTTTACATCGGCGATCCAGACGAACCCCGGTGGCTTCGTATTGAAATATTCTTCGGATGTAAAAGGAATCCATTTACCATCGGGGGTGGTTCTCATTTCCCCTTTTTGATAAAGATACGCCGTCAGAATTTGTTCCTTGCCGGGTACTCCCGAGCGGCGCAGCCAGGTTTGCACTACTGGCGGCAAAACCTCCAACTGCGCGTCGGTGATAATTTCCTGGCGAACGGGTTCTTTGGGCCACAGCGTGTTGATGGCTTCATCTGCTGCGCGATTGAAGTTCCAAGCCGCCCAACCCAACACAACGCCGACTAATACAATCACATTGGCGATGGTACCGAATTTCGCGTCCTGCCACGCGCCGAAAATCAGTAGCTGCGAGATGATCACCGCCGGCGCCGCCACTACCCACCAAATGTCTTTTTTTAATAAAAACAGCACGGCGGCTGCTACGAATAACAACGCTGACACCAGCCACCCGATACCGCCTGCCTTGGAAATATGTTGCGTAAGCTGCTGAATATCAGCTAATTTAAAAGCTTTTGCAAACCCCATCAGGTGGATGAGTCCATGCACAAGGAGAATAAACAGAACGATGAACCTTGCCATAATAAACGGTATTTTAATAGGAAGTTATGATCTGGTTTGAATGTTCCATTTTTATTTCGCAAAAGGCTGTCTCAGCACGGCTTTCAGCTTTTCCTCTGCGGTTTTCCGAAAATCGCTCAGATAAAATTTTGCATCAGATAACTTATTTAAAAACAAGTTAAACACTCAACGTGTAGGTGGCAATGATTTTTGTTAGCGAAAAGGATGGAATATTTTATTA
>CAZQTF010000061.1:0-17374 GCA_964596135.1 uncultured Saprospiraceae bacterium | reverse complement strand
GAATATAATGTTTTCCAATACGCCAGCGCTTTATCCCAGGCTTCGCCTTTGGGTGCAAATTCGCGACCTTTCACGTATTCAAAAGTAATCTCATCCGGTGCAATCAAGCCGCCGCGCGCGCCCATTTCAATACTCATATTACAAATCGTCATCCGGGCTTCCATCGAGAGCGAGCGAATCGCCGAGCCTGCGTATTCTACAAAATAACCGGTACCGCCTGCTGCCGTTAATTTGGATATGATATATAATATAATGTCTTTAGAAACGACCCCTTTTTGTAAAGTACCATCCACCGTGATGCGCATGCGTTTTGGTCGTTTTTGCAATAAACATTGCGACGCAAGAACCTGCTCCACCTGACTTGTACCAATACCAAAGGCAATTGTGCCAAAAGCACCATGCGTAGAAGTGTGGCTGTCGCCGCAAACAATCGTCATGCCGGGTTGCGTGATACCCAACTCCGGTCCAATCACATGCACAATGCCTTGATACGGATGTCCCAAGCCATACAATTCCACCCCAAATTTTTCACAATTCTCGACCAGTTTTTGCACCTGAAAACGAGACAAAGGCTCATTAATCGGCAAATGCTGATTGATCGTCGGCACGTTATGATCCGCAGTTGCAACGGTTTTATTCGTTCTAAAAACGCCGATGCCCCGCTGCGCCAAGCCATCAAATGCTTGTGGACTGGTTACTTCATGAATAAAATGCCGGTCAATATACAGCACATCCTGACCGCCTTCTATGCTGGTGACGACATGTGCATCCCAAATTTTATCAAATAATGTTTTTGACATGACAGTACGCTGATTTCACTGATTTTTAAGATTAATTATGATTTTATTACAAAAATGAATCATTTAACATCATAGTGATCATAAATATCAGTATTCCAATTTCAAACATTTACCACAATCTGCACTTCCTCCATAATCACATGCAAATCTGCATCAATTACTTCTTTTTTCGCATCGGCGACTTCCAAAAATTTTTTATACACAATGTCCAACTCATCCTTGGTCAGATTATAGCCAATATTCTTGCAACGATACGCCAGCGCCGCCCGTCCGCTGCGCGCCGTCAGCACAATTTTAGAGTGATCCACACCCACTTCAATGGGGTCAATAATTTCGTAGGTGTCGCGACGTTTGATGACGCCGTCCTGATGGATACCGGAGGAATGCGCGAAAGCATTAGCTCCTACGATCGCTTTATTGGGTTGCACAGGCATCGCCATGCTCTCAGAAACCAAGCGGCTTGTAGAATTCAGCAAGCGTGTGTTGATCCCCGTTTCCAAATTTAATTCGGGGTGTTGTTTCAGCACCATCACCACCTCTTCGAGCGAAGTGTTACCGGCACGCTCCCCTACCCCGTTAATTGTACATTCGATTTGACGAGCGCCGTTAATCGCACCATAAATAGAATTGGCAGTTGCTAAACCTAAGTCGTTGTGACAATGAGTTGAAATTGTAGCCTTATGTATATTTGACACATTTTCAACCAAATAGCGGATTTTGGCGCCGTATTGCGCTGGTAAACAATAGCCCGTGGTGTCAGGAATATTCACAACGGTCGCCCCCGCTTTGATCACCGCTTCGATCACCTGCGCCAGGAAAACATCGTCAGTACGACCGGCATCTTCGGCGTAAAATTCGACATCTTCCACGAAGCTTTTCGCCAGTTTTACCGCGGCAATGGCGCGTTCCAGCACTTTTTCGCGCGTGGTGCGCAATTTGTGTACAACATGCGAATCGGAGGTGCCAATTCCTGTATGAATACGTGGTTTTTCAGCATATTTTAATGCCTCGGCTGCCACTTTAATGTCTTGCTCGACCGCACGGGACAAGCCACAAACCGTCGGATTTTTCACTGCTTTGCAAATAGCTTCCACCGCCGCAAAATCGCCGGGGCTGCTGATCGGGAAGCCCGCTTCGATTACATCAACGCCCAATAGCTCAAGTTGTAGGGCAACCTTGATCTTTTGCTCCATATTCAATTTGCAGCCAGGTACCTGTTCGCCATCGCGCAGGGTGGTATCAAAAATAATAATCCGATTTTGCGACATAATGGAAATAATTTTTGGTTATAATATTCTATTTTGGTAGAAATGCTCGTTTTTTTGCAGTTTATAGGTTGTCAAAAAAAGAAATCTAAATTATTGTATTATTGAAGCGGGAACAAACCAAAATCAGAGGCTTAATGTTTTTCCAAACGTCAAACCACAATCTTAATTAATTGATAATCAACCAACTGAAAGAAGCTTAATTACGATGCCGAAACTATCTCTCAACCTGCACAAATTTTGGACAGTGGTATTTTCCATTGTCATGCCAATGATTCTCACTGGTCAAACCCATTACGAGCGGCTGACACAAATGGACGTCCAGCATTATGCATTTCGTTTGAAACTGAACGACGAAAACAAAAACCTGGAAGGCTCGGCGTTGGTAACAATTCATTTTCTTGATGAAATCCCCTCGGTCGTATTGGATTTGGTCAAAAAAGATGCCTCCGGCAAAGGAATGACGGTAACGGCGGTATCAGAAAATGAGCATCAATTCCGCTTTGAACAACAAGCCGATAAGCTATTCATTCATTTGCCCCGAACCACGAAAGTGGGTGACGTGCACACCTTTCAGATTGATTATCAAGGTATTCCCGCCGACGGTTTGATCATGGACCAAAATAAATTTGGCGACAAAACTTTCTTTGGCGACAATTGGCCCAACCGCGCGCATCACTGGCTGCCAACGGTGGATCACCCCGCTGATAAAGCTTCTGTAGAGTTTATCGTCACCGCACCTGCTCATTATCAGGTGATTGCCAATGGCGTTCAAATAGAAGAGACCAATCTGGAATCCGATTTAAAACTGACGCATTGGGCTGAAACTATGCCGCTTCCGACCAAAGTAATGGTGATTGGTGTAGCGCCCTTTGCCGTAAGGCTCGCCGGAGAACCCCACGGCATTCCAGTCACCAGTTGGGTATTCCCGGAAAATCGGCTCGAAGGATTTTATGATTACGAGCAGGCAGTGAGCGTGCTCGACTGGTTTGTCACCAACGTGGCGCCGTATCCTTACAAAAAGCTGGCCAACGTGCAGTCCAAAACCCGTTACGGCGGCATGGAAAACGCCAGCAATATTTTTTATTTTGAAAATTCGGTCACCGGCGGACGCGAGCGCGAGAGCCTGATCGCGCACGAAATCGCGCACCAGTGGTTTGGCAATTCAGCATCGGAAGCCAACTGGCACCACGTATGGCTCAGCGAAGGGTTTGCCACGTATTTCACAATTTTATACAACGAAAGCGTCCACGGTGCAGACGCAGCCAAAAAAGAGCTGCTCGAGGACCGACAGCAGGTAATTGCATTCACGAGAAGGAATTTCCGCCCGGTGGTGGACACAACGATCACCGACTACAATCAACTTCTGAATACCAATTCCTACCAGAAAGGAAGCTGGGTACTCCACATGCTGCGGCAGGAAGTGGGCGATTCGGTATTTTGGAAAGGTGCGCGGACGTATTATGATCGCTATAAATTTAGTAATGCGTTGACTGTTGATTTTCAAAAAGTAATGGAAGAAATTAGCGGTAAAGAGTTACAACAATTTTTCCGGCAGTGGATTTTCACAGCGGGGCATCCACAGCTTGAGGTAATATGGGATTATGATGCTAAAAAACAGGAACTTTTATTACATATTCAGCAAATGCAACAAGGAACGGTGTTCCAGTTTCCGCTGGAAGTGGCTATCACGGATGATAATGGAGAAACACGCATGAAGCAGCTGTACATCCAACAACAAGACCAAAATTTCATAATAAAAATAGAAAGCGCACCGAAGAGTGTTCGGCTGGATCCTGAGGTAAAACTATTACAAGAAAACATTGTAATAAAAAAATAATGATATTATTACATCTCGTAGCACTGGCGATATCAAATTCCTCCCGGATAATCGCGGCAATTCAGAGACACGTGCAAATGCTCAGCAGTACCCTTGTGAAACAAAGTGCTAAAGCCCATTAATTCAAAATAACTCTGAATCAACTTGTTGCGTATCCATCCATGCCCTTTGGTGCGAATATCCACTGCGTGCGCGTAGCCGGTGCTTTGCACATAATGCAAAGAATATCTTTTGGACGGAAGCCCCATTTGACGGTAGTTTTCGGGCTTGCGCTCGGCATCGGTCAGGATCAGTTTTTTATCCAGCAAAATCAAAGTGCTAATGCTAAGCCGCAGCACCGGATGCAGGCACCGGAATTCCTTTTTTACCTCCGATTCCTTTACATTGGCAATCGAAATAGACCAGACGCTGTTAACACAATACATTAAAACAATCGCCAGCAAAACAGCATAAGTCCTGTGTAAAATCCTCGTAGAGAGCGCTTTACCAATGAGCCGATCCTGCAAATAAAGCATGTAACAAAACAACAGCACCGCCGCTGCCAAAGCGCCCACCAATAAGCAAAACCAAGCCTGAAAGCCGTACTGCTCGTGCATCAGCACTGCCAATCGGATGAGCACAACAAAAGGCGATAGCAGCAACACAAAAATCTGCAAAAAACAAAGGAGAAGCTTTTGAGTAAAAATTGCCGTTTTTCTGGAAAATTGATTCTTCCAAAGTGCCCATTTCGATGGAAATATGATGTAATCGCTACATTTCATCCAACAGATACAATTGATATTTTTCAATCACATCCATCAGTTTTTGATCATAATGCTGGTCTGAGTTGTAGCCCAGTTCTTTTAAAGCTTTTGCCCATTTTTTGTAGCTATTGCTCAATTCAAACAACTGCGGATACTGCCCACGCAACAAAAGACTGTGCGCGCGCCAGTTTTCCCAGGCGCTGTCATACGAGGTTCCAGACAGCGGCACTCCGAAGTGATTGTTGGTTTGCCGGGCATTGTCCGAAGCACCTGCGCCACTCTCGACGATACCCTGCGCCATTTTAATACTCGCCGGTATGCCAAATTTTTGCATTTCCGCCTGCGCTACTTTCGTGAAGCGGTGAATGTATCCTTTCACTTGTTGCTCGTTCAATTCTTCAATGGAAGCAGCTTTGGGAGAGTTGCCAGCCCAAGCAGACACTGCGTCGGATAGGCTGAGTTCCTGCGTCTGATGGCTGGCGCGGGTTGGTTTGGGCACTTGTTCTGCCGGCGTCTTCAGAGTGGCTGCAGGCGCTTTCATATTAATAGAAAATTGCACATCTTTTTTTAAGATGATAAAAACGGCAATTCCTGCTAAACCAATTTTGAACCATGACAATCGCCACCCTAGGAAAAATCCGGCGGTTGATTTGTGCAACTGATATTTTGTTGCCACGAAAAGTTTTCGCAGCCCCAGCCATAGCTTCCGTAGTATCCAGCCCAGCGTTACATCATAAATCGTGACGTACACGCTTTTATCAAGCGCTTTTGCCGTACGCGACATGGGCTGTCTTACGCGCCCCGCCGAAGAAAAACCATTTGATTGATGCGCTTTCATACTTTTGTTTTTATCAAAACTTCTTGTATCTTTATCAACTATTTTTTTGAAAAAGCAAGTACAAAAAATGTAATTGCACGACAAATTTAAAACAAATAGTTTTTATAAACAAATCTTTTTAAAACATTTTTATTTAAAATGAGCAATTTTTCAGATAATATTGTCAATCAACGTTTTCGAAAAGTGTACGAAACGCTGGAAAAAAACAACTTCATTAAGGGCAAATCCGATCTCGCTAAGAAGCTGGGCACCTACAACCACGTGATCAACAGCATCCTGAAGGGGCAGCGAAATATTACCGTTGAGCAATTACAAAAATTGTTCGAATTGTTTGGCATTGACGCCAATTACGTTTTTGGCAGTAGCGACGAGATGTTCCTGGAAGGACAGCCTCTTTTTGACGAAATCCCTACTCATTCGTGGAGGGAGCGCCAGAAAGGGTGGCGCGAAAACATTTCACTGGTGCCGGAACGCGCGCTGGCAGGCTATGCACTCGAGCATCAGGAGCGGAGTTTTCTGGATTCCCTGCAAAAATTTTCCATCCCAGGATACGAAGGCAATCTGATTGCTTTTGAAATCAGTGGCGATAGTATGCTGCCTACCATCACCAATGGCGATGTGGTGATATGCCAGCCCCTTGAGCGCGGCGAACCGCTCCGCGACAATCAAGTGTACGTGATCGTGACAGATGTAGTGGTTGCCAAGCGCATTCAGCAAATAAAGGAAGGTAATATCGTCAGGCGTTTGCGATTAATTTCTGACAACGGAGCGGTGTACAAGCCCTATGACGTAGAACTGGAAGAAATCCGCCAAATTCTGAAAGTGAAATGCCGCTTAACCTCGCACGCAATCAGCTGAAAATGAAAGTATTGCAATCGAAATTAGCAGACATAAACCAGAATGTAAACTGTACTCCCCAAAAAAGAGATAACTTATCCTTTCTTTGGCATGGATAAGTTATCTAATAATAACCCAAACAAATAAACACAAAAACTACTTTAAGGCATAAATGAAATGATATTACAAAGATAAAACTCATAACTCCGAAAATCCATGACAAAAAGTTCAATTTTGCTCCCCCATCAATATTGCTTTTCTTATGAAAAAAATATCTAAAATCATGATAATCAGAAATTTAAACAAACAAGAGTAAAGGAGAATTTGGTGAATACTCTTTTTCTTATCTTTCAAAAAGATCAATTTTTTCGGTATTTGTTTTGGCATTGAGCGGGGGATTGGCAGGCAGAAAAATGCGGACAATAGCGCCTCCTTCTTCCTGATTTTCAATTTTGAGTTGTCCTCCATTTTTTTCGGCAAGTTCCCGGCAAAGGATCAATCCCAGCCCAACTCCTTTCTCGCCGCGGGTGCCAACACCAGACGAAATCATTCTGTTATAAAGGGATTGTATCTGTTGTTCGGTTATGCCTGGTCCTGTATCCATTATTCCCAGACTAACCGTATCGTCGAGCATCTTTGCACAAAAAGTGATGACGCCGCCTTTCGGGGTAAATTTGACTGCATTGTCGAGAAGATTCCTGAAAATAATAAACAATGCCCTTTCATCGGCATAAACACGAAAATGATCGGGAATATGATTGACCAAGGTAATCTCTTTTTCCCGAGCTACATCTTCCAGAAATTCAATGGTCTGGGCAGCGATCCCCGCCGGAGCGATCCAATCGGGACGGTGAGGAAGACGGTCGCTTTGCGTCAGCCCCCAGTACAGCAAATTATCGAGTATGTGTGCAATTCCTTTGGCAGAAGACTGGAGGTTCTCACCGATTTTTCTGGCGCGCTGCCAGTCGCCTTTTTTCAGAAGATAGTCCAGATTTTGGGCGATTCCTTGAAAATAAATCAGCGGTCCTCGAAGTTCGTGCCCGATAATGGAAAAAAGCTTATCTTTTGTTTGATTGAGAATTTCCAATTGCTTGGTTCGTGCTTTCACTTCTGCGGCAAGGCGTCGTTCGGAAGCGCGTAGGTTGGCGATGCGCCAGTAGATAAAACCACTCACGCCTCCCGCGATGGTCAGAATGCACAATCCGATAAACCATAATTGCAAATAAAATGGTTTGGCTACAAAAATCGGAAGCACCAGTTCTTGATCCGACCAGCGCCCGAAGCTCCCCTGCCCTCTGATGCGAAGCCGATATCGCCCTGCCGGAAGCTTATTAACCCGCAGGTATCGCCCTTCTATTGCATTCCAGTTTTGATCATACTCTTCGATCCGGTACGAATAACGATGCTGATCGGGGTGGTTAAAATCCATCAGAGCAAATTTCAGATAAAAGGATTTAACAGCATGCTCGAGGCGAATAGATCCATTGCGAAGAAGATCATCCGTTTTTTCAATCATTTCTCCGGTCACGGGGTCCATTTCTTCGTAAGACGTCAAAAGAACAGGAACGGAGTACGCCTTAGAGACAATGGAGTCGGGATGAAAAACGATCATGCCGTTCAGCCCTCCGAAAGCAAGCCGGCCATCGTCCAGGCGGCAGTGAGCCGTAAAATTAAATTCTTCATGCGTGATTCCATCCCTGGGCATGTATGTGGTCACCTGATGCGTCTCTTTATCAAAACACATTAATCCGAAATTGCTGGGAAGCCACAACCGCCCCTTGCCATCTTCGTACACCGCGTAAATGGTGTTGTCGGATAAACCCTCTTCCTTAGTGTATTGGCGGATACGATTTATCTTCCTATCCCACTCCAGCAATCCCCCGTTACGTGTTGCCAGCCAGAAAATTCCTCGTCCATCCCGGTGCATATGCACGATCTGATTATCAGGAAAATGGTGATACCGCGCCTTTATGCCTTGTTTTTCGTCCAGCACCAACAACCCATCATCCGTAGCCAGCCAAATTCCTTCCTCATCTTCGGAAATACTGAAAATTCTGTTATCCAAAAATTTATTGCCATTGGCGGATTCGAAAGGCAAAATAGTATGCCGGGCAGCATCGAAATAATACAATCCTTGTTTGGTACCAAGTAGAACCTTCCGGACTCGATTCGAATAAAAAGGCACACCTTCCCCTTCATCGCCCTCAATGTCACTAAATCTGGACACCTGCGTTTTAAGATCAAATGTAAAAAAGCCCATACCATATGCCCCCAGTAACATATATTTCCCATCAACACAAATCGCCCCGTATCCCTGGTTGTAGTAAAAATTTTTCATGCCTTTCTGCCGGGCGTCGAAGCGAGTGACAACCCTTTTTAGCTCCAGATCAATAATCCGCCAGCCCTCGTGCGTATTTACCCATATGCGATTTTTACTAATTTGCGCGATCCCCCTCGTGCTCTCGGCATTTTCTGCTACTAAATACTGTTGAAACGGATTTTTTGAAATACTCATTCTGATGACGCCATCTACGGTACATATCCATATAGAACCACTATTATCCACTAAAACCGTTCTCCATATTCCTGCGCTCAGATGCCCGATTTCATTTAACTTTACGATTGGAATAGCCATCATTTTCAACCCCTGTTTGTCATAAAGCACAATCTCCTGGCTTTCAGTGTGTTTTAAATAAAACAACTCACCGCTTGGCAACGGATATACAAAATGATACCAACTGGTGATAAGCGAACGGGGTCGCGCGGAACGACTTTCCCGTATGGCAAAAACCTGCAGGGGTTTGCCTCTCTCCTTGAAATAGGTTTGGGTATAATATTCGCCCTGGCGCATGTAGCTGGCATCCAGCCAGAGCGTGCCGCTTTCATCTGCCATTATTTCATTAGACACAAAAAAATCAACCGGATCAGAACTCCCCACACATCCGGCGCTATCTATCTCCTCCAGTTGCGCACCATTCAGTATCCAAAACGTATCATCTTTGTTGGGCAAAATTTGCCGGATAAACGAATGCTGGTTTTTGGGCAATTTCTCCCGTAAAACACCATCAAAACAGTAAACGCCCCCTTCATAAGTACCGATCCAAATTCTCCGGCGATGATCCCTTCTGACGGTGGTAATTTGCTGATCCGATATCGAAGCTATAGCAGGGTATTTTTCTTCTAATTTTTGTACAACACCTGTATTAGGATTTAAAACCTCCACTATCAAATGATGTAAGGAAAAATGATTCAAGTATGTCTTAATCCGCTTGGGAGAATAAATAATCCAGATATTTCCGAATATGTCTTCGGTCACAAATTCGATTTGATCAGACCATAGCCCCGCCTTTTGCTTATCATATACTTTGAAATTGTGCCCGTCGAATCGGTTAAGTCCACTTCCCGTACTAATCCAGATGAAGCCTTTGCTATCCTGATAAATAGCTTTGGCAAAACGATTGGACAAACCGTCTTCCATGTCAAGATATTCTATATCAACGAGGTACTCTTGAGCTATAACAACATCGGGTAATAATAATATCCACCAGTGGATGAAATAGAAAAAATTACGCATCCTTCCGTTTTTTAAATCAATTGTTAGGATGTATGTTGTTCACAAAAAACAGATTCATCAATCGCCGTTCGGTTAGTTTCAGGCTCCATACCACAAAATACCTATTTTTATCGGAATTGAAATCACTCACCGATGTTAAAAGAAGAGAGCGAGGTTTTATGCAAGATATTACGTCCAAGAATCGAAATAAGCGCTTTTTGAAAAAGGTTTGTAAAAAAGGCTTCATTATAGCAATGAAGCCTGGCATATCCCCAAAACGAACAGAAAGAAATTGATTCAAACCGGCCATCGTAAGATCTATGGCAAGTTGTAGTTATCAATTTTGCCCGATAAGATTATGTTTTTGTTGCCGGTCTGAGTGCATCTTCCTGCTTCGATTTCCTCACGGGCCGATCGTATCAACCGTAATAATGCTGAGAAGGGTCAGAATCATACCTCCCAATCCCAAAGTTGGAGGCAATGAGGAATTACTGAAAATTGTTTCCATAGTAAACCTGTTTTTGTTAAAAAATATGATTCAAGACAATTTCCAATGGAAGCACTGTTTTCAGCGAGGCTGAAACATGCCGGGATCAGTTTTTACCAAAAAACTGATGTGAATCAATTCATCATTGATTCAATTGCCTTGTGTTTTCTGTGTTACTGTTTGGATGTGAATGTCAGAGGAAATAAAAACTTTACGAGTTTTCCGCGACTTTAGCTTGTTGTTTGGGTATTCGGGTGAATTTACGGTCAAGATTTTCCAAAACCATTTCCCAGAGATCTTCAAATATTATAATCTCAATAAAGAATGATTGGTTTGCTATATCAAGAGAATATTCCTGCAAACGTTTAAAATAATTGGCAGACTTTCGTATAATGGCTTCCTTATGAAAACCATTTTTGGGTAAAGTCAGCAGCATTTTTATAAAATAAAAAGCGCGGATCGTATCCCGTTTATGCAAATAACGGCTGCAGTATTGCTCGATCGCTTCGATACGGTCCACAATCTGCGAAAATTTTCTTCGGTTAATTGAAAACAACAATTGAGCAATCAGAATCGGCACGTTTATACCTCGTTTGTCCTTGGAGGAGATCAATGTTTCATTTTGAAATCTTCCCAAGCCGAATTTTGGAAAAATATGCCCCTCACCGACTATCTTTATTTTACCGATTTCATGCAGATACTGCAAGTATGTTTCCAGAATTTTCCAGTATTCCTGCTGATCAGCGGGCAAAAACTCAAATCGCTCATGGCGAACCGCATGCGTCAGAATTTGAAAAGCCTGCTGATAGTGCCGCGTGTGCAAACCGAGAATAATGAAAGCTTCCTGAAAGCGATACCAATTGTAGGTGCCTTCCCTTAAAAATTTGGGCTTTTCTGCGATAAGCCTGCCAAAATCCTCCTCCCTGATTTGCCGGAGTTGAATCAGGCTGATAATTTTTTGGTACTGAAAGACCTGCAAGGGAATCCGTGCGACAAAGGGTTTTTGCTCAAAGCGCGGGATCGCTTCTTCGCATACCCGCAGCACGCCTGCGTAATCGTTGACAGCGGCATAAGCAGTGAGTCGGATCAATGTTCCATAAAAAAGAAGATCATTCGAGTGGTATTTTTCAAAGGCAGGTTCCAGTTCCTGATAATAAAGTTCTGCTAAAAGCTTGATGCCTTGATTATTATTTTTACTTCGGGATTGCTGCATCATAAGCTCGGTGTAGCCTTCTTCCGCCTGGTTTTCCAGCAAGTAAAGTTGTTGATAATGTTGATATAATTCTTTGTAATGATTGTACAATTTTTCTTCCCCGATCATGGCGCCGTAATGCATCCGCAGCGTTCTGGTAATGTCCATACAAATGTGGGTGAATTCGAATTTCTCCGCCTGAGTCAAAACCTGTTTAGCAATGCGGGTGCCGGCTTCGCGAGCATTTTCGCCCAAAAGGATTTTTACGGCTGCCCAGTTTTTGTAACATTCCTGATAAGCACGCTGACGATCCGTGTAAGAAGGTTTTTTCAAATCAATAAAAAAGAGTGCATCTATCAGGCGTTTAGTGAGATGGGTTTTCAACTTGCGATAGTTTGATCCGGGTTCCGGATTTTGACAGATTGCTGTCGCCGCTTCTTCATCTGATTGGAAAGTACCCCGACTAATCCCTTCATACAGTTGATGAAGGTTGGATCCCTCGGCAAAGGGCAAACGAATCGCGCCATTGGTGCGGAGCTTGTTTTTATTGACTATGTACACTAATTCCTTTAAAGCTTGCATTTTTCAGCAATTTTAACTGCAACACACGGGGCAGTCGCTTTAATAATCTTATTACCAACTTTTACAGCAAATATCCGCAAAAGATGAAAAACAATGATGACATTCGCAAGATAAAAGTGACGAATAACATTATTTTAATGATGGATATACGAATAGAGGTGATGGGTAAATATCCCTTATTCACCTAAACTATTTAAGCGTTCCATAAACTGTGTTTTGTAAGTCACTCCCAACGGTAAACCTTTTCCTAAAACATCGACCTGATTCAATTTATTGTCAATTGTATTTATATATAAAATATTGACAATGTAGTTCCTGTGAATTTGAACATACTGTCGGGAAGATATTTTTTGCTTAATGCGTTTCAAAGACATCTTTGCCGCGTATTTACCATTTTCCGTATATAATGTCACATAATTCCCATCCGATTCAATGATTGCGACTTTGGTTAAATCTATTTTCATTAATCTGTTGCCAGTCTTTAGAAAAATATGGTTGCGTAGCGCCGTGTCTTCTTGCCACAATCTCAACATTTCCATTTTGACCGAAGGTTCCTTCGTGCCTACAAGTACAGATTCAATGGCATTCTGCAACGTCAGCTTTTTTACCGGCTTGACGATATAGCGATACGCTCCCAATTGCTTCACTTGCATATAAGTCTGGTCATCTTCAAAAACGGTCAGGAAAATGATGGGGATGCCCAGGGGCGCCAGTTGTTCTGCCACTTCAATCCCATTTAATCGCCCCTTGATTGAGATATCCATTAATATCAGGTGCACGATTTCGGTTTGAACGACCCGAAGCGCAGTTTCCGAATTATCCACCACCTCCAGCACATGATAGCCGGACTCCTGAACGATCCTCTCCAACTCAACTGAATAGATGGGGTCGTCTTCAACAATCAGTACATTGATTACCTTCATAATTCTATTTCATAATAAGAACTCAAGTTGTGCATTAATTATCAAAAAATACGGTCATAAGACTATAAAAATACGGTCATTCTGAAAATTATTTCAGAACCAACGCCCCTCATATGACTCAGCTTCGGGCAAATGCTAAGTTTTATCAATTAGCCCTCGGATGCAAGCGCTACAAACAGATATATTTGAACAGTATAAACCAAACACGGAGGTTACTGGTTAACAATGTGACAAGCAATGCGGATGTTAAAATAACCCAGATGAATCGTTTACAGTACGAAACCAGCCCATATTTATTGCAACATGCTCATAATCCGGTAGAGTGGTACGCCTGGAAGCCGGAAGCATTTGAAAAAGCACGCCGTGAAAACAAACCGCTGTTGGTGAGCATTGGTTATTCCACCTGCCACTGGTGCCACGTAATGGAACGGGAATCATTTGAAAATGAAGAAATTGCAGCGTTCATGAACGAGCATTTTGTCAATATCAAAGTGGATCGGGAAGAACGTCCGGATGTAGATTCTATCTACATGGAAGCCTGCCAGATTATCTCTGGTTCCGGCGGGTGGCCCCTCAATTGTTTTTTGCTGCCCGATGGGCGCCCGTTTTATGCCGGCACCTATTTTCCACCGAAACCTGCTTACAATCGCCCTTCCTGGATGCAGGTGTTGCAAAATATCTATCAGAATTTCTACCATCGCCGCGAAGTAGTCGAAGAACAGGCGGAGCGCCTCATGGCGATTATCAAAAGTTCGGATTCGGTTTTTCTGGGCGACCAGGTAGCGCCTCACAAAGAAAATACACTTTTCACGCCGGTGCTGCTGCAAAACATTTTTTATCAACTACAAAATCGCTTCGATCGCGAAAATGGCGGTTTTGGTGGTGCCCCCAAGTTTCCCGGCAGCATGTCGCTGGAATATTTACTACAATATCATTACCATACCGGGGAAGAAGAAGCACTCCATCAGGTACTGTTTTCTCTCGACCGGATGATTCAGGGAGGCATTTACGATCAGTTGGGCGGCGGCTTTGCGCGCTATGCGACCGACAAAGCCTGGCTTGTGCCGCATTTCGAAAAAATGCTTTACGATAATGCGCTGCTGATCAAAATATTAAGCGATGCGTATCGCGTTTCCGACAGCGTTTTGTACAAAGAAACCATTGAAGAAACCCTTGATTTTATTGAACGTGAAATGACCAGCCCAGAGGGGGGATTTTATTCAGCATTGGATGCTGACAGCGAAGGCGAGGAAGGAAAATATTATGTGTGGCAAAAATCGGAAGCGGAAGCCATTCTGGGCGAAGAAGCTGCATTGTTCTGCGAATTTTACGATGTAACCGAAACAGGTAACTGGGAAGAAAAAAACATTCTGTGGCGCGCCCAGTCATTTGAAGAATTTGCAGAAGTATTTTCCCTTGACGTCAGCGAATTAAAAAAGCGATTGAAAACTGCCCGAGAAAAAATGTTCGCAGCCAGAAATCAACGCATTCGCCCCGGAACGGACGACAAAATCATGCTCGATTGGAATGGGTTGATGTGCAGCGCCTACGCCAGCGCCCATGCAGCTTTGGGCGTGCCCAAATACCGGGAAGTAGCAGAACGCAACCTGGCTTTTTTGTTGGAAAAATTTCGCCAGCCCGCAGGGCATTTCCATCACATCTATAAAAACGGCAGTACACAATATGAGGCTTTTCTGGATGATTATGCCAATCTGATCGAGGCGATCCTGGCGGTTTACAATATCAACTTTGACTCGAATTTGCTGAAAGAAGCCGGCCAGCTGACGGATTTTGTCATCCAACACTTCTACGACGAGCAGAGCAAACTATTCTTCTTCACCTCCGGCACCCAGCAGGATATTCCGCTGCGGCGTAAGGAATTGTACGACAATGCCACACCTTCCGGCAACTCCACCATGATCCACAATCTATTGAAATTGAGCATTTTACTCGGCAAAGACACTTACAGGGAAATTGCCGTACACATGCTCAAAGCCATGCGTGATGCCGTAGAACGCTATCCGGCTTCCTTTGCGCGTTGGGCAAATGCGCTCTTTGGTTTGGTTTATCCCATGCACGAAATTGCGGTTATCGGTAGCGAATCGCAAGCATTGGCAGCGGACATCAATCATCTGTATATTCCCAATAAAGTACTGATGGCAAGCTCCGAAGCCGACGAAAACTTTCCATTGCTGGCAGGCAGAAATGCAAACGGCGTGACAAACATCTACATTTGTCGGGACTATGCCTGTCAAATGCCGGTACAAAATATTGAAGATGCAAAAAAAATATTGGATATTGAGTAAGCGTTGACCGTGCGTATTAGGATTACCATGCGGTGACAACAGCAACCTTAGCAACAACAGCAACCAGATATAATGAGATATTTTGCTACGCTAATCACGTTTTTATTGCTGTGGCAGTGGGGGAAAGCCCAGCAGCCCGCACAATACAGCCTGTATATGTTCAACCCATTGGGGTGGAATCCTGCCTATGCCGGATTGGACAATTCGCTCAGTATCACCGGCGTATACCGCAAACAATGGACGGGACTGACCGGCAGCCCTACAACTCAAAATATCAGCGCACACATGCCCTTATACATCGCCAGCGGCGGCGTGGGTATTAATGTAGAAAATGATGAATTTGGTGCAGAGCGCTGGACATCCGCACTTTTGTCATATAGCTACCAGAAAGAATTGGGCGGAGGAATATTGGCTTTAGGAGTAGGCGGCGGTGTTATTCAGCGCGAGTTAGACGGTTCAAAACTCCGCACGCCTGATGGTTCGTACATTGAACCTGGCAATCCCAACCATAATGATCCGATTCTACCGCTTAACGCAGAAACTGCAACAGTCCCCACGTTTCACGCCGGCGTGCACTTTATAACCGAACGAATAGAGGCAGGATTTTCGGTGCGCAATATCAATGAAGGGCAGGCAGAATTCAGTACGCTCACGCTTTCTCTGAAAAGAAACTACAACTTCAGCGTTGGCGCTCATTTCGACCTGGGGCGGGTACTCTCGCTACACCCTTACGCGCTACTGCGATCCGATTTAACACAAACGCAGGTGGATTTTTCTGTTATCTTGCGTTATAACGACAATATCTTCGGAGGGGCTTCGTTTAGAGGTTATAATGTCAACAGCAGCGATGCCGTAGCGATTCTCGCGGGTTTCAGGCTCAGCGAAAAATTAACTTTAGCCTACGCCTACGATCTCACGCTGTCCGACCTCAATACGGTGAGCAACGGCTCGCACGAAATAATGCTCAATTTCAATCTGAACAAACCAATCGGGCAAGGGAAATTACCACCGATCATTTACAACCCCAGGTCGTTGTAAAAATTGCGGATCGTTGATTGTCAAATGCTGCTACAAACGATAGGCAAAGCCAATAATGAAGCAATTTTTAAATTTTCTTCCCGAAATACTAAAGCGCCACAACGGCGCGTTGGAACGTTGGCTTTTTTAATTCGGAAAAGGCTTTGGTTAAAATAGGTCACCAATTTTTGATAATATTATTAAACCATCTATATTTACGATCGCTTTTCAAGATTGTACTTTAAAATCTGAAGGAAAACTTGGGTGTTATATGAAAAATCTACTCAAACTCGCACTGGCATTTCTGGTGTTAGCACTTTCTTCCTGTGGAAGCCGCGAAACGGGACAGCTCACCGGCGTTCTGGATCGTCCAACCTGGAAAGGTATCAACCCCTACGGTATGGTTTATGTGCCCTCTGGTACGCTGCACATTGGTCCAAGCGATCAGGATGTAAGCAATACCTTTGTGCAAAGACCAAAGGCAATTTCTATCCAGGGCTTTTACATGGATGATACAGAAATCACTAACAATGAGTACCGCCAGTTTGTCTATTGGGTGCGCGACTCGCTCGCACACGTTTACCTCGATCACTTCATCGAAGATGAAGAAACCGGTGAACAAAAAGTTGACTGGGATTATGACATTGACTGGGCAGATGAAACCCTGCAAGACCTGTTTTACCAGGGCGACGATCGCTTCGCTGGTAAAAAAGAACTCGACGTCAGCAAGCTGGTGTACGAATATGAATGGTACGACTGGCAAAAAGCTGCGCACGATCGGGGGCAATCACCGCGCAATTCTTTTATCAAGCGCAAAAAAGTAAATATCTATCCAGATACGTTGGTATGGATTCGCGATTTCGCCTATTCCTACAACGAGCCATTTACGCGCAACTACTTCTGGCATCCGGCTTTCGACGATTATCCAGTGGTAGGAGTGGACTGGCACATGGCGAGCGCATTCTGTTACTGGCGTACCAAACTGTGGGAC
>CAZQTF010000060.1:6656-17420 GCA_964596135.1 uncultured Saprospiraceae bacterium | reverse complement strand
AGCCCTGCTGCCGTTGTTCAAGATGCCGAGCGCAGCGAGGTATCTTGAACAACATTTGTGTATACGCCATATGGCGTATATTTCCATTATGTATCATTGCCTAAATTAGACTTTTTTTCTTTTTCGGGCAATGGTGCGGGTGTAATTTTTAAGGTTAAAAAATCAAGCGGGCTGCGAAGTTGGGCCATTTTATGCTGTGTAATGTGGGTATAGATTTCAGTGGTTTTGCTGGAGCTGTGTCCGAGCAGATGTTGGATGTATCGGAGATCGGTACCGTGCTCCAGCAGGTGCGTGGCAAAGGAATGCCGCAAGGTATGCACCGTGGAAAATGGATTTACTTTTGATTTTGTGACGGCGCGCCGGAAGATATTCTGCACACTTCGGGCTGAGTACTGCCCGCCGTCTTGTCCTTCAAAAAGCCAGTACTGCGGGCGATATTGCCGGTAATAGCTTCTCAATAATTCGAGCAATTGTGGTGAAAGCACCGTATAACGATCTTTTTTACCTTTTCCCGCTTTGATAAATAGCTGCATCCGGTCGGAATGTACATCGGCAATGCGAAGATTGATCACCTCGCCCAGTCGCAGCCCGGCGGAATAAATAGTCATCAAAATGCATTGGTGTTTGAGATTTTCGACCACTTCCAGTAAACGTTGCACTTCTTCTTCGCTAAATACATTGGGTAATTCATCCGACTTACGCGGGCGCTCTATATCATAATAGGTGCGAGGTCTGCCTAGTACTTGTTCGTAATAGAATTTAATCGCATTAATAAACTGATTTTGGGTAGCCGGCGCAATCTGTCGTTCATCTATCCATTTCTGCAAATAGTTTCGAATGTCTTGTTTATCCAGATCAGCCGGATGCTGCGGCGCAATCTCTGAAGCAAATTGACGAAACATTCCAAGATAAGTCTTGGCGGTTCGCCAACTGTATCGCTTTAAAATTAGGCGTTGTTTCATGGAAGCCAGTTCTGCTTCCAGATCATAGGAAAAAGTATCATGTTGATGATAAGACATAGGCTTTTTGAACTACAAAATAAATACCTTGATGCCCCTTATCCGTTGAATAAACGATTAATGCCGTTTGTAAACGTTTGTAGCCGATTATAATTGTTTGTAAACGTTTATAGCCGTTTGTAAACGGAAAAACCTGGATGTGCATGGAAAATGGACGGTTGGTAGTTTATGTCATTCCAGATGCCAGATGAGAGATGAGAGATGCCAGAAATTGGTTAAAAACAAAAGTTTAAGCTTTATTTTATACGTCGTAATTGATTGAAATTGGTATTATTATATTCGGAAACGGTTGCACGGATGTTTTGGGCGATTGCAGGGATGTTTTAAGCAATTGTAAGTATGTTTTGAATGGCTGCACGGATGTTTGGTTTGATTGCACGATTGTTTTGAGCGATTGCACGATTGTTTTGAGCGATTGCACGATTGTTTTGAGCGATTGTACGGTTGTTTTGAGCGATTGTACGGTTGTTTTGAGCGATTGTAAGCAATGCATGAGCTGTTGCAAGATTGCAAAGACAGATTGTAAGCTGTGAAAGCCCGATGTGCGTTTGTTTAAGGTTTGTGGTAAGCCGGATATGCCTTATATGTCAGATGATATTGACCTCGGGGCTGAGGGTAATGCCGAATGTATCCTGTACAGAGGCGACGATGTCTTGTGCAAGGCGCCAGATCTCTTCGCCACTGGCATTGCCATAGTTGACCAGGACTAACGCTTGCTTTTCGTAGCAGCCTGCATCGCCTCTGCGCGTGCCTCGCCAGCCGCATTGCTCGATGAGCCAGCCGGCAGGAACTTTGATCTTGCCGTTACTCCCGGGAAAAGAAATGATATGGGGGAAACGTTGTTGTAATTTGGCGAATTGCTCGGCAGGAATCTCCGGATTTTTGAAGAAACTGCCGGAATTACCAATTTTAGCCGGATCCGGTAGCTTGCTGCTGCGGATGTCAATGACGGCATTGCTGATATCGCGGATGGTAGGATCGGTTACGCCATGGGTAGCCAGCGTTTCGCGGATGGCGCCGTAGGATGTATTGATTTGATGCGCTAGTTTAGTGAGTTTTAGATAGACTTGCGTGATGCAATATTTGCCTTTGAGTTCATTTTTGAACACACTGTCGCGGTACCCGAAGCGACACTCGGCGTGTGAGAAAGTACGCATGTTGCCGGTAGCCACTTCCATTGCTTCCAAATGGTGAAACACGTCTTTTAATTCCACACCGTACGCGCCGATGTTTTGAATGGGGGCTGCCCCAACCGTACCGGGTATGAGTGAAAGGTTTTCCACGCCGCCCAAATCCTGATCGAGACACCACAAGACAAACTGATGCCAGTTTTCTCCCGCACCGACGCGCACCATGGCCTGTGTATCGGTTTCTTCAATGATTGTTTTGCCGGGGATGGCGTTTTTGATGACCAAACCTTCAAAGTCCTGCGTGAGCAAGAGGTTACTGCCGCCGCCGAGGATGAGCATGGGTTGTATTTGTAGCTGAAAGGCTTTGCGCAGATCGGCTTCGGAGTGCGCTTCTGCAAAATAACGGGCGTTGGCAGCGATGCCAAAGGTATTTAAAGCCTGAAGGTTGTAATTTTCTTCGAGTTCCATGCGGGCAAAAATACGTCGTAAGCTGACAATTTGCGGTTATTTGGGTACAAATTCGATGCCCCAGAGTCCTTTTTTTACAGGTAAGTTGACGGTATCACCACGCTCGGCGGCAGGAAAGAGCGGTTCTTCGGTGAGCACGCGTTGCAGTTTGGTATCACGGTAAAAATAGGTGCGGTAGCCATTGGGTTTTGGTTCTTCCCCTTCTATCAGTCCGAAACGACCGCTGACGTAAGCTTCACTTTCGACAAATTCGACGGGAATGGCTTTTGTTTCGTGAAAACTTAGCAAACGATTGCTCAAACTTGCAAATAGCGGCATAAATGTAGCGATACCAATGGTAAAGATTAGAATGATTTGTACTTTTTCCGTTACATCTTCCGCAGTTTTTATAAAACGCAGGGATATCAGCAAGCCTAAAGAGATGCCAACGACTAATGACCAGAGCGCCATTTGCCTTGCCTGGAAGGTGCGATTGAAATGGGTTATTTCAAAGCCGTATAACACAAATAAAACCAGGATCAGTATAAAGATACCGAGGTAAAACAGGTAAATGGATATGTTTTTTTGCTTGCTCAAAAAGGTTTATGTAAGTTCAAATTGTAATTTGGCCAATGCATTGTAAGCGCCATCTTCGATAATGGAAAGTTCCTGATGGGTACCTTGTTCAACGATGCGGCCGTTTTCCAATACATAAATACAATCTACATCGCGAATGGTGGCTAAGCGGTGCGCAATGATGATAGAAGTTCTGCCTTCCATGAGGCGATTGAGCGCTTCCTGAACTAATTTTTCGGATTCTGCGTCAAGCGAGGAGGTTGCCTCATCCAGCAGCAGGATAGCGGGGTCTTTCAAGATGGCTCTGGCAATAGCGATGCGCTGGCGTTGCCCACCGGAGAGTTTTACGCCGCGTTCTCCAACGATGGTTTCCAAACCATCCGGAAAAGATTGAATAAATTCCCAGGCATTGGCTTGTTTTGCGGCTTCGATGATTTCCGTTTCTGCTGCATCCGGATGTCCATACAGGATATTTTCGCGAATCGTACCGCCGAAAAGCAATATTTCCTGTGGAACAATGGCAATATTTTGGCGATATTTCAATAAATCATAATTATAAATGGATTTTCCATCCACCTGAATGTCGCCGCTATCTATTTTGTACAATTGAAGCAGCAACTGCACGATCGTGGATTTGCCGGCGCCGCTGGCACCAACTAATGCGACCTTTTGTCCTGGTTGAATTGTCAGATCAATGCCTTTAAGTACTTCTACATCTTTGCGGGTCGGATAACTAAATCGAACATTGCGGTAAGCGATCTTGCCATTCAGCCGTTCGTGTGGTTGTAGCGGTACCTTTAGAGGCTGAATTTCTCCTGGTCGGTCAAGAATTTCCTGAATGCGTTCGGTTGCACCCAATGCGCTGATAAGCTCGGTGTAAAGGCTGCCCAAACCGCCGATTGCACCGCCGATAAATGCCGTATACAAAATAAATGAAAACAGATCGCCGACCTGCATTTCGCCGCTTTGCACCAGCAGCGCACCACGCCATAGAATAAAAAAGATAGCGCCAAACAGCACCGTGATGATAAAAATGAAAAACAAGCCCCGCGTTCGGGCAAATTTGAGGGAAATTTGCACTACTTTGTCTATGGATTTGCTATAGCGCAACACCTCATACCACTCGTTGGTGAAAGACTTGACCACCGTGAATGACTGAAGTGTCTCTTCCACAATGACATTGGTATTCGCCAGTTCGTCCTGCCGTTTTTTGGAAATCTGCCGAATGTAGCGTCCAAAAACCATAGCGATCACTACTACGACCGGGAAAGTGAGCAGCATGATAAAGGACAATTTTGGTGTCAGCCAGGCGATAATGGCAATCCCGGAGACAAGCGTCACCAATTGCCGGATAAATTCTGCCAGCGTGACCGAAAATGCATTTTGTAATTTTTCCACATCCGAGGTGATGCGGCTCGTAAGCTCCCCGACCCTCCGTTGCTCAAAAAACGACACGTCTTGGGTAATAAGACTTTGATACAGCGCTTTGCGCACATCTGCCATGCCTTTTTCACTGACATTGGCAAACAAAATAGTACGGAGATAGGAAAATACCCCCTGAATCACCAGCAGGAACAAGAAAAACAAACCAAACTGCTGCAAAGTAAGCTCAATCTTTGGCTTGGCACCATTTGCCACGTTTGCCATCTCGCCTGCCGCGCCCGGAAAAACCATAAACAATAAGCTCGATACAGTCAGGAGTGCTAATCCGCCTGTAAACGACCATTTGTACGGTCGGATGTATTTGAAAATCTGTGCTGCTTTGAAAAGCCTTTCTCTGGTAAGTTTTACTCTTTCTTCATTGCTGCCCGACAGGGATCTGCGCATTCCCATAATCTGGAGAATTGTTAATGGTAAATGGTTGATTACGAATTTATTCAATTCAAAATAGCCTTTGGCTATTATTGTATTTCCTGCAAAACTACGTTAATTAACAGTCCAAAAGTCAATTAAGTTAGTTGACATTGGCATTTAAATGCAAAAATTGACTTTGTTTTGATATGCTTTTGCCGCTCAACGGCTTCTAAATCAAAATATTGTTAAAAACAATTATCTTAAATTTCTTCATTCAAAAATAAGTATCTTTGCTTTTTTCGTTATTCAATAGGCAAACGGATCATGACAAATAAGATAAAACGAATAGAAAGGCTGTAATCACGCAGTGTTTTTGTCTTTTTACCGAAAAAACGACTATCTGAAAATACAATTCCCGAAAACAATTACTTCATTCCCATGAAAATAAACACTACTCTTTTGTTCTTGGCTTTTACCTGTCTGTTAGAAGCTCAACCTATTGATATTGGCATCACCATCGGCTCGATGGCATATAACGGCGACCTCTCGCCCAGTAGCCCGGTAGACATGATTCAGCAGATCCGCCCCGCCGTCGGTATCTTTGGGCGTACCAGCTTCAACAATCGTTTGTCGGCAAAGCTGATGATCAATTTCGGCAGTGTAGATGGCGACGACGCGCGCGGCGCCTATCCCGACCGCGGCTATCAGTTTCAATCGGGCATCATAGAAGCGAATTTGACCGGAGAATTACACCTCATCCGCATCCGACACACCGAATCGAGTTTCACTTTTCCCTATGTATTTGGCGGCGTGGGAGTTTTTCATTTCAATCCTAAAGGCGAACTTCCCGACGGCAGCTTAGTCGAGTTGCAGCCGCTTGGCACCGAGGGACAGGGATTGCCTGGGTATGCCGCCCGGTACAGTCGCACGCAAATCAATTTTCCATTGGGTGTGGGCATTCGTTTTATTCTCAGCGATCGCTGGAGTATTTCGTTGGAAATGGGTGGTCGTTATTTGCAAACCGACTACCTCGATGATGTCGGGGGTGTGCAGGTTAATTATGCCGATGTGTATAATGGCAATGGTCCGTTGGCTGCGCAATTCAGCAACCCCAGCCTCCCCGACGAGCCGGTGGACGTCGTTTACCGGCGGGGCGTAGCCAGTCGCGACTGGTACTATTTGGGTGCACTGATGATCTCGTATAATTTTGGCGAGGCTATCCGCAAAGCCTTCCGCGATCCGGTGCCTTGCTACAGCAAATGGTGAGAAATGAAAGGCGAGCAGTATCAAATAATCTACTCGTTTTTTATAATGAAATGTTTAGAAGCCAGTTTAACAAATTATAGCCCAGTCTGAAAAAATATTCCATCGGCTGATGGCGTTGGAGGATAGCATTTTATTGTAAAAATGAGCAAATTGCCTCAAAATTTCCAAAATTGCTGGCTATGAGAAAATGGTTAATCCTATTGAACATTAGCATCGCAGCTATCGTGGTACAAGCCCAAAGCGTAGAGCTTGGCGTGATGCTGGGAGGCTCGCTTTACAGCGGCGACCTTTCACCTAAAGAATTTGGTGTCTATTTTGAAGAAGTAAACCCTGCCGGAGGTATCTTTGGACGATTTAATCTCAACAATACCCTGTCCTTGCACCTCGGTGCTTCGCTGGGCAACATGACCGGCAGCGGTGATACGACCGAAACGGTAATCCGGCCAAGTTTTCGATCCAATATCATAGAAGTGGCGCTTACTGGTGAAATATCGCCTTTCACCCTGGGCAACGACAATTTCCTGGTCAAGCCCTATCTCTTTGGCGGAGGCGCTGTGTATCGCTTCAATCCACAGGCACCATTTGATGGCAACTGGATTGACCTGCAATCCCTGGGCACCGAAGGGCAGGGCTTAGAAGGCTACCAGGCGCCTTACAATCTTACGCAATTTGCCATCCCATTCGGCGGCGGCATCAAATTTATCATCAACGACAGCTGGGCTATCGGTATGGAATTTGGATGGCGTAAAACCTTTACCGATTACCTCGACGACATCAGCGATGTCAATGTCAATTATCTTGACGTGTACGAAGGCAATGGCAGCATTGCTGCGCAAATCAGCAACGCCCTTATCACCGGCCCGGAAAATGGCGATGTGAACTATAAACGCGGCGGTGAATATAGAGACTGGTACCACATTGGCGGCATTACCGTATCCTATTTCCTGAGTGGCAGCAGTGGCTACAATGGCGGCGTTTCCTCCCGCAGCAGCAGCATTGGCGGCGGGCGCAAACGTGGAAAGGGCATTGGTTGTCCAACGTTTTAGGGGATGATAAAGATTTTTCAATACATAAAGCAAAGCCCTTCGATTAACACCGAAGGGCTTTTATCATCGTATTATCAGATTTTTACTTATTGTTGCTCACATCCTCATATTCGACATCAGTCACATCATCGGCGCCGGCGCCGCTTTCCTGTGCGCCATTGCCACCTGAAGCGCCTGATTGCTGTTGTTCTTGAGTAGCCTGATACATTTCCTGGCTGGCAGCTTGCCATGCACTGTTGAGTGCTTCGGTAGCGCGGTCAATGCGATTGAGATCTTCCGACTTGTGTGCTTCTTTCAAATCTGCTAAAGCCGATTCGATTGCCTCTTTTTTGTGCGCCGGAATCTTGTCGCCGTAGTCTTTCAACTGCTTTTCGGTCTGGAAAGCCAGCGTATCGGCCATATTCAGCTTTTCAGCGCGCTCGCGTGCCTGACGGTCGGCATCGGCGTTGGCGGCGGCTTCTGCTTTCATTTTTTCGATTTCTTCTTTCGACAAACCAGTCGAAGCTTCAATACGAATTTTTTGCTCTTTGCCGGTACCTTTGTCTTTTGCCGAAACATTCAAAATACCGTTGGCGTCAATATCGAATACTACTTCGATTTGTGGCAAACCACGTGGCGCCGGCGGAATACCGTCGAGGATAAAGCGGCCTACCGTACGGTTATCTCTTGCCATTGGGCGTTCCCCCTGTAAAATGTGAATTTCCACAGAAGGTTGATTATCTGAAGCAGTTGAGTACACTTTGGATTTTTTGGTAGGAATAGTGGTATTCGCTTCGATGACAACGTCGTACACTCCGCCCATCGTTTCAATACCCAACGACAGAGGTGTTACATCGAGCAGAAGCACATCCTGAACATCGCCACTGAGTACTCCTCCTTGAATTGCAGCACCTACCGCCACCACTTCGTCCGGGTTTACACCTTTATTGGGCTTTTTGCCAAAAAACTCCTCGACTGCCTGCTGGATCTTCGGGATACGGGTAGAACCACCTACCAGAATCACTTCATCAATATCATCTTTGTTCAAGCCCGCATCTTTCAGTGCCAGGCGGCAAGGTTCCAATGTTCTTTCCACCAATTTATCAATCAGTTGCTCAAATTTGGCGCGGGTTAGTTTCTGTACCAAGTGTTTGGGCACACCATCTTTGGCAGTGATATACGGCAGGTTGACTTCTGTTTCACTGGAAGCAGACAATTCGATCTTTGCCTTTTCTGCGGCATCTTTTAAGCGCTGTAATGCCATCGGATCCTTGCGCAAATCCATATTTTCCTGGCCTTTGAAGGAATCCGCCAACCAGTCAATAATCACTTGATCGAAGTCGTCGCCACCGAGGTGCGTATCACCATTAGTAGATTTTACCTCAAACACGCCATCGCCCAGTTCGAGAATAGAAATATCGAAGGTACCCCCGCCGAGGTCAAATACAGCAATGGTCATATCCTTGTTGCGCTTATCCAAGCCATACGCCAGGGCGGCGGCAGTCGGCTCATTGATAATACGGCGAATGGTCAAACCTGCAATTTCACCCGCTTCTTTGGTTGCCTGACGCTGAGAGTCATTGAAATAGGCCGGCACCGTTACGACCGCTTCGGTTACCTCCTGTCCCAGAAAATCTTCTGCCGTTTTCTTCATTTTCTGAAGAACCATTGCGGAAATTTCCTGAGGCGTATATTGGCGACCTTCTATGTCCACCCGCACGGTATCGTTATCGCCTTTTACTACTTTATAAGGTACCCGACCCGCTTCGTTGGTGACTTCGCTGTAGCGACGTCCCATAAAACGCTTGATCGAGAAGATCGTGCGCGTCGGATTGGTGATTGCCTGGCGCTTGGCGGGATCGCCGATTTTGCGCTCGCCATTGTCCATAAAACCAACTACGGACGGCGTTGTTCTTCTGCCTTCGTCGTTCGGAATCACTACCGGCTCGTTCCCTTCCATCACCGCGACACAGGAGTTGGTTGTTCCTAAGTCTATTCCGATTATTTTACCCATAATATTCTTTTTGTTTTGCTGGTCTTTGAAAATTAAAAATTTGACATTTCTATATCATCAAGGCTTGTGCCAAGGCAGCATTTTTTCCATAAAAGCGGGTCAAATTGTCATTTTTGCACAGAATCAATCTGTTTTGCGTGAACGACTGACAGGAATAAAGGAGAGGAATGACAAAACGGCAGGACTGATTTGCTGGTGCGCCGATTTGCTCATTATCCAGAGTGCGTTCATTTCATGAACACAGCCACAAATTGGCGAATTAACCTATCGAAAATTCAAATTGCGGGTATAAATACCATTTTTCAGAGAGTCGAGCGATGCAGTATTGAGCGTAAGCCCAGTGCGAACAGCCGAAGAACGGGAAGAAAAAATACCGCGCCCCTCCGATATGTTGGTGTAAAGCGGAATTGCCTGCGAACTGGTAATACCCGAATTGGCACGAGCTACGCGCAGCAATTCTACAAGTTCGGCGCCGGCGCCGGTGATTCGGAGATCAAAATTATCGAAAATGCGGATGCGATCGTTGACCGGCTCAAGGCTAGCTTGCATAAACCGGAAAAATTCTTCCCCTTTGATTGTGTAAGTTGTGCGGACAGAACTGTTGTCTTCGCGCAAAATTTCGGAGTTCAGTGTCCAGTTGAGTTTTTTGCTGATAAAATTTCCGGAACTGCCCGGCACCGATTCGCGGTAGTGTATCTCTAAGCTCAAGTCAAAGATCTGTGCCGATACATCAGAATCCCAGGCAAAACTCACATTGCGTTCATAGCCGAAGTTGACAGGATTGGCAGGATTCGTCTCGCGCGGCGAAATCTCGCTCAACACGACGGTTTCAGCAGTGACCGGCTCGGCGCTTTCCCCCCGGTTGACAATGAGACGGATTGTTTCGCCGGCTTTTAGCTTAATATCTGAAGCCCTTATTTTGTAAAGGATATTCGGTTGTTTAGCAAATGTACCTTCTTCGCGCGAATAGCCTTCGAGTGTACCATCCACGCGCTCGAGGGTAAAGGTTTGTCCGCTGTTCACGCGTTGCAACTGCACCTGCACCTTATCGTCGTAGTACAACGAGTCGGCAATTTTAGCAATTTTTGTAGCGTCGCTGCCGGGCGCCAGAAACGCTTTTTCCACCCGGATGTAGTGCGCGGTATCTTGTATAGATAAAAATCCATATACGATCGAGATGTCTTTCCAGTCCGCTTCCAACTCAAAATCGGTAGAACAGGCGCTCAAAACAGACATTACTGATACAATCCAAAAGCCTTTCTTCATTCCAGGTTGTTATTTAAAAATCAGGATTCTGACTTTGGCAAAAGTAAAAAAAATCGAAAATGCAGGACGCCAAAGAATGACAATTAGCCGACGAAAGGTAAGATAAGAGAAATTTCTATGAGTTTTAATATCTTGCAGGATCAAACGTGAAGCGGCACAATAAGGCATCAATGCTTTTTCCGTAAATTTCACTTGTTGATTACCATCAAAACCTTGAAAAAATGTCA
>CAZQTF010000060.1:0-6556 GCA_964596135.1 uncultured Saprospiraceae bacterium | reverse complement strand
GATTTGCCGTTTGGTTCGTATCAGGGCAATTCCAAAATTGCGCTGGAATCTACCATTCGCATCATGAAAGAATCGGGCGCTCACGCCGTGAAACTCGAAGGCGGAGAGGAAGTCGCCGAATCCATCAAGCGGATTCTCTCGGCAGGCGTGCCCGTGATGGGGCATCTGGGGCTAACGCCGCAATCTATTTACAAATTCGGCACTTACACCGTGCGTGCCAAAGAAGAAGCCGAAGCACAAAAACTGCTGGACGACGCCAAACTGTTGCAGGAACTAGGCTGTTTTGGAATTGTTCTGGAAAAAATCCCGGCACAATTGGCGAAGCAAGTCTCAGAAAGCTTGTGGATTCCAACCATCGGTATCGGCGCGGGTCCTCATACCGACGGGCAAGTGCTCGTAACACATGATATGCTGGGCATCACCAAAGATTTTCAGCCGCGATTCCTGCGTCGTTACCTCGATTTGTTTGATCTGATTAAGGAAGCCGTAGAGCAATATATCAGCGATGTGAAATCGCAGGATTTCCCTAATGAACGAGAGCAGTACTGAAGCACAAAGGATATAAGGCGATGGACTTTGTTTTTTCTACAATATTTTTTGTAAAAAAACATTTTAAAAGCATTTGCAATACGCGCCCGGCACACTTCGCACCGAACCCGCGCCAGAATTTTAACGATTACATAAACTTACGAACGCTTTTTTGATGCAATCATCCACAAGAACTGGACTGGCAATCCTCCTGGCGGTCATAATTGCTGGAGGAATCTTTGTTTACAGCAAAATTTTCGGAGGCGGTGTGCCACTGCACCTGAAAGACTATTATGTGCTTATCCCCTCCGGCGCTACTTACGATCAGGTGCTGGATTCGCTTACGCAAAAGGGATTCATAAAAAATGAGCAAATTTTTACTACCCTGGCGGAGCGGATGAATTACAAACGCGACCCAATGCGCAGCGGGCGTTTCGAGTTGAAGCCCGGCTGGTCTATGATTCACGTGATTCGTCATTTGCGCGGTGGCGCCCAAGCTCCGGTAAAAGTAGTGCTCACCAACGAACGACTGGTCGAAAACGTTGCAGCCAAAGCCGCGCGATTCATTGAGCCGGATTCCGCTACAATTCTGACATTGCTGCAGGATGAAAGTTATCTGGAAAGTATCGGTTATAATCGCGACAATGTGATGAGCCTGTTTATCCCCAATACTTACGAAATGTACTGGAATAGCACGCCCCGGCAATTCGTCGAACGCATGATCAAAGAGCGCGAGGCGTTTTGGTCAAAAGAAAATCGCCGACAGAAAGCAGATGCTTTGGGATTAACGCCGGAAGAGGTGTATGCTCTGGCTTCTATTGTGGAAAAAGAAACCAATCAAAATTCAGAAAAGGCAAGGATAGCTGGCGTTTATCTGAACCGCATCTGGCTCGATATGCCACTGCAAGCCGATCCGACCGCAGTTTTTGCACGCCGTGATTTTGATACCAAACGGGTTACCGAATATCATACCCAATTCGATTCGCCCTACAACACTTATATGTACAAAGGAATTCCGCCCGGTCCGATCTGCATGGCAAGCATTTCCAGTATTGACGCGGTATTGAATTATGAAACACATAATTACATTTTCTTTTGTGCTATCGGCGATGATTCCGGCTTACATGCTTTTGCAGAAACGCTGGATCAGCACAATCAAAATATTGCACGCTATGTACGCAACCTGCGGGCGCGCGGATTGCGCTAACGCCTTTTGACTGGTTATTGGGCTGCGATCGTCTTGCCCAGGCTCATTCACACTGTATAAAGTACCACGCGCTGCTGTTTTCCCTTGAGGAGCATATCACCGATTTTCCGGGGCTCAAAGGTATGTGGCGGCAGAGCCAGCTTATCCAGTAGAAACTGAGAGAGGAGAATATCAACCCCCATTTCATTGCATTTGCTCTGAATGCGCGAAGCCGTATTCAGCACATCCCCGGAGAAAGCGATGTCCCGTTTCACTACCCCCAATTCTCCCGCCATGACATGCCCGTAGTGCAAACCGGCTTTGAATTCCGGTGCAATACTGTATTTGTCTTGATAATAGGGCATTTTTTGAGATAAAGCCTGCTGAATATCAAAAAAACAACGAATGCAATTGGCGTTCTTCAACCCCTTTTTCATTTTCCAACTGATAATAATCTCATCCCCAACATATTGGTAAATCTCGCCTTTGGAATAAATAATGCTCGGCGTAACGTGCTCAAAAATGTCTTTCAGAAAATTAAAAAATCGCTCCTCCCCCAGTTTTTCGGCGATCGTCGTGGAAGAACGCATATCCAGAAACATAAAAATACGCTCTTCGCGCTTGGGTCGAAAATATTTACCCAAGAGAAAATCCCGGAAAACACCGGGTCCGTACTTGTCATTTATTAATAACACTATAATAGTCAACAAGACGATGAGCAACCAGACAATAAAATTTTTCAGGTAATCAAAACTAACAAAATACGCTAAAACAATATTTTGTACAATTTCCGAAAAAAATGGCTGTCCCAAATTCCGGCTATAAAAATATGAATTTGTAAAATATACAACTACCAGTGAAACAAAAGAATAGGCAAGAAACATATAAAACAATGCCAGTCCGTAGGGCTTGTTGCGCAGCCAATAATCCGTCATACTGACCAACATTGTTCCGCCAACGATGCCTCCCAGCAATCCGGCAATCAGGCTCGCCTGAAACATCACCGGCACATTCAAATGCTCCGGTGGGTACTGATAACTAATGAGCACCGTCCACTCGTACAAAAATTTGCAAATGGCAAAGGTCATCCAGGCAAAGGTGATATACAGCACTTTTTTAACCTGAATCCGGAGCTTGGTGAATCGAAAAAGTTCCATAGTGTTAGCGTTTCTTAAATTTGCAACAACAAAGTTACAAACTTTTGCCATCGTAGAAACCAGAGCTTCAGGTTCAATGACTTGCTCGCTCCTGGTATCTTTGTTTTTGCCTCATTACCCAAATGTAAAATCTTGAACGTAACAGGATTGTTTCTTTTTCCAACATTCGCTTTTTCTGGTTAAATTGCGTATATTGCACCAAAATGTTATATGATACTGTAATTCCCCCCTCTATTCATCTCAAAAAAAAGTTTACGCAGGCATAATGTCACTTGATTTGACTTTAAACAATTCACAATCAAATTTTTATAAAAAACCGCTACTTAATTTTGCTCGACTACTTGACCAATATAACAGATTGTAAAAAGGTACGTAAACATAATACTTTTGAAATACAGCATTTATGAATCGCGAAGCCCCAAATTTCTCTGCAATTAATTGTAACTATTCAGATATGGGCGCCGGATTTTATCCCGACTCAGGCTTGACGCCCTACACGGGTGCGTGGTCTTTCGCTCAAGCCGCGCATTTGTTGCGCCGGTGCACGTTTGGCCCTACCAAAGCCCACATCCGGTGGTCGGCTGAAGCCGGGCTGACAGCTACGATAGACAAGCTTTTTGAGGAATTGCCACCACCCGAACCGCCTGTCAATCCTTCTTACAAAAGGGATCGGAAAGTAAATGTCGGTCAAACCTGGGTAAATGCACCATACTCTTCCTCTAATGACAAAGAAATAGACTACCGCCAGCGCAGCCTTCAAGGCTGGACGATCGGCTTGCTGCTGAACGAAGGTGTTTCGATCCGGGAAAAACTGACGCTCTTCTGGCATAATCACTTTGCTATTAACAGCATCATTGATCCCAAGTTTTTGTACCGGTATGTCACACTATTGCGTAGCCACGCCTGGGGCAACTTCCGGGAATTGACCAAAGCCATGACGATTGATCCGGCGATGCTGCGATTTTTGAATGGCAACCGAAACAACGCGGAGGCACCCAATGAAAATTACGCGCGCGAATTGCTCGAGTTATTTACCATTGGCAAAGGCGTGCAGGTGGGTGAAGGAGATTATACCAATTATACAGAGCACGACGTGCGGCAAATGGCTAAAGTGCTTTCCGGCTGGAGGGACTTCGGATTTGTGGACGAAACGACCAACAACACCGGCGCGATCGGGGCTACGTTTAGGTTATCCGACCACGATAAATCGGAAAAAGTTTTGTCACACCGATTTGATTTTCAGGAAATTAACAATTTGGGCAATCAAGAATATGCCCATCTCATTGACATCATTTTCCAAAAAACAGAAGTCGCTCGCTTTATTTGCCGAAAGCTGTATCAATGGTTTGTGGATTACAAAATCGAAGAAACCGCCGAAGCCGGGGTCATTGAGCCAATGGCGCAGATACTGCTGAATAATAATTTTGAGATTAAACCGGCGCTGCAGGCTTTGCTCTCCAGCGAACATTTTTTTGACGCGCGCAACATTGGTTTGATGATCAAAAATCCACTCGATTTTATCATGTCGATCTTCAAGCCGCTGGCAATCGTAATACCGGAAAAACTCGACCAAAAGTACGACGCCTGGTACCGCCTGTTTGGTTTTGCCGAACTGATGCAGATGAGTTATTACGAAATACCAGAAGTGGCTGGCTGGAGTGCTTACTACCGGCAGCCTTTGTTTTACCGGATCTGGCTCAACTCCTCTACCCTACCCCTCCGGATGGAATTTGCCGAAACCGTGCTCACCGAAGGCTATTTTCCTTTCAAGGCAAATGGTCCTATCATGAAAGTGGATGCACTAAAAGTTATTACAACGCTGGATGATCCGTACGATCCAAACGCGCTGATTGACGAGTTATCTGCAATTTTGCTGCCCAAACCTTTAAAAGAGGAGCAGCGCCAGATTTTGAAAGAAACACTGCTGCCCGGATTGCCTGATTATGAATGGGGGGTGGAGTATGGAAATTACTTGCAAAACCCCGAAAATTCAGAGTTGGCGTCCTCGCTGGAAGCACGGATCGTAGAGCTGCTAAAATCTATGTTACAACTCGCTGAATTTCAATTAAGTTGACAAAAATTCTATTCCCCGATTCTTGATAAATGAATATCAAATGAACAGAAGAACATTCATAAAAAACACCGGCGCAGCGGTTACTCTGCCGGTCATTTTGAACGGGTTAAACGTGTCGGTTTTTGCAAAACCATTATTGTTTTCTTTTGCAAACGATGCCGCCGACCGCGTACTGGTGCTGATTCAACTAAATGGAGGTAATGATGGTCTGAATACCATTATTCCACTCGATCAATATCATAATTTGTATAATGCCCGCCCGGAAATTATCATTCCAGAGAATAAAGTTATCCCCATAACGGATACGCTTGGGCTACATCCGATTATGACCAGCATGAAAGCGCTTTACGAAGATGGACATCTCGGTATTGTGCAAAGCGTGGGGTATCCCAACCAAAACCGCTCCCACTTTCGCTCCATGGAAATATGGAGCACGGCTTCACCGGCAAACCAATTCTGGAATACCGGCTGGCTCGGGCGTTATCTCGACGAACAATTTCCGGGCTACCCCAATGGCTACCCCAATGACCGCTACCCGGCGCCCTTTGCCATTTCGATGGGATTCTCCGTTTCTGCTACCTGCCAGGGTGCTGCCGCCAACATCAGCCTGTCGCTCAATGATCCTTTTACGCTCAGACACATTGCCGAAAACACCAGTACGGAAGATGTCGGAACACGTTATGGCGAGGAGTTGGCATTTATACGTTCTACCGTCGGTCAGACCAACAACTATGCAGATAGCATTTTGGCTGCAGCCAACCATGGCATAAACCATGTGGCGTATCCGGATACAGAACTTGCCCAACAACTGAAAAATGTGGCATTGCTGATCGCCGGAGGATTACAAACTAAAATTTACGTCGTCAGTCTGGGCGGTTTCGACACGCACGCGAATCAGGCAAACAGCAGCGATCCTATGCAGGGAAAACATGCCGAACTGCTTCGTACTCTATCTGATGCAATAAGTGCGTTTCAGCAAGACATCAAACAAGCGGGCTTGGAGCATCGGGTAATCGGTATGACTTTTTCCGAATTCGGGCGTCAAATTCGCGCCAACCAAAGCAATGGCACAGACCACGGCACCGCAGCGCCCTTGTTGCTTTTCGGGGCGTGCGTTCAACCACACATTTGGGGTGAAAACCCCGAAATCCCCGCTGAGGTAGAAGAACAGGAAGGTGTACCCATGCAATACGATTTCAGAGATGTGTATGGTTCGGTACTGATGGACTGGTTCGGGTTGCCGGAGGAAAACGCCAGAAATTTATTATATCCTGATTTTCGTTATTTACCCATTATCAGAAATTGCAACGCTCCTGCAGAGCAGGCCTTTGGCTTGAAAACAGCCGATGAAAGCCCGCTGGAAACATATAGTTTTCCCAATCCTTTTACAGATGCGACCACCATCTATTTCACTTCGGAGGAGGAACAGGTCCGGCTCAGTCTATTTGATAGCCGAGGCAATGAAATCAAGCAACTGATTAATCAGCGCTTAAGTGCAGGAGAGCATCAGATAAATTTTGACGGGCGCCATTTACCTCCCGGCAATTATTATTACCACCTCGTAATCGGTAAAAAGCTGAAAACCAAGCGAGTTGTAAAGGTAAATTAATA
>CAZQTF010000059.1:1510-17877 GCA_964596135.1 uncultured Saprospiraceae bacterium | reverse complement strand
TCATTCTGTCAATGAACTCAATTTTCAAAATTTATGCGCTGCGTAATATCAGTAAGTAAGATACTCCCGCAGCACCAGTTCGTCGTTGCCATCCACGCAATGCGTGACGAGTTTCAGTTTGTCATATGTAGGGTTGAAGCCCATGCTCTGCAAGGCTTGTTCATCAAATTTCAGCTTCAGAGGCGGAAACGCGCACACCTCCCGACGGGTGACGCCTCTTACGGCAACTGCCGCTGCGATTTGCCGCGAATTGCCCTCGGCGTCGCGCCAGAGAATTTGTGCGGCTTGCTCGCCATCTTTATTTACCAGTAGTTGCGACCAGTCGGTGTTGATTTCCAGTTCCAGTATGTCTGGACGGCTCCATTCACTAAAGATTCCCAGCTGCGGGGCGGCGGGCTGTGCCGAACGGCTGCAACTCGCACCTGCAACCAAGATCAGCAGCAATAAACCTGAACAAAAGGCAGGTAAGGCACGCATAGAGTAATGGATGTTTTTCTTCGTTGTCATTTTTAGGGCGATTTTGTCATGATTTTATTACAAACTTTTAAAGCTGCAGCTTTTATTATTATAGTCGTTTTTTCGGCGAAAAAGTTGCACAAGATTCGGCGTGTTCGATAAGGAAGGCAAAAAGCTTGCCAAAAGCATCGTTTTAGTGCCTTTTCGACAAAAAAAAGGGGATTTACGAAAAAAATAGGCTTAGTCGGAATGATTTTTACTTTGGTCGAATAACCAGGCATTGCCTTTGGCAAATTGAAACTTTTGGCAAAAAAAAGCGCCTTTCATAAAGCAGGGTTTTGAGCAGCGAAATTTAGACAAAATAAAGTTTTGACAACAGTGGTGTCATTTTAACCCCAAAATAACACTTTGTTGGTTTAAATATCAATTTGGCATCAAAATTTGTCAAAATGATGGTAGTGCCGCTTGAAAATCACCTATACATTTGTAACCATGAAAGGATAATAACCGACTGAAATTCATTCACAAATTGAGTTAAAAACAAAAACGCTGTTATTATGAAGGCTTTTCAAAAAATTTTCGTCATTGCAATGCTGCTGCTAAGCACAGCTACTGTATTCGCTGCTGAAGTTGTACCGAACGTACGCATTGAACAATCCGGCTTTGAGAAGAAAGTAAGTGTGGTCATCGAACGCCTGAAAGCGCAGGTTACCGTTCAGGTGATTACCGCCGAGGGTGTTGTGCTGGAAAATGAAACGGCCACTGGCGAGAAATACGCCAAGATTTTCAACCTGGAGAATCTGGAAGCCGGCAATTACAAAATCGTGGTATTGACCGACAGAAATGAGGTCGTACAGCCGTTTAGCATCAAAGCGAAAGAACTGGTACTAAACCCCGCCACCCGCGAGACGTATTTCCTACCAACGCTGAGCTGGAAAAACGATGCGCTGGATGTGATGATGTTCAACAATCGGCTGATGGACGTAAATCTGACCCTGCTGGACGAGCGCGGCAACACGGTTTTTGAAGACAAGATGCAGAACGTGCTCAAGGTAGAACGCCGCTACAATCTGAACCATCTGTACCGGGGTAAGTACCTGGTGCAGGTGAGTACGCCGCACAAAACGTACTACCAGGAAATCGCCGTTAGATAATTCATGAGCGTCATATCAGTAATCTCCGGTCGGAAGTTGGCTTCGTGCCGACTTCCGATTATTTTTTTTATGCCAACTGAGCGGTGAAAATCTCCCGTTCCTTCATAAAATCCAGGTGGGGGTGCGCTTTTGCCAACGCTTCGATTTTTTCTAATTGCTTATGTAAAAATGCCTGATGCTGAAGGGATTGTGGATGAAACGGACGGTGCTGGGCAGCCTGTAGGATTTCCCCGATCTTCGCGTTCAATTGCCTGGTTTCTTTATCGAAAAAAGCATCGCCGAAGCGTTCCCAGATGTAATCAATCGCAAGGGGATTGGGATGCACCATATCCGCTTCGTAGAAACGATAGTCACGCAGATCGTCCATCATGATCTCATACGCTGGAAAGTAGTGCAAATACTCCAGGTCTTCGCAAAGGTGTTGAATAGCAATCAGAAGAGCAGCCTTGCTCCGCTGATTTTCCACAAAACCATCGCGGATATGGCGCACGGGGCTTACAGTAAAAATCACCTGCAAATCGCGGTTGCGCTCTTTTAAATCGCGTAAAATCGGTTCAAAGGCTTCGGCAATATCGCGGATGTGCAAACGCTGCCGGGTGAATGCCTGCGCCGGAAATTTGTGGCAATTGGCAACAATCTCGCCGGTTTCCTTCAAAAGGTACACCAGCGAAGTACCCAGAGTGATCATCAGTCGGTTTACTTTAGGAAGACATTGCCGTGCTTCTGTGAGCGCGCGATTCATTTTTGCCAGCGTTGCTTCTTTTTCCAAACCAGAGAAACTGCCGTGATGCATAAAGCTATGCCACTGCTCGTTGTGGTAAAAAAGGTCTTTTTCGGTAAAAGTGCGATCCGATAGCAGGTAGTGCAACATATTACTCATCGAAATCGGATTGTAAATAATACCGAATGGATTATATAAAGAATTGAATTTCAAATCCCGCAATCGAATCCCGATATTTTCAGTAAAACAAGAGCCAATGCTCATCAGGCAATCTTGATGGCGAATGCGAAAACCAAAATCCTGAGAAGGCAGTTCGGTGCGAAATAAAAACATACCCCAACGCTTTGCGAAGCAAGTTAACAAAATAAAAGTGACCCGACAAACGCAGTCAGCCGGATCACTTATATTTCACAATTAATAGTTAAATTATTTAGACTGAGACAGGTCGTTTTCTGTCACTCGCTCCTCTGTTTCCAAATTACTAAAGCCGTGCAAGTTCTGATGTACAAAATCGTGCGGAAACTCTTCGATTCCGGGAAATCCCAGCCGTATATCGCGGCCATTGTGCGGAATGTACGCTGTCCCGAAGATATAATCCCAAAGCGCCAGGGAGATTCCAAAATTAATACCAAAGCGTCTTTCCTTGGGCAATTCGTAAGAATGATGCCAAATGTGCATCTCCGGGCTGTTGAAAATGATTTTCATGAATGGGCCGAGCGCCAGCGCTCCAACTGCAATCGCGCCAAATACCACGAGTGCTTGCTGAATAAGCGTTGGATTTTGCAACAAATGGATGTCAAAACCACCCGTAGCAATAGCCAGACCAACGAGACCACCGACAACACCGCCAGTCACATAGCCCGGCACCGTAATATTGGAGTGATTGTAATGTCCGACCGCCAGGGCAAAAATGTGAATAATAAAGAAATCGTACAAACCAATGCCCAACAGCGCCAGCGGGATGTACTCCAGTGTGCGGTACACTACGTTTTCCATCCAGTGATAACGCAAGTGTGCCGCAAACCCCATCTGTTCAACCGAATGATGCACTTTGTGAAATTCCCACAACCGGTCTGACCAATGCAGGAGGCGATGCACCCACCACTGTACAAAATCGCGCACGGTAAATCCGACGAGCAGAATCAACCAAAGCGGTGCTGAACGAAGCGGATTGGACGCTTGCAGATTGAATCCGGTCAGAGCCTTGATCCCATCGTTGAAAAGATCCACAACTACCTGAGATGCAGCATTGTAGATAATCAGCGAGAACAGAAAGAAATTAAAAAACATGTAGAAAAAGTCCAGCCAGAAATCCTTGCGAAACTTGGGCTGATCTTTGCGCCACGGCGACACTATTTCCAGGAAAAAGAAGAAAGCCGACACTGCGACCAACCAGTAAAAATAGTTGTGCCAGCCCGGATGTGTAATTTCATGCCACAAATAACGGGCATATCCTTGATAGGCATTGATAAAAATTTCCCAATACTTTTCCATTCTATAAAAATTATTAATTTTAAACTTTTGATTCCTAATTGATTATTGAATTGCCTGCGATTCCATATCCAGTACATACCATTCGATTGCTTCCACATCCAAATTAGGGCGTCGGCCAGCTTCTTCCGGTGCATAATTGGCAGCCAGATAATCGAGGATAATTTTTTCCTGATCGCCGAGGTCCCACAGCCCCTGTGTTTCCTGCATCCAGCGAATCATCTGTTCCCAGCCTTCACGGGTTGCTTTGGTTTGTGTGACCATTTTAGCAGAGTGACAAGCAGTACACACGCCACGCACAACCTCCCAGCCTTCAGCGACTTTCAGACCGGTCATCACGTGAATGCCGTTTTCGATTTTATCGAATTCGTCCACTTCCGCCGCTACTGCTACCACGCTCGTTCCTTGCTCCGGTACAGGCGCTGATTTTTTGAGCATATCAAGGATAGAGTCGCCAAAAAATGCAAAAATGACCAATACAAACGCCAATAGGGCAAAAAATTTAATGGCGTTGACGACCATCATCAACATGCTTATCCATGCTCGTTGGAAGCCTTTTTCCTGTTGTTCATTCAGATTATCCGGTAAATTCAAAAACATAATTATGCGATTTTTACAGCGATACGATGACAAGCGTTATTCAGATAGCCGCCTGGATTCCAAGAAGGTATCACCATTGGTTGCGACACGCCATTTTCGTCCGTCGCTTTTGCCCATACCTCGTAGTAACCTTTTTTCGGAAAATCTACACTCGCACTGAAGTGCTGCCAGGCATTCCTGTTGGCTGGTTTTTCCAGCGTGCATGTTTTCCAGGTTTGCCCAAAGTCAATGGAATATTGCACCTCGCGTATTGCCAAATCGCCGGCCCAGGCATGCCCGCGTATAGGTAGTTTTTGCCCGAGTTTAATAGTCGCGCCACTCTTGGGGTAAGTAATGACCGACCGAACCGGCATGGCTTCTATGATGCACATATCTTTATCGTCCACTTCCTCGCCCGGCGCTATTGGGTTGCATGGTACGCGATAAGAATGCCCCGACATTTTAGCCCCGTCGTGTACTTTGTTGCGCACTACGATCTTGTGCAGCCATTTTCCAGAGGTAGAAGCGGGCCACCCGCCAAATATCAACCGCAAGGGATGACCGTTAAGCAGCGGAATGTCTTTGTCATTCATTGCCCAGGCAATCAGGCTTTCGTCCTGCATGGCTTTGTCAATGGGTACGCCTCGCGAAATCACCACATCGTTCGAGCCATTGAGGTGTGTATCTTTGCCATAATACCCGATGTACACTGCGTCATTTTTGATGCCCACATCGTTGAGCACATCTTTGAGGCGCACCCCCGTCCATTTGGCGCAGCCAATCGCGCCCACTGTCCATTGCAACCCCTTGGTTGAGGGGCTGAATTCTTTTCGACCGTTGCCCCCGCACTCCAGCGTGAGTTGATAAGTGTAATGTTTAAATTTAGACTTTAGTTGCTCCAGCGTGTAGGTTTTTTTGGCGCGAACAGACTCTCCTTCAATGGTGAGGGTCCACTTCTTTGGATCTATGGTTGCTTCATTCGGCGGATTGCCATTGTTTCGCACAAAAAACTTGTCTGCTGGCGTAATTTTATCATCGAGCAGGTGTGCCGGCGTTTCCAAATTGATTGGTTTGTCGTTCAACACAATCAAATCGGGGTGTTTGCCAGGAAAAGCAAAGGGTTGGTCGGATTCAGCCAAACCCGCTGGAATCAGACCAGCCGGGAAATTTTCGGCGAAAACCATTTTTGCGCCCAGCACCATACTCATGGCTGCCAGTGCACTTTTTTTGATGAATCCCCGTCTCGACGCAGGATCGGTTTCTCTGCCCCATACAAGACGATCCGCTTCAATAGGATCTTGTGCATACAATTCGTGGATACCTATTTGTTTTTTCTTTTTGCTCATTGTAACACTACAATTTAGAATAAATCGAACGCAAATTCTGAAATCAGCAATATTTGTTTTGTAACATTTATCACTGAACCTCTTTTATTTTTTTCTGTAACGCTGCCAATTGTTTGGCGTGTTCAGCCTCGCTCAAATCCCTTTCAATCGGCACATCTTGATTATTTTTATAATAATAACTCCATTCAATCCAGGAGCCATCGTAGTTTTTTACATTCGGATAGCCCAGTATTTCCGTGAGTACAAATGTTGTGTGCGCCGACCGCACGCCCGACTGGCAGTAGGTAATGATTTTTTTATCAGGCGTTATGCCGCGTGTTTCAAAGTTCCACTTTAGAGCTTTGAGCGATTTAAATCGGTGGTCGCCGTCCAAATCTACCGCTTCCGACCAGTTGATGTGTATCGCGGTAGGTATTCTGCCAAAAGTTGAAGCGCCGTCTTTCCAGGGTAGCACCTTGCCTTTGTCAATATAGGGCGCGCCCGTGAATTCTTCCAGTTCACGCGTATCGAGCAGGATCACATTTGTATCGCCAATTGCAGAGCGCACTTCGTCAATCGTAGCTAATTTTACACGATTTTCCGGCTGCATAAAACGATAATCGGTCGCCACCGGCGTGACCATTTCTTTTTCCAGCGGCAAACCTTGTCGTTTCCAGGCTTCGTAGCCACCGTTCATGACCAGCAAGTGCTGATGCCCGTACAAATCAAGTATCCAATACAAGCGCAATGCATCCACATTGCCGCCGCGACAATACAGCAGAATCGTATCCTGCGGCAAAATTCCCAGGCGACTCAGTAAAGCTTCGGTTTGCGCTTTGGTGGCACGCATCCCTTCATAAGGGTAGTCTTCGCGATTTTCGTAATTTGGTCGCCACACGTTTAAAGCACCCGGCAAATGCCCTGTAACAAAGTCTTCTTTTTTACTCACTTCAATAATCGCCAGCTTTTTGCCTTCGTCCATCATGCGCTTCACGTCGTCCGGCTCTACCAAATGAGACGTTTTGACTTCCGTTTTTGAAATGGTTTCTTTTTCTGCTCCACCAGATTTTGCCGCTTCCTGGCTGCAGGCGCCCAACGCCAACGTGATTCCGTTAACAAGGGCCAAAATATGAAAGAATGACAATATTTTCATATATCGAAAAGTATTTATAATGAAGAATCTTCATTCGTGAAAATTCAAACATAGAAATTCCAAAATCAAAATATTCAACACGGAAAATTTGCTCCTGCAACGTTGATGGGGAAGCATTCAGAAAATATTGGGAATAAAATTCGTTAAATAACTTTTCGCAAGGAAAAAAAGTTTCTTTCCCTCAAAGTGCAACAAAAATACTAAACACAATTAAAGTTCAAAATATAGAAATTTTTTTTTGACGAAAATAAAATATCCTATTGAGCAGATGGTTGTTCCTCAATAGGATATTTTACTAAAACAAAAGAGAACAAAAGTCGCCACAATATCAATGCGCACTGGACACCACGTCCCGCGCCGAATCAATTTTTGGCTTCCAGTAATCAGAGGCAAGAATATCGTCAATCACTACGCCGCGCGAGGTGCTGTGGATGACTTTCAGGCTTTTGCGGTTATTTTCCACCACCATAGCTACGTGGAAAATCGGTTCTTTTGAGTTGCGGCGAAAAAAAATGAGATCGCCCGGTTGCGCCAACTCAACAGGTTTTTCTTTACCCTGCGTTGCCTGCGTACGCGAGCTTGCCGAAAGACGTATATCAAAATTGCTCATCACGTAGCAAGTAAAGCCCGAACAATCGAAGCCGGTTTTCGGCGTTTTGCCGGCTGATGTGTATTTCGTGCCCTGGTATTTTTTGGCATAGCCGACAATTTCGCTGCGCAGTTCCGCCTCCTCGGGCGAGGGCGCTTTGGAATTAGCCGACGTAGGACGTGTGGCTGTGCCGGCTTTGGGCAATGGCTCCCGCGTAAGATCGTTCAACACATCACATTTGACGGTAATGAAGGCAACTAAAAAAATCAGCGCGATATTTTTGAGATAAGTGGTAATTTGAACAAACTTGCTGCGATCGAATGTCATGGAGATTTCGGTTTTTGGTTCGTGTATCAAAAACGCGCACACCAAGGAGATATTTTTATTTGTTATGCTAAAATCGTGTTAAAAGCGAGGGCGTTTACTCAACGGTACATTTTTCACGCCCATCGTAATTTCTCACTTTTTTAGTCGAAAAAGCTGGAAAACTAATGCAGACTGTTACACCTTTGTACAAGAGAAAAACTTCAACCATGAAAAACCTCAAACGAGTCTTTGACAGGGGATACTTATTTCTTGCCTTTCCTTTATTGTTGTGCAGTCTCACCTTTGCGGAAAGGCAGCCGGAAACAAGCGTGTTTGATCACCTCGGTTTTGACGAAGTCATCAGGGTAGAAATTGAAACCGACCTCGATTCGCTGGTGAATACCAAACTGACGGAAGAGGAAATGCCTGGTATCTTTTCCTACAAAGACAAAAATGGCAAAAAATGGCAATGGAACATTGAACTGCAAGTCAGAGGCAAGTTTCGGCGGAGGATCTGTCCATTTCCACCGCTTTTTGTCAATTTCTCCAAAAAAGAGCTGGAAGCCGCCGGCTTGAATGACCACAATGACTTTAAATTGGTGACACATTGCGTGGACAACGAGCAGGGCGACGAAAATATCCTGCGCGAGTATCTCACGTACAAGCTTTACCAAATCGTCGCAAAGGAAAGCTACCGTGTGCAATTGCTAAAAATCAGGTATCGCGACAGCGAGAGCGGCAGTGGCTTTACCCGCTATGGGATCCTGCTGGAAGATGAAGACGAAATGAGAACGCGATTCAACAGCAGAGTTTGTGAAGATTGTTACAGCCTGCCCGTAGATAGTTTTCAGATAGACAAATTGTATATTCACGATCTATTTCAGTACATGGTAGGCAACACCGATTGGTCGTTGAAGATGCTGCGCAATATGAAGTTGCTGCGCCCCAAAGACGGCAGTGGATTCCTTGTTGTTCCCTACGATTTTGACTTCTCCGGACTGGTCAGTGCGCCTTACGCTATCCCCGACCCCACTATTGGCATCAGAACTGTACGCGAACGCAGATTTCTCGGCTCCGCGCAAAAGGTAGAAGAATTGTCGCCCACGATTGAGCATTTCAAAAGCAAAAAGCAGGCGCTCATGGATTGCATCCGCAGGTTTAAGCCTTTGAATCAGGAAGCCCGCCAGGAGATGATCGAGTATATGGAATCCTTCTATCGCTGTTTAGATGTCGGTTTGGATTTGCAAACGCCAGGTAAATGCTGAAGCAGAAACGCGCCACGAGCTTATTTATTCTTGCAAACCTGCCTCTTGCATCAATGCAATGCCGAAATTGCGTAGCGCTTCGATAACTGGAATCGTCTCTAAGCCCTTCTCTGTAATATTGTATTCTACTTTCGGCGGCACCACCGGATAGACTTTGCGACTGATGTAACCGTCGTCTTCGAGTTCACGCAATTGCTTGGTCAGCATCTGGTGCGTGATTTTCGCGTTGTTTTTTTCGAAGCTCTTTCGCAATTCGCTATAGCGCCAGGTTTTATCTTTCAAACGCCATAAAATAGGCATTTTCCATTTGCCCCCGATCTGATCCATCGCCAGTTCGACCGGATTATTATAGAAATTTCCATGATATTCAAAAGTAGGCATAGCGATTCATTTGTTGATTGGTCACTTCTTTTTTAAAATTTTGTTAAAAAAGAAAAATATTATGTTATAAAGTATTGATAATCAATTTTACTCATTTTTTACAAAGTATCTAATTTTAAAAAGCATACTTGTTAAAAAATGTAGTAGCTAATAATTTTGAAGCAAAAATAAAAATATAAAAACATGAGTGCAAGTATTAACGTAATGAATGCAGACAAACCGAAAAAAATAGCCCTCATCGCGGCGAATGCGGCTGTTTCCAAACAAACCGGCTGGCCCATTGGCTTCTGGTGGGCAGAGTTGACGCACCCATACTGGGAATTTACCGAGCATGGCTACCAGGTGGATATTTTCTCGCCAGACGGTGGCACCCTGCAGGCGGATGGCTACAGCGATCCCGAAGATGCAAGTGGCTACTCCGCGCACGACCTGATTTCACTGGGTTTTAAAAAATCACCTACGCATTTCGCGCTGACGCAGAACACCAAAAAAATCAGCGATCTTCAGGTGAACAACTACGACGCCATTTTTATCACCGGCGGTCAATCCCCGATGTACACCTTCATTGACAATGAGCCATTGCACCAACTTTTTGCCGATTTTTACGAAGCTGGAAAAGTAGTTGCCGCCATTTGCCACGGAACGTGTATCTTGCTCAAAGTCAAGACTTCCGATGGAAAACTCCTGGTGGACGGTAAAACCTGGACGGGCTTTGCCAACAGCGAGGAGCAATTCGCCGACAGCTTTGTGGGGCAGCGCATTCAGCCGTTCTGGATTGAGGAGGAAGCAAAAAAATTAGAAAACACCAACTTCATCACGGGCGGTATGTTCAAAGCCTTCGCTGTGCGCGACGGACGCCTGATTACTGGGCAACAGCAGTACAGCGGCGGCGAAGCAGCCAAACTCGTCATCGAAGCACTGGGGGTATAATTTTACATACACTTGATTATCAGATTATTCTGATCACAAAATCACTATATAAACATGAAAATTGCCATCATCGGACACGGCAACGTCGGCGGCGCGCTCGCCAAACATTGGGCGAAAATCGGGCACCAGATCATCATCGGCGCGAGGAATATCCATGATGACAAAGTGCAGCTATTGGCACAACTGGAAAATTTCTCCGCAACCGACATACCCAGTGCAGCCCGGGAAGCAGAGGTCGTCCTTGTGGCAACACCCGCGCACATCGCGGTGGACCTGGCAAAGCAACTCGGCAAGCTACCGGGCAAAGTGATCATTGACGCGACCAACGCTGTTCGGCAAAAGCCGGAGCCATACAAAACAGCGTTCCACGCTTTGCAAGAACTCACCGGCGCGGAGCTGGCGAAGTGCTTCAACACGACTGGTTTTGAAAACATGCAAAATCCGGTTTACCACGGCGAAGGCATTGACCTGTTTGTGGCGGGCAGCAGCGCCAGGGCGAAGCAGGTCGCCATGCAACTAGCTAAAGACGCGGGCTTCGGCGCGTGCTACGACTTCGGCGGTGACGATCGGGTAGAATTGCTCGAGCAGTTCGCGCTGGCATGGATCAACCTTGCCATTTTCCAGGGGCACGGTCGAAATATCGCTTTCAAAGTGCTAAAGCGTTGAGATGGTTTGGGAAGTTGAGAAAGTTTAGAATATGGGCATCAACTCAACTTCCTCAACCCAATCACCTCCTAAACTTTCAAAAACATGATCGTTAAACGCAATTTCCATCCACTACGGGTGTGGTCGTACATCTGGCGGGAGGTAAGCTATGCACTGATCCTATCGGTCGCGGTTTACCTTATTCATTTGTTTTGGGAAAATGGCGCCCAATTGGCGTTGCCATTTGTGCCGGTAGGCGTGCTGGGCTCTGCGCTGGCTATTTTTGTGGCTTTTCGCAACCAATCTGCCTACGGACGCTGGTGGGAAGCGCGGCAGTTGTGGGGCGGCATCGTTAATTCCAGTCGCGTATTGGCAAGATTGATCATCACTTTTACTGATTCGCATAGCCATCAGCAAAATTACGACCTTGCCCGAAGCGAAGCGTTCAAACGCGCAATGGTCTATCGGCAGATCGCCTGGGTGCATGCGTTGCGCTTACATTTGCGTAAGCAAGACAATTGGCAGGAACTTCAATCATTTCTTACCGAGGGTGAATATGCAGATATTTTGACCCGCCAAAACAAACCAAACTATCTGCAAATGCTGATGGGCAAGCAGATTTACGAAGCAATGTCAAATGGCACTTTGGGCGGATTTGATAGTTTTCAAATGGAGGGGCAGCTACTGGCTTTAGCCAACTATCAGGGCGCTTGCGAAAGGATTAAAAATACACCATTGCCAAGGCAATATGATTTTTTCACAAGACTCTTTGTCTGGACATTCGCAACGGTGCTGCCGTTTGGATTATTGAGCCTCTTTATCACCTCGCCGCAACTCACGTGGTTAATCATTCCACTGACGGTCATTATCGCCGGCATGTTTACCATCATGGAAAAAACCGGCGCCGCCAATGAAGACCCTTTTGAAAATAAAGTAACCGATGTGCCACTGACGACGCTTTGCAATACCATCGAACGCGACCTGCGCGAACAATTGGGGGAGACAAATCTACCTGCGAAGTTGGAATCGGTGAACGGCTATTTATGGTGAGGCTGTTCCATTGTATTATTTTTCAGGAAAGCTATAAAACCATGAAGGTACAACTATTCCTTTTCATCTGTTGTATTTTTACAAATGTTGCTTCTGCCCAGCTTGCCGAGCAGGACACTGCGCGCTGGGGCTACAATCTCGCGACTTCCGGCATGCTCATCACCGGCAATGTAGAACGTTTCCTCTGGACTTCCACCGGTGAGCTTCGACATGTGTCGCCTGTCTGGGGCTTTATCACCGCCAATACTTATCAATACGGCACCATTTTCAAAAACAAAACCGAGGATGACATCATTTCCAGAAACTTCGTTTATCTCTATCCAAAACGACGCTGGTACCCCTATCAGATGACCTGGCTCGAACGCAACTGGCGGCGACGCATTGATCATCGCTACCAAATCGGGGTGGGCGGCACCTGGGTTGCTATTCGCCAAAGCAGGCATGTGCTTAAACTCTCTTTAACAGGCACTTACGAAAGCACCAATTTCCGAGGCGATCAGTTTGAAAACTATCCCGATGGCTTGACCAATACGATCAACACCTGGCGAGCCACGGTGCGCGTTTTTGGCTATAATGCTATCGGTAAAGCCAATCTACGCCTGCGCTACGAAGCCTGGGTGCAGCCGTCTCTGGAAGACGCCGACAATTTTCGCTACCATCTGGAGGGCAACATAAGTTTGCCACTGGGCAAACGTTTTTCATTGCAAACGAATATTAATCACTCTTTTGAAAACATTGTGCTAAAAAGTGTGCGGCAAAGCGACTTGATCTGGACCTTCGGCGCCGCCTTTCATTCTTTTTAACCTTCCCGTTTCGCGTTTTAACCCCTATCTTTGCTAAAAAAGAAAAAGCATGTACATTTTTTTAATAGCTTTGGTCTGGTCTTTATTTGCGGCGATGTTGTTTTTAAATCTTTATTTCCGTATCCGCGTTTTCAAAGTTTACAAAACATTGGTACAGAATAGGGTAGAATTTAGTGCAAGTCATATTTTCAATCGGGAAAAAATGGAATCAGAAGTTATTTCCAAATACCCGCATATGCAAAAAGAGATTGAAACTTTTATTCGTCACATGCGCTATTCCATTCGCATGGCAACGGTGCTGATTGCATTGATTACCCTTTTTGGCGGAATCCTGATGTATTATCGGAAATAATTTTTAATCAAATCATAAAAGCCGACCAAGTCATGACCGAATTTCAGCGCGCTATTCTGGAAGGCATCCCTGATGTGCTGCCGGCAGCAAAACCTTATGATCACCAGGTGAGCCATGCCCCCAAACGCAATATCGAAAATGCCTTATCTTACGATGAAAAAGTACTGGCTATTAAAAATGCTCTGCGCTATTTTCATCCCAAACATCATGCGGTGCTGGCGCCAGAATTTGCTGAAGAATTAGAACGCTACGGTCGCATTTATATGTATCGCTTTCACCCGGATTATGAGATGTATGCCCGCCCGATTGACGACTATCCACACCGTTCGCGACAAGCGGCAGCCATCATGCTGATGGTGCAAAATAACCTGGACCCTAAAGTTGCTAAATATCCTTACGAACTTATTACTTATGGCGGCAACGGCGCCGTTTTCCAAAACTGGGCACAGTACCGTCTCGCCATGAAGTACCTTGCAGAAATGACCGACGAGCAAACGCTGGTGCTCTATTCCGGGCATCCTCTGGGGTTATTTCCTTCGCACGCCGGCGCGCCGCGAGTGGTAGTGACCAACGGTATGATGGTTCCCAATTACTCTAAAAAAGAAGACTGGAACAAGTACAACGCGCTGGGCGTCACGCAATACGGGCAGATGACTGCTGGTTCTTTTATGTACATTGGCCCGCAGGGTATTGTACACGGAACGACCATAACGCTTTTAAATGCAGCACGCCTGAAAGGTTTTAGTTCGGATAATTTTCAAGCCTCACATCGAAAACCTTTGGCAGGGCGCGTCTTTGTCACTTCGGGGCTGGGCGGCATGTCGGGCGCACAGGCGCGGGCAGCAGTCATCACCGGAGCGGTTGGCGTTATTGCCGAAGTAGATCCAAATGCGATACAGCAGCGAATTGCCGATGGTTATATTGAGCGCGAGTTGGTTTTTGCTGATTTGGATGAATTGCTAATCAGAATGCAGGAATATCGTCGGAAAGAGGAAGGTATTGCCCTAATTTATTATGGTAACGTCGTTGATCTCTGGGAACAACTGGTCCTGGAAAATATCCACGTAGAATTAGGCTCCGACCAAACTTCTCTGCACAATATTGATGACCTGGGGTACTGCCCGGTTGGTTATACTTTTGCGCAAGCCAAAGAACTGCTGGCAACAGATAAGCCTCGCTTTATGGCAGCAGTAAAAGCATCTCTGCACCGGCATGTGGCGGCAGTCAACGCTATGGCGGAGCGCGGCATGTATTTCTGGGATTATGGCAACGCGTTTTTGCTGGAAGCCGGCAAAGCGGGTGCAAATATTTGGCGACATGAGCCAACGCAAACGTACAAATACCCGTCTTATGTAGAAGATATCATGGGTCCTATGTGTTTCGATTATGGTTTCGGCCCGTTCCGTTGGGTGTGTACCTCCGGCGATAAAGCGGATTTGGACAAAACCGACCGTATTGCAGCGCAAGTGCTGGTAACCATATTGCGCGAGGCGCCCTTGGAAATTCATTCACAATTGCAGGACAACTTGTTGTGGATCGAAAAGGCGGATCACAATATCCCGATCGTAGGCTCCAAAGCGCGTATTCTCTATGCCGATGCCGAAGGGCGCATCAAAATTGCGCAGGCATTCAATGATGCCATCGCGCGGGGGGAAATTACTGCGCCAATTGTGCTGGGGCGCGATCATCACGATGTATCAGGCACCGATTCCCCTTATCGGGAAACTGCCAATATCTACGACGGCTCAAAATTTACCGCAGATATGGCAGTACACAACGTCATCGGCGATGCCTTCCGGGGCGCCACGTGGGTGAGCCTGCACAACGGCGGCGGCGTTGGCTGGGGCGAAGTAATTAACGGGGGCTTTGGCATGGTGCTGGATGGCACCGCAGCCACAGCACAACGTCTCAGAGCCATGTTGTTTTGGGATGTCAATAACGGTATCGCCCGGCGTAGCTGGGCACGCAATGCAGGCGCGCTGCACACCATTCAACGGGCTATGGAGGATAATCCCGATCTGGTTGTCACCCTGCCCAACATAGCAGATGATACGTTTATTCAAAATATTTTACTAAAAAACTGACAACCAATATAAAAGATTTTTTTTAGTTCAGTATATGTGCTTTATTTCATATATTAAAAATTATTAGCATTCGATTTTTTATTTTCAAAACATTTTTTGTATTATTGCAGAGCGTTTCCTGCGAAAGCAGTGATGATTATCCATTCCTCCCCTCTGGATATTCCGCTCAACTAAATGCGTTAATACACGGTATTAATGTCAATTTGCACACTTTATTGCAATGGCATTAATACAATTTCCATCTACTCCAAATTTGCTGTGACATCACATCTGTATAAAAGCTTGCACGCTTTTACCCTTCCGAATTTACACGACTTCGGACTAACATAGTCTGCGCCGGTTTTTGGCTCGGGCAGTGGCGTCTGCGTGCGTTCTTCGCAGAAACGCAGACCCATGTATTTTGGCATTTGCATGCGCATGATGCCCTGGTATTTTTATGCAAAAAAGTAAATAATCATAATCTTCATTTACTAAAACACTAAATTCTATGATTAACATTTTTTACAATCGGCTTATCACATTAGGGGTAATAGGCATCTTTTTATGGTTCCTATGCCTGCCTAATCATGCTCAGGCTCAGTACTGGCAATGCCAGGGGTGCTCGGATAACGACGCCTGCACCATGGATTTTTGCTTTCTCGGGCAATGTTATCATCTTCCGCTCTGGAATTGCGGCACCGACTGCAAGCTGGATATTTACAAGGTTGAGGTAGGAAATTGCTACTTTGATAATGCAGATCATAAGAGCAAGGCAAAACTAAAGGTATATCTAAAATGGTACGATGCTCCCGAAAACCGGAACATTAAGGTTTTCCTGCGAAATCAGGAAAAAGTTATCGAAGTACACGATGAATATGGCAGCGCCTATGTCGAATTTACTGTACTGGCAGATGGTAGCTCCTATAATGGCATTTTTGCAAAATTTATTGACACTTACCGATGCGGTGATTACGATTGGTACCGAGCGCCTCGCTCATGCGCACCACCAACACAAGCGTGCGATCTGGACATTTACAAAGTGGAAGTCGGCGAATGCTACTTCGACCATACCGATTATCAAAGCAAAGCCAAGCTCAAAATCTG
>CAZQTF010000059.1:0-1410 GCA_964596135.1 uncultured Saprospiraceae bacterium | reverse complement strand
GGGCAAAATTCAAGAACAAGCCCACTTGCCAGGACGAAGACAAGTACAACGCGCCTCCTTCCTGCGCTCCAGAATGCAAGCTTGATATTAAGAAAGTGGAAGTCAGCGGTTGCACTTACAATCAGCCTATGAGCGTAAGCGAAGCTACTGTAAAGGTATGCGTACAATGGTCGGAAGCACCGGAAGATGAAGATATCCTGATCGCGCTCAAAGGACAAGTCGAGACTATTAATACTTATAATAATCCATCCGGTTCCGCTTGTATCACATTTGTAGTACCTGCAGACGGAACGACCAACAACACCGTTTGGGCGGAATTTAAATACACAACCGCTTGTGGCGACGAAACCAAATTCAATCTGCCGGAAGCCTGTCCACCGTTATTGAATTGTAACTGTGATATTCCTGCTGGTCAGAACAAAATCAAGGTTACTTTCAGCGCTGATTGCAAATCGGTGTGTATTTGTTCTGGCAAAGATATTTCAAATATTGTTTTCGACTTTGGCAATGGATGTTTCCAGAACTTTAACATTGACATTAAGAAAGAAGGAGATGATCTGATCGGTAATCTGAAAAAACAGATATTTTCATTTAGCCAGCCGATCAATGGCGTATGGGTAAAAGCTGGAAACAATAATTGTGACGATGCAGCCAGCGATAAGCAATGCAGCGACGGACCGGGTGAAGAATGTTGTCCGGGTTGCGGTGAATATTTTGAATGCAATAATGAAAACATTGGCTCCCTGCAGGCGGCAACCACAAGTACGGAACAATCTGCACCATTGCTTTTTAAAGATGCGCCGGTACAACGAGAAGCATTTGGCGATATTCGCGTATTCCCAAATCCAACAAATGGCGATCTATACGTTGAGCTTGGCAGTTTTGCCGGCAAGGCAGCGCGCATTCAGGTGTTCAACACCATTGGTCAATTGATGTATCAGACCGAGGTGGACGAGATTACCGCGGAAGCAATGCGTCTTGATCTGCATGCATTAACCAGTGAGATGTACTTCCTGAAAGTCCACATTCCAAATGAAGGCTCATTCACACAGAAATTCATTGTGAGAAAGTAATAGCTCCGGCTATTAAGTCATGATGGCTCCGGCTGATCTTCGGATCGGTCGGAGCTTTATTAATGTATAGGCGCAAGCGCTTTCAACTCGATTGCCCGACGCGTTGATCCTTTAATCCTAATTTCAATTGATGATGTCGTACTTAAAAGCAGATTAAAATCTGATATTCAATCAATTGCATTTCTGATTTCTGCCTTCATATTTTGGATGTGTATAGACGTTAAACAGCACGATGTTTCCATCCTTAGGGATTGTAAAAAAAAATTAGTTTCGATGTCTTTTGACTAAGTACAGGACAAAAAAGAGAGTAATTGAAAGAAAAGGTAAATTGTTGTTG
>CAZQTF010000058.1:0-18011 GCA_964596135.1 uncultured Saprospiraceae bacterium | reverse complement strand
ATTTATTCACTTATTCATTTTAAAAATAAATTTTTAAATAAAAAAGCTCAACAATCGAAATGATTGATCGTGTTTTGATTTCATTTTGTGAATGAAATTGTAATACTTTGACTAATTTTTGATAAAATGGCACTATTTAAAGTGTTTGTTATCAATTTCTTATCACGCAAAAAGTGATGAGCAAATAGCAAAAAGCGCTATAATTTCAAAATTGCAGGCAAAATAGTTATATTAACCGCTGAATCGTACAACCATTCATCAAACGCAAAAACGAAAACCTATGTGGAAAGAATTTAAGGAATTTATTATGCACGGCAATCTGCTTGATCTGGCGGTTGCAGTCATTCTTGCCGGCGCATTTGGCGCGGTGGTTTCTTCCTTTACCAACGACGTAGTAATGCCGCCGATCGGGCTGGCACTGGGCGGGGTGGATTTCAGCGATCTGGCGTACACGCTGAAAGATGCACAACTCAATGCCGACGGTTCAGTCGCAGTGGAAGCCGTGCAGCTTCGCTATGGCGCTTTTATTCAAACTATTATTGATTTCTTAATTATTGCATTTGTTATTTTTATGGTCGTAAAAGGTTATAACAAAATGCAGGAAATGCGCAAAAAACAGGAAGAAGAAGCTGCACCTGCACCGCCTTCGGGTCCTACTGTCGAAGAATTACTGTCGGAAATCCGTGATTTGCTCAAAAAATAAGTATATGATATTGCTGCCTGTATTTTTGATATTGACAGCAATATTATTTATGAAATGATATTTAATAAATAATGATTAACAAGAAAGCCGGCAGTTTTATTGAAAAGTGTCGGCTCTTTTTTACCAAACCTGACCAATCTGGCAGCGAGTTGAGGAGATGTCTAAAGAGAAATTCCCCGCGTACTATTTCGCTGGGAGCACCAAAAAGGCGCTCTGACAGTTTTATATCGAATAAAATGAACGTAGTTTTGTGCGACCATTTCTTCAAAAAATGACCAAAGCACTCCTCGACCACCTTTATCATATTCAGTGCCTCGTGGAAGGCACCCGCCTGCAACGCTTGTTGCACCGTCCGTTGAAATATGCGTCGGGTTTGTTGTTTCGCAAACTTGTATATCCGCTGACTAAGCGGGAATGGCAACGCACAGCAAGTACTTTTTGGGGAACGCCGATGACGGTCGCTTTGCCCGCTGGAATGGACATTTTTCTGCTTGGCGCAAAAACGCATGATTCGGAACTACGGCTGGCCCGGTGGATACTGGCACACATAAAACCCGGCGTCACGGTAGCCGACGTTGGTGCGCATTTTGGATTTTACACTTTGCTGGCGGCGCATCTGGCAGGGGAGGAGGGGAAGGTTTTTGCTTTTGAAGCCTCACCCCGTGTCTTTTCAGTGTTGCAAAATAATGCCCGAACGTTTGTGCAAATTGAAACGATGCACTGTGCGGTCAGCAATGAAAGCGGAGAATTGTCGTTTTACGAATTTCCGACCCATTATTCCGAATACAATACCTTGTCGCCGGAGCAATTCGAGCAGAGCGACTGGTTTCAACGAATTCCGCACCAAAAAGTGACCGTTCCTGCTATCCACTTGGATGCATTTTTTGCCGAAAAGCAAATCCAACCTGATTTTATCAAAATAGATGTGGAAGGCGCTGAGTTTCAGGTTGTTCAGGGAACGCAAGCGTTGTTGCGGGAGCATGCGCCGATGATCGCCATGGAATTTCTCGCCGCCGAACGCATGAACGCGGGGCATCGCCAGGCATTGGAACTTCTGCAAACGCTGGGCTACCGGGCACATTACATTGACGAGAAGGGCAATTTGCAGCCTTGTATGAACGTCGAAGCCTATCTCGCCGGTCGAGGGCTGGATTCGGATAATATTATTTTCTTGAAGTAATATCTGGGTAACGATGCATTTTTAACAACAATGGAAATTGCGTCAAATAAAAAAGCCCCTCGAACGTATTCGACGAGCTTTTTGTAGACCCACAAGGATTCGAACCTTGACAAACGGAACCAAAATCCGGTGTGCTACCGTTACACCATGGGTCTTTACCGCTTTAAAAGCGCTCTCGAGCGGGCGTTTATTCTAAAAGCGTGGCAAAAATACAACAAAAATCTTTTTGGCGAAAGTTCCGTTCAGAAAAATTTTAAGCTACTTTTAAATTACTGCCTGCTCCTGTTTCCAGCGGTAGGTCATTCAGAATATCGTAAAGATATTCGTGGTATTCCGGGAAATCAGGCAAGTTGTTGTGATAGCCGCCTTCAATGGTGATGAGTCGGGCGCGGTCGGGCGCCACTGCCGCAAGCATTTTACCTTGTTTGTAGGATATGAGCCGGTCTTTATTGCCATGAATAATAAAAATCGGGCAGGTCACTTTTTTGATAAACTGATCGGCTCGCAACTGGTAACGCAGCAGCCATTTCAGCGGCAACCACCAGCCGTAGCGCCTCACTTGATACAAAAAACTGTAATAAGGCGCATCCAGAATGAGCATTTTGGGTTTGTTCCATGCGGCGATGCGCGCAGCGATGCCACTGCCCATCGAGCGCCCGAAAATTACAATTTGGTCTTCGGAGTACATAGTACTGAGCCACTTATAAACCGTTTGAGCATCGTTGTAAAGATTTTGCTCGCTGCGCTTGCCGGAACTTTTGCCAAAGCCGCGATAATCAAACATAAAAAAATCGTAACCCTTGCTGACAAAATCGCGTGCAAATTTTCCCCAGCCCTTGATGCTGCGCGAGTTGCCTTTTAGATAGTACACAACGCCTTTGGAATTGGGCACTTTGAAGTGAATACCGTTGATCAGGCTGCCATCTTCCATTTCAAAATTTATCTCACTGAACGGAAACGGGTAGCGATATTCAAATTGCTTTGGCAAAATTTCCGGTCGGAAAAAAAAATAATCCTGCAGAAAATAAAATACGGCACATAGAATTCCGTATGCAATTCCAATATTTACGCTTATTACATACAACCAATCCGGCATCCTTTGCGAATTTTCTGCTGAAAATAGCAGGATTTTGTAGAATTGAAAAATAAAAACCGGAATCAAGTTTCGAAAGCGCTATTTTTTATGAGAAAACAACCATTTTAACAAATCTTTCTGCGCAAAAGTCGGATCCCAACTGTTGTGATTGGCCTCTGAAAACGTAGTGAATTTCGGATTTCCGCCTGCGGCTTTGATGGTTTCATACATCTGTTCTGAATAAAGCGGGAGCACTACATCGTCTTTCAAACCGTGGAAAATCCAGATGCTGGTATTTTGAGCATAACGACTTGCCAGAGAGGGATTGCCGCCGCCGCAAATCGCCACTGCTGCTGCAAACCGATTGGGCATTCTGGACAACAACTCGAACGTACCCATCGCGCCCATTGATAGCCCCATTATATATACTCGATCGGGGTCAACATTTGCATCCTGGATCAACCCTTCCACCAATTGTATCACCTGTCTCAGCGCTGGTTTGGGTTCCTCTATTTCGGGGAATTCCCGCAGCCGTTTGCCATCTTCCTTTCTCTCGAGCATGTGCGCCCAGTAATCGGTGGTAGGGCATTGTGGAAAGACAATGATTGCGGGATATTTCTGCCGGTTTTTTTTATCCAGAAAGAGTTTTGCGCCGTGCGTCAGTTGCTTTTCATTGTCGTCGCCGCGCTCACCGGCGCCATGCAGAAAAAGGACAAGCGGATATTTTTTATTGGGTTTATATTTAGCAGGATATAATATTCGATAATTGAGCGTGCCGCCTTTACCATCTTCAAAAACGCGTTTTTCATACGCCGAGAAATCCTGCCCGAAGAGAAAGGAAAAAAGCCCCATACTGTATAATAAAACAAGAAGGTATTTCATGATATTAAGTAATGCTTTTGTTGATTGTTGGTTGTCTTTTGATTAGAGAGAGAAGAAATGAATATTTTGTAATATGGAATATCATAAATCCAAATCTCAAAGCGCTCCCTAATAACAGATTACATTCAACAATAACTTCAACCTTTCGCTTCCCGGCGTTTCCTGTAAGCACGGGCGCCAAGATAGAGCAAAATGGCAAAAACGATCACTCCGCCGAACAGGTAGCCATAATTCAGCGTGCCGGCTTTGCCAAATACCGCCAGATAAGCGATCAGCACCAGCAACAACGTGGGTACCTCATTTGCCAAGCGAAACTGGAATGCACTGAGTTTGCTGGCTCCGGCTTCCAGATTTTTGATCTGCCGCTTGCACCACAGATGATACACTGTGAGCAATGCTACCAGCATGAGTTTCAAATGCATCCAGCCAGGCGAACCAACGCCGCCGCTGGTCAGATAATTCGGATAGGCTTTATTGATGAATGGCATAGCGATCATGATCAAGCCCGCTGTCCAGGTGATCATCATTGCCGGATTGGCAATAATTTTGTACACGCGCCACTGCATCAGGTTGAATTGTTTTTTCAAAATATCCCGATCGGGCTGTGGTTTGTCATTCGCTTCGATATGATATACAAACATCCGGACCAGATAAAACAAGCCGGCAAACCAGGCAACAAAACCTACAATATGCAGTGCTTTGAAAAAGTAAATAATATCCATGTTATTTTTTTTGGGGCAAAGATAGGCATCAGGTGCTTAGTTTGGAGCATCCAATTTCCATTTTCGCAGAAATCATTCCAAAACTTTTTGCAAAGTCGAATTATTCTTGCTAATAGGACTAAATTTGCACCTTAAAAAAACAGAAAGTGAAATGATCCACGTTACCGTAATTGATCGTGAAGATCAGGTGCATGAACTTGAAGCGCCGACCGATATGAACATGAATTTAATGGAACTCTGCAAGGCTTATGAACTGCCGGTGAAAGGCACCTGCGGCGGCATGGCGCTCTGTTCTACCTGCCACGTGTACGTGCTGAGCGATCACAGTTTGCCTGAAATGTCTCAGAATGAGGAAGATATGCTCGATCAGGCATTTTTTGTAGAGGACAATTCCCGTTTGGGGTGTCAAATCAGGTTAACCGATGATCTTGAGGGATTGAAGGTAAAACTCGCCCCCGAAGCACAGTAGAAATTGACCATTTATCATTTACCAGCGATCAATCAGTAAATAATAAATGAGGTATTTTGCAGAATTGGCATATAATGGTTTTAACTACGTTGGGTGGCAAAAGCAACCAAAGGGATCCAGCGTGCAGGAAACGATCGAGCGGGCGTTTTCAACTATCCTGGGCGCGGAGATCGAAGTAGTCGGCTGCGGCCGCACCGATGCCGGTGTCCATGCAATTCAATATTATATGCATTTTGATTATGATGGAGAATTTCCAAAATCATTTATCAATCGGGTAAATAAACTGCTGCCCAAAGACATCGCTATTTTCCGCGTTTTTGAAGTAGCTCCCGAGGCACACGCCCGATTCGATGCCTACGAGCGCAGCTACGCTTATCATATTACATTTGAAAAGAATCCGTTCGCGATTCAAACCGCTTATTTTTATGCTCATCCGCAGCGACCTGATTTCGACCAAATGCAGGCGGCAGCACAATTGTTACTTGCTTACCGCGAATTTTATCCGTTTTGCAAATCCGACCACGATGCCAAAACCCTGCAATGCGAGCTTTCCCGCGCCGATTGGGTCAATTTGGATGATAAACGCAGCGCTTTTTACATCACTTCCAACCGCTTCCTGCGCGGCATGGTGCGGTTGATCGTGGGCATGTGCCTGAACGTCGGCACCGGTAAAGTTCACCTGGACGAAGTAAAACAAGCCCTCGACAACCAGACGCTTCTGAAAAAAAGCACCAGCGCGCCACCCGAAGGCTTATTTTTACAGGGAATTAAATATCCGTTTTTGGAAACCAGCGTACAGGGATAGTTCTTACTTGCTAGCCTTCAGTGTTCAGAAATGATCCAATTTTTGTTTGCTGTTTAAATGCTCTGCCTTTGTTAATTTAACGCCGAAAAATTGTTTTCATCTGGTATCCAGGTGGAAAATTTATTAAATTTCAGTCGGGTGACTCACAAAAAGTGGGGACGAGCACTCGGCTCATCCCACACGCGTTGAAATTTAAGCGAGTTTCACTTCCACGTTTACCGGATTGGAAATCGTATCGAAAACTGGTGAAAACTGCTGTCCCAGTGCGATCAGTTCCTGCTTCTGCTCCTGAGTCAGATCACCCTTGATGTCGAAGGTTACTTTGATGTTCTGATAACCGCGACGTACGTCAGGGTCGATACCTAAAAAGCCGCGCAAATCGAGTTCACCTTCGTAAGTCGAAGAAACTCCCTCGATGTGGATACCCCGCGCCGCTGCATGATACACCAACGAGGTGGTAATACAACCCGCCAGGGCATGCAGCACATACTCCACCGGGTTGGCGCCTTTGTCGGTGCCCAACAGCACATCCGGTTCGTCGTTGTCCATTACAAAAGGCTTGTTGCGGCTGGTGTCTTCCTGCCCCGCACCGTAGAAATCCTTGATCGTAGAGCGGTTATGACCACAGTCGATCCATTCGTTTTCACTGCGGAATTTGAATTGACCGAGCGAAGGATTTTCCTTAACGGCTTGAATGGTGTCGTACAGGCGCTTGATGTCTACGCCGTTTACCGTTCTGATCTTTTTTACTGTTGCTTCCATTGGTTTTTAAAATTTTAAGTGTGAATGAAATAATGAATTACATCCACCCTATGCCAATTGCTGTGCCAAAAACATAAAATATTGAAAATCAAATAATTGAAGTGTATGCCAATTTTTAATTACGCACGAGATTTCGTGAATTTACGAGATTTCGTTACTGAATCTCGTCATTTTTCGTGATACCCAATGCCTTTATCCGGGAGCTGAGGGTCGTCGCCGGCAGATCGAGCAGGGTGGCGGCGCCCTGCGCACCGGAAATTTTCCAATTGGCAAGCTTTAATGCGCGGAGAATATTCTGCCGCTCGAGTTCGCGCAGTTCATCTGCGGTGTAGATTTTTTCAACGGAGGGCAGGGCAGCTTCGGCATTTGGTTGCGAAAAATGCAGCAACGGCGCCAGTTCCAGCTTGCCGTCGCGCGACGTGATGAGGGCTCGTTCGATGATGTTTTGCAATTCGCGAACATTGCCGGGCCAAGGGTAGGAAAGCAACTGATGCCGGGCGATGTCGTCGAGTTGGACGATTTTTTTATTTAATTTCCGGGCATATTTGTCAATAAAAGCTTCGGCAATTTCAATAATATCTTCGCCGCGCTCGCGCAAAGGAGGTAAATGAATCGGAAAAACATTTAGTCTGTAATATAAATCCTCCCGGAAATTGCCTTTGCGCACTTCCTCCGCCAGATCGCGATTGGTTGCTGCCACGATGCGCACATCCACTTTGATCGTTTTCGAACTACCAATGGGCTGCACCTCGCCTTCCTGCAACACGCGCAGCAACTTAGCCTGCAGGAACAAAGGCATTTCGCCGATTTCATCGAGAAACAACGTGCCTTTATCCGCCAGCACAAATCGCCCCTCGCGCGCAGCGTGCGCCCCGGTAAACGCGCCTTTCACGTGTCCAAAAAGCTCACTTTCAATAAGTTCTGGCGGCAGCGCCGCGCAATTTATCGTGATCATCGTTTTCTCTTTCCGTTGGTTGGATTCATGGATCGCTCTGGCGAGTAATTCCTTGCCGGTGCCGGTTTCGCCGGTAATGAGCACGGTTGTATCGGTAGGAGCTACCTGGCGCACCAATTCGCAAACTTGTTGAATACCAGCACTTTTACCAACGATCGCCCCCGGATTTTGCATCGCCCGAATCTCTTCTTTGAGAAAAGAGGTCTCTAATCTAAGTTTTTCCACCTGCTGCTCCGCGGTCAGGCGGTCCTGCACATTGGCAATAAAAAAGACGTAAAATATCTCCCCGTTGGTCACGAATTTGGACAGTGAAGCCTCTGCGTGAAAACATTCGCCCGAGTGCTTCAGGCATTCTACATAGCCCGGAATCCACAGCGCTGCCAGGTTTTCAGCGGTTTCATCCAAAAACGGAATGATCTCCAGAAGCTTTTGAAAGCCACTTACACTCAGCAAATCCTTGACCGAAGCGCCAATTAATTGCTCCGCACTTTTTACACCAAAAAGCTTTACCGCCGCGGGATTTACCTGGGTGATAATTAATTTCTCATTCATTTCAAAAATGCCATTCATCGCGCCATTCACCAGGCGACTGAGCTTAGCTTCATTTTCGATCAGTCGGCGTTCGTAGCGGAGGCGGCGCAGTTCGGCTTCGGCACGCGAGGCAAAAAGTTTAAAGACTGCAAAAAATTCCGGCAATTCCGGCGTAGGCTTATTGTCGAGCGCAGCCAGGTGTCCCAGCACTTCACCTTGCTCATTTTTCAAAGCCAATCCTACGTAACTCACGGCACCGAGCGGCGGCAAATCCGGGTCTTTTGGGAATAGCTCGATCACCCGTTCGGGCACGTGAAAAATTTCATCCGAAGTGAGGACCGGCTCACAGGGCGTGCCGACCACGCAATAGTCATATTTTGGCACAAAATCATCTTTCAGCCAGAAGGCAAGCGAGCGGAGGTAATTTTCTTTTTGATCGTATTCTGTGACCCAAACCCCATGTAAATCGAGCGTTTCAGCGAGATTCTTGACCAGCATGCGAAAAAATTCCTTGCCCGTGTAGGTCGAAGTACCTTCCACGATCTTTTTGATGGCGAGCAGGGTCAATGTGGCATTCGGACTGGGCATATGGCATATTTTATTGCAAAAAGTTGCAATGCATAACAATTGTAACAACAAGATACGAAATGTAATTTTTTGGCGTATCATTTTGGGCTGCTTTTCCAGTTGTTCTGCTAAAAGATTTACAACAAACCAATTGATTTTTTTGTAAATTTATAAGCAAAGCATATATACTATGACCGCAGTTGCCAGTCAATTTGAGGGTTTCGTAGTGCTCGCTTTTCCCGGCAAGGGGATGAGCGATGAGCCGTTTTTTGAATTCTGCCAACTGAACCGGGATTTGAAAATCGAACGCAACGTACAAGGAGAAATCATCATCCTGTCGCCAACAGGAGGTCAAACTGGAATTTGGAACGCTCTACTGACAAGCGAGCTCGTTGTCTGGAATAAAAGGATGAAACCAGGTATTTACTGGCGGCGGGTTTTGAAGTGAACTTGGAAGAGCTATGGCAATAAAATGATTATTCAAAACAGTCCAAAGCGCCGCTTATCCCGCCTGATTTTATAATAAATATTTTCTCTTGCACCTAGACTGATTGCCAATGCATCATGTTTTTCAGTGTTGAAATCCAGAATCATCGGTCGCCCGGCATGCGTGCGGATAAGCGTATCAAATAACAAAGGCAACGCGCCCAACTCCCTGCCGGCGGGCGATTCCAGCGGTACAAGGCTCAGCACCTTATTGTGGCTGTAAATAAAAAAATTCGCGGCAAGCAATGTTCCATCCTGGCTTTCGATGCCTGAAGCGAAGCCCCAGCCCCGGTGCAATACATTATACATGATGCGCTGTAGTGCATGAAAATTATGCGTCAAATGCCGACGATCTGTGGCGTGTTTTTGGTAGAAATCGGCGACTCGTTCCGGCTTGAGGTTTGAAGTTACAATTAACTGATTTTCAGAAGCTATTTCTAGTTTCTCTTTTAAACGCTTCGCGTAATTTGCCTGAATAGTTTCATATGGGTCAGTAAGCAACATCTGATGGTTGTACAATTCTATTATATTAAAATCATGATTTTGTGGCAGATTAACCTGCTCGTTTACTACAATTTCAATAAAACGATATTCATCAGGGATCGCATTTAAAAATACTTCAACCCGTTTCGAAGAAAGCGCGTTGATCGAATACAAACCCAACTCACGCATCAGCGGCGGTTGGTGCAGTTCCTTGCTCCCGAGAAAGCCCTTACGCCACACCAGCGGAAACACCGACTCGTAGTCGCCTTCCACCAGCCCGTCCCAGTCCTTCGCCACAAAATCCAGGAACCATTTATAGCCGAACACATTGCCGTTATTGGCGTAGTGCACGCAGCTATTCCATTTTATTTTGTCAATTTCACCGTGTTTAATCAGCTGAATATCCATTAGTTTCCTTTATTGCCCCAAGTATTATGTGCCTATGTGTTTGGAAAGAAATCAAAATTGAAATTGCAACATCCCACCGGCATAAAAGTTGCGCGGCAAACCAGGATAAAAGTATCGCGGATTCGCGCCCAGTGCATTAATTTGTAGCATGGAAGCATATTTTTTATTAAAAATATTATTCACGCCGGTGTAAATATCTAGATTCCATTTAGTACCCAATGTCTTGCGCCAGCCGATTTTGGAAGTAAATAATTTGTAAGCATCCGAGTAAATGGAATTGGCATCATTTACCGGAATCGCATCGGTGAATTGGAAGGTCAAATTACCATACAAACCTGTCCGAACCTCATTAAAATCAAGCCCTGCACTCACAATGTGTGGCGCTGTGCCCGTAAGGCGATTGTCCGAAAAATCATGATCGCCGTCCACAAATTCATCAAATTTATAATCTGAAAAAGTGTATCCAACAAAAAGCCGAAGATTTCTTGAATCGAAAAACTCATAAGCTAAATAAGCTTCAATTCCATTATGCACCGTTTTGCCGGCGTTGGCACCCACAAATTGCCCAATATCGGTGCGCCTTGCCACCAGCAAATCTCGGATATGCATGGTATAAAATGTGATTTCATAACTCACCCATTTCCATATATTTACGCCTCGGCTACCAATCTCAAAGTTCCAGCCCTGCTCGGGTTGAATGTCGGAATTAATGGCGCCACTCGGCGTGAGGGTTTCCTCCAGCGTAGGCGGTGAAAAGCCATGGCTGACCGTGCCGTAAATATTCACTTCCGGCTTGGGACGATACACAATACCCATTCGCGGCGAAATGACTACATCGAAATTATAATCTCCCGATAAGTCATTACCATCCCGTAAAAATCGATCATCCAAACTGTAATGCGTTTGATTGACATTGACACCGGCATTCAACGTCCATTGATCCCGTCGCCACTCGGCTTCGGCAAAAAGATTATAGAAAAAACGCCGTTCGAGGTTATTTTGTAATAAGGTATCTTTATTTACATCATCATCAAGCTGATAATTTTGCCAATCGTATTTTTCAGAAAAAACCTCACCGCCCAGGCTAAATTTCCATTGATTATACAATGAATAATCGAATCGTGTTCTACCGCCCATCGCCAGGCTTTTTTCATCCAGAATGCCGAACGGACGCGGCTCGTACGCATCGCGCCAGGTCGTGAAAATGCTGGTCGTATTTTCAAATTTAGGAGCATCTGTGGTTGTACTTTTCGTAAAAACTTGATGATGAGAAATGCCCAAAATAGCTTTATCATATTCCTCAAAACCATTAATATTTTTCCAGATAAATGCCGCCCGTTCGGGATTTTTTTCAAAATCTGCCTGATTCAACGAGCTGGGAATGAATCCTTTAACATGAGTATAATTCGCTAATAATGTGGTGATGCCATTTGTAATAAAATTCGCTTTACCGAGCGCGGTGAAGCCTTCCCGATCATATTCACTATTCTCGCGCCAGCCGTCGCTGTGGGTTCGGTTGTAATTTATATCCAGTCGCGCCTTGTCGCCGTTCAGATTCAACGTTGTCACATTGCGGAGCAAGCCAAACGAACCGACTTGCATTTGTGTAAAGATCAAGGAGGGTTTATTTACTTCGTTATTTAAACTTTTTAAATGAATCAAACCGCCCAAGCCCGCGCCGTACACGCTCGCCGTGGGGCCTTTGAAAATCTCGATGCCCGAGAGCAGGCTCAGGTCAATATCCTCCAGGGAGGTCTCGCCGACGCCATTGGTGATGGGAATCTCATCCAGGTACGCCCGGATTTTGGCGGTGGTAAACAGCGACCGGCTCCCGATGCCGCGAATGCTGATGCGATTGGTACTAAAGGTGCCGCTTTGCATAAACACGCCCGGAATGCGATTGAGCGCAGGCGCGATGGAGAGATTGTCTTCCCGTTGTAAATCTTCGGGGTGGAGCTTCATGACCGGGGCGGGGGTGTTGAGCGTGACGGGGATGCGTGGGGCAGAAATTAATGGAATTTCATAGATTACTTCAATGTTTTTATCTTGCGTTAATGGTATTAAATAAAAATCCTCTTTGCGAGGATTTGAAAAAGAGAAAATAGAATCTAAATATCCTATATGTGTTATTTGTAAATTCCCGGAATCTGGTACGGAAAGATCAAATTCGCCCTTAGTATCTGTAACAGTACCTTTTTGAGTTCCCATAAGGAAAATATTCACACCCACTAAAGGCTCCTTCGTCTCCGCATCTATGACCTTTCCCCGCAATACCTGCTGCCCTACCGTGCTCGTGCACGCCAGCATTAGCAACAGCGCCACGCACCAGAAACTTTTACATTTTGCGGTTTTACATTTTACATTTTGCGGTTTCTTAATTTGACTTTCGCTTCGCATTCAACTATTATTTTTGTACAAGTGTTTTTCGATAGAACGTTTAAAAGACCATAGACGTTAGATTTTAGACCATAGAATTTTCGCCAGTCTAACATCTAATGTTTATAATCTAAAGTCTATAAAAAATGAAATTACAATTCAAAACCAATATCAACTGCGGCAATTGCGTGCGCACGGTGACCGGTTTTCTGAATGATGTGGAAGGTATTAAAAAATGGGAAGTGGATACAAATAATCCTGAGAAAATCCTTACGGTAGAAGGCGACGACCTGACCGCTGAAGCCGTGATCGAAGCGGTGGAAGAAGCGGGATTTGACGCGGAAGAGGTGAGCTTGGGGTAGAGGATGTTGGTAGAAGGTAGAGATAGGATGGTAGTGTCCTTCTACCTTCTACCATGCTCCCTCTTCCAACTAAAGATTATAATTCGGACCCAATTCCTTTTCCTGCCGCTCGTAAAATTCATCGATAATACGAATGACATCTTCAGGTTCGTCCACGATGGGAATCAATTCCAGGTCTATTTCATTGATATTATGTTCGCTTTCCAGCATGATATTTTTAATCCAGTCTTTTAAACCTGACCAATATTTCGAGCCAACCAGGACGATGGGCACTTTCGAAATTTTACCCGTCTGCACTAAGGTCAATACCTCAAACAATTCGTCCATGGTGCCGAAGCCGCCGGGCAGTGCCACAAATGCCTGGGCATACTTCACGAACATCACTTTCCGAACAAAGAAATACCTGAAGTTCAGATTTTTATCAGAATCAATGAATTGATTATTATTTTGTTCAAATGGTAAGTTGATATTCAAGCCGACCGACTTGCCTCCCGCCAGCGCCGCACCTTTGTTGCCGGCTTCCATGATGCCTGGGCCACCGCCGGTGATCACACCATAGCCTGCCTCGGTGAGTTGTCGCGCAATTTCTACCGCCAATTGGTAGTAAGGGTGATCGGGCTTAGTGCGCGCCGAGCCAAAAACCGACACACAGGGACCAATCTGATCCAAGGTTTCAAAGCCATCTACAAATTCGGAGAGTACCTTAAACATCGTCCAGGAATTTTCCCCCTCAATGCTGCGTCCCCATTGTTTCATTTGGTGCCGTTGGGCTATTTTTCCATTATGCTCGCTCATAAGCTCTTTTGGTTTAATCCGAATCAAAAGCCCGTCCTGCAAACTGCGGACAGGCTCTCTGTAATTTCTATGCGAAAAATATTCAATTGCTTTTATAATTGTCGAATGCCTGCTCGATAAATCGGTGCAAATCGTCAATATTGCTGAATTATTCAAAAATATCCTGCAACTTTTGGTGCGGCGTCGCACTTGTAGGCAATACATAACTTTTCACGTCGTCGGCGACAATTTCATTGCCGCTAAGGATAATTAAACGCTCCACCACGTTACGTAGTTCGCGGATGTTGCCTGTCCAGTTTATCTGTTGTAGCAATGACAGGGCTTCCGCACTTATTTTTTTCGGAGGAATGCCATATTCGGCGCAGATTTGCGCATTGAAATACGCCACCAGCAACGGAATATCCTCTCGGCGTTCGTTGAGCGACGGCACTTGTATGATGATGACCGCTAAGCGATGGTACAAATCTTCGCGGAAGCGCCCGGCTTCAATTTCCTGACGCAGATCTTTGTTGGTTGCCGCCACCACGCGTACATTCACGCTGATGTCTTTGTCGCCGCCCACGCGCGTAATGCGATTTTCCTGCAACGCCCGCAGTACCTTGGCTTGCGCCGAAAGACTCATGTCGCCAATTTCATCCAGAAAAAGCGTGCCGCCATGCGCCTGCTCGAATTTGCCGATGCGCTGCTTGATCGCCGAGGTAAAAGCGCCTTTTTCATGTCCAAATAACTCACTTTCAATAAGTTCTGAAGGGATGGCTGCGCAATTTACTTCTACGATGGGCGCGCCGGCGCGATGACTTTGCTCGTGGAGCCAGCGGGCTACGAGTTCTTTGCCGGAGCCATTCTGCCCCAAAATGAGCACTCGTGCATCGGTAGGAGCTACTCGTTCGATCGTCTCCTTAATCTTTTGAATACCAGCCGAGTCACCGATAATTTCCTGCACTTTTGATTTGGCAATGCGCTGTTTGAGCGCTTTGGCTTCGGTTACCAGGTTCGATTTGTCCATCGCATTGCGGATGGTGATGAGCAGACGGTTCAAATCCGGGGGTTTGGCAATAAAATCAAATGCACCTTTTTTTACAGCTTCCACGGCGGTATCAATCGTGCCATGCCCGGAGATCATGATCACCGGCGTGTCGGGCGCCATTTCCTGCAGCTTTTCTAAGGTTTCTATGCCATCCATTTTCGGCATTTTGATGTCGAGCAGGATCACATCATATTGTGTTTTTTTTACTTTGACAAGACAATCCAGCCCGTCGGCGGCTTCATCCACTTCATATTTCTCAAATTGCAGAATCTCCCGCAGGGTGCGCCGGATGCTGCCTTCATCATCGGTTATCAGAACTTTAGCCATGTGTATGGTTTGTTGTCGGTTAAATGATATTTGCTTTTGGTTGTTTTGGGGTAAAATCTTATTAAATAGGAATTATGGACAGGTTTAAATACAAAAAAAAATGATTATCAGTTGTTTGTATTGAATACATGATGTTGTAAACCGCAAAATATCGAATGTAAAAGGAGTCAACCGCGAATGACCATAGTCAGCATTTTGGCGATTTTACATTTTGCGATTTCTTAAGTTATCCATAATTCACGTTATTAAAATATTCAGGCATGCATTTCCAATCGGTTTTACGCACAAAAAGAGGAAAGGTTACAACCGTCGGCAAAAAATCACTGGATTCTGTGATTGGAATTACATATTTTTTGTTGCCAAATCAACTAATTTTGAACGACTAAAATAATGCAGTAAATGGCTAATTTTCAATATGATGTGGTGGTGCTTGGCGCAGGTCCCGGTGGGATCGAAGCAGCGTTGCAGGTAGCAAAAGCAGGATTAAAAGCGGTGTTGGTTTCCAACGCAAAAATAGGAGGTCGGGCAACTTTCGGTAGTCTGGTACCTTCCAAAGTCTGGCTGACCGCAGCCGAAAAAATGGATATGCTGCGCCATGCAGAGGCGTTTGCTTTGGAAATTTCCGAACCATCATTTTCGATAGAAACATTGCGGGGGCGCATTCAGCAACAAAGCGACAGCGCTTCGGCGCGTTATCAGGAAGCATTGCAGCAAGCCGGCGTGGAGATTTTGATGGGCAAAGGCAAGATCGTTGAAAAAAATCTGGTGCATGTCCTCGATGAATCGGGGCAAATTCGCCGCGATGTTTCTACCCGGCATATCATTATTGCCACCGGTTCCGAGCCTCGTTTCTTACCCGAATTGAAACCCAATGGTCAGCGCATCATCGCGCCGCGTCTGGCGGGTAGCCTAAGTGAATTGCCCAAAAGCCTGATTATGGCAGGTGGAGGCGTGACCGGCACTGAGTATGCCTATGCCTTCGCTGCCTTAGGTACGAAAGTAACCATTCTGCAAAACAGCGAGCATTTGCTGCCACGTATGGATGAAGAGATTTCTGAGGCTTTCGCCGAATATCTGACTCAACACTACCCCATCACGATCCAAAAATCGGATGCTGCGGTTTCTATGCGCCAGGAGGGAAAATGGGTGATTGCAACGACTGATTCGGGCAAAATCTATGAAGCTGATTACGGATTCATCGCCATTGGTCGCATACCGGATATATCTTTTTTCGATCCGGAAACATTTGCTCTTAATTTGGATGGCAACGCTGTCGCCGTGAATAACCGCTGTCAGACCAGCATTCCAAATGTTTACGCCATTGGCGATGCCACCGGAGTACCTATGATGGCAAACCGGGCGACCATGCAGGCGCGTGTGGCGGTAAGACATATCTTGGAAGGCGATAAAAGTGACCTGTTTATTAGCGCCATCATCGAAGCGGTTTATACCCAGCCACAGGTGGCACAAATTGGAGATATGCAGCTCTCCTCGACTTCAAAATGGATTGAAAAACCATTGTCAACTTTGCTGAAAGCCAATCTTTTGGGAGAAACTGCCGGTATGCTGAAAATCAAAGTGGACAAGCGCAGTGGTCGCATCGAAGGCGCTGCTGGTGTTGGCTTGTATATGACAGAAATCCTCGCCGCCATTCAGATTGCCATGAACGCGGGCGTACCTTATGACAGGTTGAGTAGTATCCCGCTGGCGCATCCGAGCCTAACGGAATTAGCTACGATTTGATTATGAGTGATTCATTCCTGATTGTTAATTGTGGAATGTTTAAATAGGTTTTAAAGAGTATTGATTTGTAAATAAAACCGTATTCTACTTTATTTGAATACAATTTAATTTATAAATAATTGATTATTAATAGTTCAAAAGGTAATTAATTGATTATAGTCAATTACCCATTAACTATAAAAAAGAGCAACGCTTATGCGTTGCCCCTTTTCTCATCCTAATCCTGTTAACAACGAATTATACCTTCGCTACCTGCTGGTAGTAGAGTACGTCTTCCAGTCCGCCGGCGTTATAAGCCTGCGTTACGCCGCAATTGCGCAGGAACATCTCTGCCTGACCGCTGCGATTGCCCGAACGGCAATACAGCACAACCGGCTGCTTCATCTGGCGGATGCGATCAATATTGGCAGGAATGTTGCCTAATGGAATATTAATGGCGCCTTCTGCATGTCCCATCGCAAATTCGAACGGCTCGCGTACGTCAATCAGGGTCAAATCTCCTTGTTTTAACAACTGTGATAAATTCATAGCTTGATTTCTTTTTTATTACAAAGGTAGGAGCAGGAAGAGGTAAAGTAAGTGATAGGAATCACAATGTGCGGAAGGGTATTCCTTTTATGCTTTTGAGATGCGGAATTCCGATTTTGACGCATTATCATTTTTATGGGCGTTTTTTAAATACAAAAAATTAAATTTGCCGTACTTGAATATTGCTCATCAATAAATTACCTATAATCATGCAACGGACAATATTGATTTGTTTGCTCCTGCTGTGGAGTGCTGTTTTTTTTGCGCAATCCAACCTTAAAGCTTTGGTCGGAGGCACCCTCATTGACGGCTTCGGCGGCGAACCCATTAAAAATAGCGTCATTATCATCGAAGGTGAAAAAATTAAAGCCGTAGGACAGGTTGGCAGTCTGGAAATTCCCAAAGGCGCCGAGATCATCTCCACCGAAGGCATGAGCGTGCTGCCCGGCTTGTGGGACATGCATGTGCACCTCATGATCAACGGACACGCCGACTATGAGCATTGGGATAAAAAATATCCGCCATTATTTGGTTCTGTGATCATGCCTGCTTCCGCCCAACAATTGCTGATGGCGGGCGTCACCAGTGCGCGCGACCTCGGCGGCCCGCTCGAAGAATCCATTGCTGTGCGCAACGCTATTAATGAAGGTAAACTGGACGGCGCTACGATCTACGTCTCCGGACCTTTTATTCAACACGAACCTTACCCTGGCACCGAGCAATTTCGCTGGGGCGTAAAAGGTGCAGAAGATGCACGTGCCAAGGTACGCAAGCTCGCCACCGCCGGCGTGGATTGTATCAAACTCATTGATCAGGATCAAATGA
>CAZQTF010000057.1:0-18176 GCA_964596135.1 uncultured Saprospiraceae bacterium | reverse complement strand
AGCTTTTGCACTCATTTTACTGAGAAATCAAACATTTTATTTTTAAACAACTTCAACGTTTTCAGATTTGGCAAAGCCGAGGCTTGTTCATTTTCTCTACTTGCCTCCTTGTTCGCCTCATCTCCATATGATTAAACGGCTCCGGAGGAGGTTAAAACAGCGCTGGTTAAAACCCGAAATTTTACAGTGCTTATCTGGCTTTAGCCAGTGTGGGCAAGGATTTATTCATTCATTTTTCCCCTTGCTCCTTTTAATTGAATTTATTTTTGGCTCTTTACTTATGAAAAAATAGGTTATGAAGCGGTATCGCCTGCTGGTAATAGCTTTATTGACAGGGCTGCTGGCTCACTGTATCATATCTGAGCCTATGCAAAAAATGACGGTGGATCGCTACCCCATTCGGATCGGCAAACGCTACGGCTACATCAATGCTGAGGGCGAAGTGGTCATTCCGGCAAAATTTTACAGGGTGAACTGGTTTAATGAAAATCGGGCAGTCGTGGAGTTGGAGCCCGGGAAAAAAGTACTGATTGACAAACAAGGCAACATTGTTTTTCAGGATACTTCGGGCTACCTGCGGGATGTTTTCAGTGAGGGGCTGATCCGTTTTGATCGCAAAGACGGCACGTCCTGCTTTTTAGACAGCCTCGGCAAAGCGCGCTTTTGCCTGAGCGACACGATTGTGGAGGCGGATGCTTTCTTCACCAATGAGCGGCTGCGCGTGCGCTACGCGGGGCGACGTTTTGCGTTTCTTGACACCCAAGGAAAGGTGGCGTTTGAATTAGACAGAGGCTTTCCGGCTGCATTTTACGATGGGCTGACGACGGTGCAATTCAGTGGTCGCACTTGTTATTTGAATAACCAAGGGCGACGACAATTTTGTATCAGGGATCGAGGTAAGAATTTCAGCGACGGATTAGCCTTGGTCACCAATGGAAAAACGACTTATTTCATCAATAAAAAAGGCAAACCCCGACTGACTAATCTACACTACGACGCCGTAACGCCGTTTGTAAACGGTCACGCGACGGTGATGAAGGGCGAAAATAAAGGCTTCATCAATACCAAAGGACGCGAGGTAATACCGGTGCGATATAAAGAAGTACTTTTTTTTAACAGCGATCTTGTGGCGGTAAAATCTAAAGGCAAGGGCTGGATTTTTCTGAATGCCCAAAATGAACAGCCTATTCAACAAACGTTCGATGAAGTGGCTACACCCGGTTTTATTGGCGAATTGGCGTATGTACGCCAGGGCAATAGCCGAGGTTATATCAACAAACAGGGGCGCCTTGTGTGGCAGGAAAAATGAAAGTTGCACAAATAATGTCCCAAGTAGTTTCCTTTGTTATGCGACTCAAAAATCCTATTTTCACCACCGACATTGCAATCCAAATTTTTTCAAACCAGATATACGATGAACAAACGGGCTATTTTTTTGCTGACAGGCTTGCTGGCAGTATTTTTTTTCAGTTGTAAAAACGATATGACCCAAAGTCGGGGCACAGATGCAGTGCGTATTGATACGACCGAGCTTGACCGCCACCTGGCGGTGCTGGCTTCCGATGAATTTCTGGGCAGAAAACCTTTCACCGAAGGTGAAACAAAAACGGTGGCTTATTTAAAAACGGAGTTGGAAAAAATGAAATTGGAGCCTGGCAACAACGGCAGCTATTTTCAGGAAGTGCCGCTGGTAGAAATCGCGCCGGTGCCCGATTCGACCATGAAAGTGACCGGCTTGACAGGAAGTTTTGAACTGAAACTCAAGGATGACTACGTCATTTATACCCAGCGCGAGCAGGAAAATATTCAGATCAAAGACGCTGAGTTGGTGTTTTGTGGCTACGGCATTGTGGCACCGGAATACAACTGGAATGATTACGCGGGCATTGATATGAAAGGCAAAATCGCAGTGGTTATGGTAAACGACCCCGGATTTCAAAATGAAATCGCGGATTCTACCTTTTTCAAAGGCAATACCATGACTTACTACGGCCGCTGGACATACAAATACGAAGAAGCGGCTCGGCAGGGCGCAGAGGGTGTGCTCATCATTCACGAAACCAACGCTGCCGGGTATCCCTGGATTGTGCCGCGCGGCTCGCTGAGTCCCCGACTCAATCTACAAACTTCCAGCAGTGGCATGGACAAATGTGCCATTCAGGGTTGGATTACACTGACCACCGCTTCCAATATTTTCAAGGCTTCCGGTATCAAGGAGGGCAGATTTTTTGAAAAAGCAAGAACACCGGGCTTCAAACCAATTCCACTGGGTGTAAAAATTTCGACCGGATTGACCAACAAGCTGAAAAAAGACGTTTCGCAAAATGTGGTCGCCATGATTCGCGGCGCAAAATATCCCGACGAAACGATTATATACTCCACGCACTGGGATCACATTGGCGTTGAGCAACCAATTCAGGGCGACTCGATTTACAACGGCGCAGTGGACAACGCCAGCGGCACAGCGGCTTTATTGGGCATCGCCAAAGCATTTACCCAGCTGAAAACCAAGCCTGAACGCACGATCGTCTTTCTGTTTGTAACCGCCGAAGAGCAGGGTTTGCTGGGGTCAGAATATTATGCGCAAAATCCGATTTTTCCGGTGGCTAAAACCGTTGCCAACATCAACATGGATGCGCTCAATCCCAACGGCAGGATGAAAGACCTCACAGTGATTGGCTATGGCCAATCCGAACTCGACGACTACGCCACCGAAGAAGCCGGCAGGCAGGGGCGCTACATCATTCCCGATCAGGAGCCAGAGAAAGGCTATTATTTCCGGTCGGATCATTTCAACTTTGCCAAGGTGGGCATTCCTGCGTTGTATGCGAGCGGGCGCTACGATCACTGGGACAAAGGCAAGGAATACGCAAAAGCCAAAGCCGACGAATACACGGCACAGCGCTACCATCAGCCGGGCGATGCCTACTCGCCAAAGCTTTGGGACTTGTCGGGTGTGGCGCAGGATGCACAGTTGTTTTTCAACATTGGCCATCGCCTGGCAAATGAACGCAATTTCCCCAAGTGGAAGGCCGGCTCAGAATTCAAAGCGCTGCGCGACTGATGCAATGCTGAAAACCGCTCGAGTGATGTTCTGGATATTGGGGTGTTGCTGATTGATTTAGTTATTGGATACTATAAACTTTAAAGTAAATAGCTGGCAGCCCATTTAAAAAAAAACTGATTTATTGTAAAAAAACATCAATATCTTAAGGTCTGTAATAACATAAGGCAACATTTACACATAAAAATTAGCATCCGATTATGAACAAAATACCCGTGCTGGATAAAACCGTATCTGATACTGAGATAAAGCGTATTTTCCAATTGCAGCAGAAAAATCAATTCAATGTGGCACGCACCTCTGCCAGGGAGCGTATCGCCAAATTGCGTAAGCTTGAAAAAGCGCTTTTTAAATATCGCCAGGAAATCCGGGATGCGGTATATGCCGACTTTCGGAAACCTCAAGGAGAGACCGACCTGGTGGAAATTTACACCGTGCTCGGTGAAATCCGTCATGCCGCAAAGAACCTGCGCCGCTGGATGGCACCGAAGTATGCACCGGCGCCGATTTTGCTAGCCAATTCCCGCTCGCGCATCGTGTACGAACCCAAAGGCATGGTGCTGGTGCTGGCGCCGTGGAATTTCCCTGTTAATTTGACCCTTGGCCCAGTTGTTTCGGCAATAGCCGCGGGCAATTGTGTCATTATCAAGCCCTCCGAGTTATCGTCTAACTCTTCTGCGATAATGGCAAAAATTATTCGTGAGGTATTCTCTGAAAACGAAGTGGCATTGCTGGAAGGCGGCGTAGAAGTAGCGCAGGGGCTATTGGATTTGCCCTTCAACCACATTTTTTACACCGGATCTCCGGCGGTTGGTAAAATCGTGATGCAGGCGGCGGCAAAGCATCTCGCAACGGTCACCCTGGAACTGGGCGGCAAGTCGCCAACCATTGTGGATGAAACCGCCAATCTCGAACTGGCTGCGACCCGCATTGCCTGGGCAAAATTTACCAATACTGGGCAGACCTGCATAGCACCGGATTACCTGCTGGTGCACGAGCAAGTGAAAGATGAATTGCTACGCCGCATAGAGCGCAAAGTTCAACAGTTTTTTGGTGCGAATGCCAAAGAATCGGGCAGCTACGCCAGAATCATCAATCGGCGGCACTTTGAACGCCTGCAAGGGTATCTGGATGATGCGCTGGCAAAAGGGGCGGCAATTGTATTTGGCGGAGACACTGATCCGATGGAATGTTACATTGCGCCAACCGTTGTGGAAAAGACGCCTGATGACAGTACAATCATGCAGGAAGAAATTTTCGGACCAATCCTGCCGGTACTGACGTTCAAAAATTTGAAGGAAGCTATTGAACTGATCAACGCCCGAGAACGCCCGTTGGCGCTGTACATTTACAGCCGGAAGCAAAAAAATATTGAATTGATTTCGCAAAACACGCGTTCGGGCGCATTGGGGATCAACCACAGCGAAGTTCATTTTTTCAATTATGACCTGCCGTTTGGCGGCATCAACAACAGCGGCATCGGCAATGCGCACGGCTGGTATGGCTTCGAGGCTTTTTCCAATCCGAAGGGCGTATTTCGCCAGAATTTCTGGGGAGGGCTGGAACTCGTGCTTCCGCCTTACACCGCCTTCAAGCAAAAACTTATTAACCTGGTACTGCGCTGGTTCTGATTATTTTGCCCCCAGTTCGACTTTTAGCTCGGGGTGCGAAGTCCAGAAATCGGCATAGAGCGATTTGCTGGGTACAAACCTCACCGTTTTGCCAAAAGAACCCGGCACCCGGAAGTGGATCGTGGCAATTTGCAGAAGCACAAAATTTCGGTGGGTGATTTTTTCAATATTGTGATAAGGATAGCGGAAATGCTTAAAATAATTAGTTACATAAATAGCTTCGTCGCCCATTTCCACCCGTTTTAGTTGAAAAAGCGTAAAATACATTACTACCAAACTCAATGCAAAAAATGCCAGCGTTGTGAGGCGGGTCATTGAGTCATCATTCAAAAAAAGCATGGTGGCGGTACCGGCTCCGGCAAAACCTGTCCAGAAAACCGGAATAAAAAACTTATAAAACAGCGTGAGATTTGTGGAAACTCGTTGCATATATTTTTATTGTAATACATCTGCCAAAACCCTTTCGTTTTCAGCCTTTTCAGGTGAGCGCTTCTTCTTTTTCCCGTTTTTCCAATTGTTTGGCCACTCTTGCCGATACCAGGATACTAATTTCGTACAAAAAGAAGAGCGGAATGCCCACGAGGAACTGCGTGACCGCGTCGGGCGGCGTAAACACGCCGGCAACAATCAGCGTGCCAACGATCGCATGACGACGATATTTGCGCATACCTGCCGGCGTTACCAGTCCGATTCTTGACAGTACATACACGATGACCGGCAATTCAAAAATAATACCACTGGGCACCGTAAACATAACCATGTAGCTGATGAGCGAAGACAGCGTTGGTGTATTTTCAACGCCGGGCAATGAATAGCCGACCAAAAAACGAATGCCGAAAGGAGAAACGACATAATACCCGAAAAGAACGCCCGTCAGAAACAACAACGAGCAAACTGCCACAGCGCCGCTGGTTGCTTTCCGTTCTTTGGGGTACAGCCCTGGTTTGATAAACAGCCAGAACTCCCTGAAAACAAAAGGAAATCCTGCGATAAATCCGCCGATCATGGCTATTTTGATAGCGGTGATAAACGGCTCGCCTATACCGATCGCCTGAACGGTGAATTTGGGCGGTGTGATGCACATCGTTTCGCCCAGCCCCAGCGAGTGCGACAATTGGCAGAACACCCGGTAGGAAATAAAATCTTTGTGCGTAGGACCAAACAGTACATCATTGAACAGCCAGTCCTGAAAAATAAAAAGGATAATGCCCGCCGCCAAAATGTAGAGCAGTCCCCGAATGATATGCCAGCGCAATTCTTCCAAATGATCCAGGAAGGACATCTCTTTTCCTTCCGATTCCATGTTGTCCACATCTAATTGGTCCAATGGCATAATTTCTGCGTTTTATGTTGGCAACTTTTTAGACAACTTTCATGAACGAAGGTTGTATTCGGTGCGTTGCAAAAGTAAAAAAAATGGGTATATGCGTTTGTGATATAAAAACTTTCTTAACCGCTTTTTGTTGCGTCCCGACCTGTTTTCATCTGAATGACAATAGATTACATTTGAAAGCGATTCGATTCTTGCTAAAATAAGTTTTTCAAAGTAACTTTCCCGACCATATTCCCAAAAATTAAAACCCATCATAATGAATAAGCACAAACTAACCTTATTGGCATTGCTACTACCTGTTCTGCTGTTTGCACAAAAAAGTAAAGAAATAGGCGGTTTTATCGGCGCTTCGCAATACCAGGGCGATCTTGCACCAACGCCAATTGCCGTAAATGAAACGAAGTTGGCGCTGGGTGGGCTTTATCGCTACATGTTCACTTCCAATTTTGGCATCCGTGGTACGGTTACCTGGGCACAGGTTTCAGGCGACGACCGAAACCGCGACAATTACCTTCCCGGACAGCGCTCCTGGAGTATGCGCAACAATATTATCGAACTGGCGGTACATTCCGAATGGATTTTTTTTGGCACTTCCCGCTACAACAATACAGGGCTTTTTGCGCGTCGGTATTCGCCTTTTGTCTCGGTTGGCTTGGGAGCGGCGCTTACCAATGTCTCGCTTTCTATTCCCGCCGACGATAAAAACCGAAGACCGGAGCCTACAACCGGCTCTACTTTCCTTGTGGTGCCCATCACGGCGGGTATGCGGCTGGATGTGACCGATGATTTCCTGGTGACGGCGGAATTTGGTACGCGGGCTGCCTTCACCGATTATATTGACGGCGTGAGCGTGAGCGGCAATCCCCAAACCAACGACTGGTACTTTTTTGCCGGCATCAGCATCGTTTATGTGCTGGAAGAAATCGTAGGCAGTAAAGCCGGGCGTTGAAGTTTTATAATGCGTTAAAATGTGTTTTGATGCGCAAATTCTCCTGAAAGGAGGTAATTTTGCATTTCAAAAAATAATCAAATTATGTTTGGAGATCTTTTTGGCAATATTGAAGAACAACAAAAGGAAATGCGCAGCCAATTGGCAAAAATCACGGTAGAAGCCGAAGTGGGCGACGGCGCGGTACGTGTGACCGCCAATGCCAACCGCGAAATTGTCAATATCGCCATAGACAAAACAAAACTGGACTGGGAGGATGTAGAACAAATAGAAGACCTCATGATGGTGGCTATTAATCGCGCTTTGGAAATGGCAGCAGCAAAAGAAGCAGCCGAAGCCCAGAATCTGCTGAAAAAAATGATGCCTCCAGGCATGGGCGATCTTTCTAATCTTTTTGGTTGAAAAAATATTGCGCGGCCTCCTGCGTTTAAGTTTTTGATAAAAAATGCCATTCGACCTGTTGCTCCAATGGTTTGTTATAAATGGTTAATTATTATTCAATCTTTCCCATGAAATACCGATTGCTGTCTGTTTTTATTTTCCTCACTGTTTACTTGAAAGCACAAACCAACGTAGGGTTGGTAGCTTATTATCCGTTGAACAGCGGTGTGGCAGATGCTACCGGCAATACCGCCAATGCGGGCATTCCTGAGGGGAATCCCGGATTTTCGTGTGGTGTGGACGGCGGCGCGGCGAGGCTCAATGGCGCCAACGACCAAGTCGTGTTGTTGGGCCCTGTCACGCAGGAATTTGATACAGAAGACTTTACAGTCAGTTTTTATTTCAAATCAACCGGCGTCAGCGGCACACAATACATTCTTTCCAAACGCAGGTCGGATTGCACCACAGAGAATGCTTTTTATGTGCGTTATGTCCCACTCACCCGCACATTGAATGTTTTTCTTGGAGAAAACCAAAGTAAAAGTGTTTCGTTTGTTGAAAAACTCGATGCCAACAGCTGCTGGCATCAGGTGACGATCGTGCGCCAGAGCACTCGTGTGCGGTTGTACATCAACGGGCGCCTGCGACAGGAGTTGTTCACCAACAGCCGTATCAATCTGCTGAACGATGGTCCGCTCATCATTGGCGGAAGCGATTGTCTTGGTGCCAATGAAACTCGTTTTTCTGGCTTGATAGATGAATTGAGAATCTATTTCCGCGCCTTGGATGAACTGGAGTCTCGCGATTTGTACAATGCTCCAGATATGATCATCAATCGTGATACGTTGATTTATCTTGGAGGTTCGGTGCAAATTAGTCTTTCCAATACCTGTGCCAATAGCTTCAGTTGGTCACCAGCAGAAGGTATTGATTTTCCGAATAATGCCAATCCTTTGATCACACCGACTAAGCCCGGCGTACAGACGTACACGATAAGGCTGGCAGATAATGTTTCAACTTGTGTGGCCAGCGACACAATCCGCATTAATGTAGTGGATCCAGCTAATCTGGATTGCAATACCGTTTTTTTACCAAAGGCATTCACTCCCAATAACGATGGGCTAAACGACACCTACGGCATCAGTAATCCTTTTGCTATTCCTGAATTGATTTCTTTTGAAATTTTTGATCGTTGGGGGAGCAGGGTGTTTTTTACAAATGATCCTTTTGCACGTTGGGATGGTTCTTTGAAAGACACGGCAATAAATTCCGGTGTGTTTTTATACCGCGTCCGGTATATTTGCGAAGGCGAAGAAAAAGTGGCGGCAGGGAGTGTAACGATGATGCGATGATCTGGTAAAATGAATGGGTATAAAAAGCGTCCTCTAACTTTGAAGTTAGAGGACGCTTTTTCATTATGCTAGATGGTAAAACTTTATTTTTATCGAAGCAAGGTCACATCTCCGCGGTAAGTAAGTGAAATTTTATCCAAAAATTCGATTTCAATAACATAAACGTACACACCTGCTTCCGCGAGCTTGTTGTTCAGACGACCATCCCACAGTTTCACGCCGGTGCATTGCGGAGCTAAGCTATTGGTGGAAAACATCAGGTTGCCCCAACGGTCGAAGATGCTAACCGTTTTGATCGCCGTTACTCCGTTGCAGGTAAAAATGCGGAAATCATCATTCGGTCCGTCGCCATTGGGCGAAAAGACGTTAGGAATATAGACATTCCGGTTGAAATCCACATCTATTTGTACCGTACCGACACCCGTGCAGCCGTTTACATCGGTTATAGTAAGCCTGTATATTTCATCATTGAGCGGGCTCACGATTGGGTTCTCTACGTTGGTCGCCGAAAGGTAGGTGTCGGGCGTCCAGGAATAGGTCTCAATGGGCAGCGATGAATTGATAATGGGTTCCAACGTTGTCGAATCGCCCAATTCTACCTCAATTTCCGCCGGGTCAAACAGCACCTGCAATTCGTCGGGTTGACTAATTTCCAGCGTATCTGTGAAAGCGCATCCACCAGGATCTTCCACCGTGATGATTTGAATACCAGCGAAAACGGTCGCCGGTTGGTCGGGCGTAAAACGCAAACCATTGTTGTTGATCTGATAGGTGTAGTCGAACAGAGAAGTTCCTGTCCCGCCGTACACCGTATCAATGAGAATCAGTGTTGATTCGCCAAAACAACGTGGGTCTTCCGGCTGTGGGATGATCGCCACGATTGGTTCAGGATTCAGAATAGTGTAGGAAAGCGTATCGGTGCAGCCTTTTACATCGGTAAGAGTTACAGCATATGATCCTGGCGCCAGATTGGAAGCGACTGCCGAAGAAGCCGGAGCAATATTGTTTGACCAAGTGAAAGGTTCCGGTCCAACTGGATTGATATTCGCCCCTAGATTATATGTTACAGAAATCTGCCCATCGGTATCGCCGTTACAAGTTACAGAAGGCGTTGTATTGGCAAAGTCAAGCGTCAGCTCGAGGGCATCTGGTTCACTCAACTCTACAATCTGAGTTTTGGTACAGCCATTGGCGTCGGTGAGCACAGCGTTATACACGCCTGCAGTCAGATTGGCGATCCGATCCGTTGTTGCGCTGTTTTCCAGCCACTGGAAATTGAACGGAGGTGTGCCGCCATTCGGTACCAGTGTAATAGCGCCGTCCGAAAGCCCATTACAGCTTACCGGCTCTGCATTTACCTGAATGGTAATCGCCGGTGGGCTTGGAATATTCACAGTATCAATGCCAAAGCAATTATTGGCATCGGTAGCCACTACCACTTGGAATCCAGCACAAAGCTGGATTGCGGTAGAGTTGGCAACGCTATTTTGTACCTCGCCCGATTGCCAGCTAAAGGTAAACAACCCGCTGGTACCATCTGTATAAAGTGCCGCTGCGGTGGCTGTGCCGTCGCAGGTATTTTCAAAACAACTAACGCCATCCACTGCGCTGAAGGTAATGTCAATACCTGGCGGGTCGTTCACAGTGACCGAGCCCATTGCCGGCGTACAATTATTGGCATCTACCACCGTGACACTGTAAGTTCCGGCAGTCAACTGACCATAGACATTCGCAGTGAGTGTATCATTTTGCGGGGTATTTGCCCAAATGTACCGGTAGGGGGCAGTGCCGCCACTGGCAAATACAGTTGCCCGTCCGTTGTCAAAACCAACGCAAGTAGGGGAATTTGCCACTATGCTGTCAATCACAACCGGACTTGGCGCCACGACGAACGCTGTGTCGGAATTGGTACAACCATCGCTGGCAGTTACGTTTATAATGTAGGTTCCGGGACTGAGATTTGTAATGGTCTGACCACTCACGCCATTGCTCCACTGATAACCGGTAATGATCGTGCCCGCTACAGGTACAGCCGTTGCAGTAAGCGCACCATCGGTGCTGTTTTGACAACTGACTGTATCCGGCGCAATAGGTTGAATAGTTGGCGGCGTAGGCGCAGAAATATCTACGCTGAGCGAATCCAGACAGCCGTTGCCATCGGTCAGTCCGAGAAGATAGGTTCCTGCAGCCAGATTAGTTGCAGTGGAATCACTTTGTCCATTTGACCAATTGTAAGCATACGGAAGTGTACCCCCAGTGACGGAAACAGTAGCCCTACCGTCGTTGCCTACTGTACATGTCTCGTTTTGCTGCTCGACCAGTGTAATCTCCAACGGTGCCGGCTCGTTGATCACAAAAGTATCTATGACCTGGCAGCCCTGCGGGTCGCTGTCAATCATAGTCAGAACGTAAGTACCGGCGATAAGATTTGTCAAGCTGCTGGTATTGCTGGTGTTAGTTGGGTTGATCGTGCCGGGTCCCTGCCAGTTGAAGGTGTAAGGCAACGCTTCGCCCGGACCCGTCGTGACGCCGCGTATGCTGATCACGCCGTTGTCATCGCCGTTGCAGGTCACGTCTCTCAGCGTCAATTGCTGGATCGAAAGTGTTTTTACTGCGCCAACGGTGTAAGTTTCCACAACTTCACAGTTATTGTCGTCTGTAACGGAAAGAGTATATTTGCCCGGATCGAGGTTGTTCAGAACAACGCTGGGCGCTATAGTCGAATCCGGCAGATGGCTCCATTTAAACTTGTAATTGCCGGAAGCAGCGACACCGCCTGTAACGGTCACATTGATGGTGCCATCCTCGGAACCAGAGCAAGAAGCATTGGCGACGGTTTCGGTCGCTACAATCTGGGGAGGTTGCGAAAGCGTAGAACTTGCTGTGACCGTGCAACCGGATTGATCTGTAACGGTTACTGCATAATTGCCAAATGGAATATCGTTCAAAACAGAAGTATTGCCGTTGGTCGGTACATTCCAGGTAAACGTAAAATTATTTTCAGGATTGGTCTGCGTAACACCTTCTACATCAACAACAACCCGAACCGATCCGGTACTGTCGCCAAAACAGCCAGGACGCGTACTTTCCAGTCCGGCTCCTACAAGCGGACCACGCAGCACCTGTACCGTATCTGTCAATGTATTGACAGGATTAGCGGAGTCCTGGATAATCACTTCGTAATTTCCTGAAGCCAGATTGGGCGCCGTAAACGCCTGCCCCTGATTGGCAAGTGTAAAAGGTCCATTAAAAGCGCCCGGCGGATTGAGGGGACGCCAACGGAAAGAATACGGCGGCGTACCGCCAAATAATAACATAGTGAATGAACCATCCGTTGTACCCGGACAGCTTACGCTATCCTGTTCAAATAAGGAAATAATTTCATTGGTTGTGATTGCCACAATCCCGTTGCGGGTAATGAAGCCTAAATCATTAAGACTGGTATCGCCCACCTGGAAAGGGGTTGGTTCATTCGTAAAATTCAGCGGACTTTCTTCACCAAGTGCGCCGGTTACATTAAAACAGATTTCAAACATGGAACTGCTATCGGGCAACGTTGTGCCGTTCAAGTCCGTGTCAAACCAGGCGAAAGCCAGGGTACCATTGCCCTGGTTGGCATTGAAGCTACCAATTTCCAGCCCGGTGAGCGCCGGGTTGAACGCGCCGACAGAAGCAAATTGCAGCACATCCGGATCCCATTGAACCGAAAACTGAACAGTGCCAATAGCGTTGAAATTTTCTACCCGTACATCCACACAGACATTATCGCCGGGCAGCGCGCTCAACGCCGGCAGGGTAAAGGTCACTGCTGTACATCCGGACATATCCATGTTGAAGCTCGTGCCGCAGCTTTTGCCATCTTCGATCGTAATCGTGTAAATGCCGGCTTGCGGCACAAAAAACTCGACCGTATCGTTGTGCAGGGGGGTGGTTTCCAATCTGCCCTTGACAGAAGGATCGCTCGCCAGTGAAATGTCAATATTGTAACGGGTTAGTGGATCCCATTCCGGCAGACCTCCCCGCAAAACAAACGATCCCTTGCAACCAGTGCCGCTGGCACTGGTGTTGATGTCGCTTGCTTCGATAGCGTTCAGATAAACCACCGCAAAAGCAGCATTGACGCTGACATCCACACAGGGTCCGGCTGGATCGCCTTCAAATTCTGCATTAACACCATTCAACCGATCATACGTGATTGGTGCAAACCACCACAAATCGGGGCTGCCGCTGTTGAAATTATCCTGCAAAAACCCATCATTAATAAATGTAATATCTCCTTGCAAATTGAACCCTGGTGCAATATAAAGTGGACCATTAATGGGTGGTGGATTTCTGACCAAACAGGAATCCGTAGCGATGGATGCCAAATCAGGACCGGAAATGCTGGGCTGGCAGTCATAAAAAGCATAACCGATACCCGCAGGCGTGCCGGGTACAGGATCGCCGGTGAGCGTGAAGTCGCGGTTGTGCCGGATGTCTAAGCTATCGCCAAAACAAAGGAAAATCGTATCTGGTGTCACATCGTTACTTTGCCCACGGTGTTCACCGAAAAATATGGTGCCGGCATCGTTGCAGTCCATTTTGGCGCGCGGAACACCAGATTTGCCTAAGCTGCCGTTGATTCGCGCGTCAGCAGGGCGCTGGGCATACAACTGACCGATCGTAAATATAATTAAGGCAGTTGGAAGAATGTACTTCATCATCGTTTCGACGGATTATGATTGGATAATCGCTATGGAATTGTTGATTGCCGATTGTTAGTTGCATTTTTTTTGTTATAAAAAAACAATTGACAATCAGAAATAAAATAAGTTTTGCAACTGAGATTTTGTCTGGGAAAAGCGCCTCGGGCGCCTGCAAAAATAGGTATCACTTTTCAGAAAGTATGCCTTTTATAAAAACAATACCTCGAATACGGGTTAACAACGCAGGAAGTTGCCCGAAAATTACAGGAATCTGATTTTTAATATTTTCACACTGCTTTTCCACGAATAAAAACTTGCTCAATCAGGTCGCTGCCAAAAGCATAGGGCAGATAAGCAATGGATGGTATTGGCTTGGTAATGAACAGGTTGGCAAGCTTTCCCGGCGTGATACTGCCGTGCGTAAGCTCGAGTTCCATGGCGCGGGCGCCGTTGAGCGTGGCAGCGTTAATGGTTTCTTCCGGTGTCAGGCGCAATTTGATACAAGCCAGCGAAAGTACAAATGACATCCTTCCGGAAGGGGTTGTGCCAGGATTGTAATCGGTCGCCAAAGCCACAGGAAGCCCCGCCTCCAGCATGCGTCGGGCGGGCGGATAGTGCTCGTCGTTGATAAAAAACGGAGCCGTAGGCAGCAGCGTGGGCATGGTATTGCTGTGGAGCAAAACCGAAATTTCATCATCGGTCATTACTTCCAGATGGTCCACCGATACTACGTTGTGCCGGACACACATTTCAATGCCGCCCAACGAATGGAATTGGTTGGTATGAATTTTAGCTTTCAATCCATATTTCGCACCAGCTTCGATCAGTTGTTCCGTTTCGGCTACGGTGAAAAAATTTTTTTCGCAAAAAACGTCGATGTAATCCGCTAATCCCTCATCGGCAATGCGGGGCAGCATCTCATTGATAATCAAATCAATGTAGCCCTGGCGGTTGTCGCGATATTCCGGGGGCAACGCGTGTGCGCCCAGGAAAGTCGCTTCGATGGTGAGGTCGCTCTTTTCCCGCAAACGTCGGATCACGCGCAGCATTTTTAGTTCAGATTCGACACTCAGCCCATAGCCACTCTTGATTTCCACTGCACCAGTACCAAATCCTCGGATTTCCAGCAAGCGGGCATACGCTTGGTCAAACAGCTCAGATTCCGAGGTGTCGCGAAGTCGTTTTGCCGAGTTCAGGATACCGCCGCCGCGCCGGGCGATTTCTTCATAGCTCCGCCCTTTGATCCGATCCACAAACTCTATCTCCCGACTACCCGCGTACACCAGATGCGTATGCGAATCGCACCAGCAGGGAAAGATCATCCGCCCCGGCACGGCTATTTCTTCATCTGCCCGCGTCGGGCAGGTTGCCATTTCGCCAAAGCTGTGAATGCGATCGTTTTCGATCAGCAGCCAGGCGTTTTCGATCGTTGGCAGGTAGGCCATCGCCGCGCCTTTCACCACTGGGGGCGGAGCATCGTGCGCCTGCACGAGGGTTTTGATATGTTTGAAAAGTGTGCGCATTCTGAAAACGAAGAAGTCAGACCTGAGAAAAGAAGCTACATAAGTAGCTGGCTTCCTTGTTCTGACCGCCGACATCACGTGTTTAATTGTCCATATTTTTTACAAAACCGCGAACGGATTGGCTCTCCAAATATAGCAAATATTTTTCGGCGGCGGCTTTGGTTTCAAAAGCGCCGATCATCACCCGGTAGAGCGTTTTGCCATTCTGATGCATTTGCTGGATGCGCCCCACCTGCTCGAAGCGTTGCTCCATGCGTACCTGCGATTTTTGAGCGTTAGCAAATTCACTGTAAACCCCCACCTGAATGGCATAGTTGCCCGAAGCGCGAGGTGCGGAAATGTCGGGTTTTGTGGTCGGTGGCTGCGGGTTGGCAACTGGCGGCTCATAGTAGATTGGGTCAGGATTGTTATCGGGAATCAGCGCCGGGCGGGAAATTTTTTCGCTGTTATATGTCACTTTTACTACGGCTGCCGAACTGGGCTGCGCCTGGTGGGTTGTGAGCGTGGAACGATTGTCAGATTTATTATGGTCGTACAAAATTTTTAACAAGGCAGTAGCGTCCAGGGATGCATCGTGCCGGTCAATCAGGTCACCTTTTGTATTAAAAATCAGCATCGAAGGCAAGGAAACGACGTTGTACAATTTCTTGTACTTTTCCGCTTCTTTGGAGTCAAAATCCATTTTTACAGCCAAATAATGCGCATTGACATAATCGCTGAGCGCCGGGTCGGTAAAAGTGTTTTGCTCCATCCATTGGCAGGGCATGCACCAGGTAGCCGTGAAATGCACAAAGTACAGCTTGCCTTCGCGTGCCGCGCGCTCCTGAGCTGCGGGCAGGTTGCCCTCCTGAAAAATAATGTCCTGGAAATGATGAGCCGCGATTGCACAATAAGGCAATAGCAGCAACGGTAAGATGAGTTGCTTAATCATGTTCTCGGGATTATAAATTTGTTGAAAATAAAATAGCATTTGGTATCGGAGTACCGATGCCAAATGCCTCTCAAACATTACAATGCAAATTATATAAAAAAAATATGCAAGTAAAGTTAAGATTAGGGAAAGGCTACTTTAGGGCAGGAAGTGGAAACCGGGCGCCTCGTTACCTGGCTACCTTGTTTTTACTCAACTCCACTTCAGGGAAGGTTTGGGTTGCAATCCCAGTTCTGCCAGGGTGTTTTGAATTTGCAGTAAGTGCCGTTCCTCGTGGGCGATTAGGAAAGCGAAGCCATCACCTAAGCTGATTTTTGGAAAGCGGCCGAGTGTCGTAGGAATGCGCAGTTTCTGGATATCCGTTTGACGGGCTTTTTTCAAAATGCACAACAATTCTCCCTGCTGGCGGAGGAAACGCTCCGCAGCATTGTCGGGAACGGAGGTCAAAATGGGGTTCTTGTGTTTGAATGTTTTCATCGGGTTAGGAATGTTATTCCCTCTGGGTTGCATTGATTTAACAAAATAGCCGCCGAGCCAACCGGGCTGAAAGGTGCTGCGCGGAGCACGTTTTTGCTGAATGCCTTTGTCCATCGTTTTTACAAAAACCGGCAGGTAAAAGTCGCCGTAAAGGCTCAGGTGCTCGAGATTATCCAGCACTGACCAGCGTTCGCGCGCAGGGCGCTGTGCCAGTTGTTGCTTGGAATAGTGTTGGGTGATTTCCTGCACGGTTTCGATGATTTGCTCGACCGTAGCAGTCAGTTGATTCAGATAATCATTGGTGTTTTGCATCGTCGGTTGATTTTTTTTCAATGCAAAGTTGCAGGTCGGAAAAATGAAAAAAATTGATCTGGATCAAGATTTTTCAGAAAATAGAATCAGCTTTTTTTACTGCGAATGCGACTAAGAGTTTCCGGCGTGATGCCCAGATAGGAAGCAATGTATTTTTGCGGAACATATTGAAACAAATGCGGACTGCGCTTCAGCACACGCTCATAACGCTCCGCAGGAGAAAGCGTGAGCATCTCGATCTCGCGCTCCATGCGCCCCAGCAGCGTTTGCTCTGCCAAAATGCGTCGGCAACGCTCCACGTTTGGAAATTGCTCCGTCAATTGCACAAAATCGGTCCAGAGAATTCCGGTCAGCTCACAATCGCTCAGTGCCTGCACATAAAAATCAGCGGGTTTGCCCGTAATGAGCGAAGGATAGGAACCAGCCAGCGAATGCACATACGAGAAGCCTAAGCAAATCTCTTCTCCGCTTTGATCAACACAATAAATGCGCAGTGCGCCGGACAAAACAAAAAACAGGTAGCGATCGCGCTGATCCGGAGTGGAAAGGTATTCATTGCGGCGTAGCGCATGGCGATGTGTCCATTTGCTCAGTAACAATTCTATTTCTTCGGCGGTGAGTTGCCCCAAATCGCGAAAAATTTCGACCAGTGCCGGCGGATGGATTACTATCATCGCTCAAAGATAGGAAAGAACACCCAATTATATACATACAGGAATTCCTGTCAAAATGGCGTTTCATGCTATACTGACAGTCAGCAGGTGCAAATTTGTCATCAAATTGATTAAATTCAAATCCGGCATTTAATATAGTCAAAAAACTCTTCTGCATCGCGCAATGCCTTGACTGCCAAGTCATACATTTGCTCGAAATTAGCATTCATCACCTGGGCTTCTTTTGACAATCCCTCGGTAGATTTTACCTTGAAACTGTGGCAGGTATGCAGGCTTTCGATGACTTTGCGAAGCTCGGCAGCGCGCTGGAAGTAGTCTTCCAGCACTTCTGTCGTTTCGTCCTGTTCTGCCTGGAATGTTATCTGCGCCTCGAGGTAGTTATCGTCGCGGGTGAGGTCTTTTTGCGTAAAGTCAGTGATAGATACCCCAAAGATGTGTGCAAGTTTCAAAAGGTTGCAGATTTTTGGCTCGGCGGTACCGTTTTCATAGGAAGCAATATTCCCTCGGTTCAAACCAATTCGAATAGTCAGTTCTTCCTGACTGATATTCAATCGTTTACGAAGGTGGCGAATATTTTGAGCCAAAAAATTTGCCGTAATGCTGTTAAAAACATCCATACTTTTCCGCTTTTCTCCTACTTTTTCTCGACGAATGCGCTGTTTCCGCCGACAAACATTTTGAATTAATATACAACGGGAACCCGGTCTTGGTTCAAGATTGTTAATAAAATTAACAAAATTCATCATCCAAATGTCAAATTGTCCGGGTAACGGCTTTTCTTTACGAAAAATTAGTCTAAATAGAAAATGCCATTTGCAAAAAAATATTTTTGGTACTAAATTTGTAAAAAATAATTACAACTAA
>CAZQTF010000056.1:0-18203 GCA_964596135.1 uncultured Saprospiraceae bacterium | reverse complement strand
AGAAAAGATTTAAGGTTAAATATGGTTTTTACCTATTGCCGTTTCATATTTAAAACTTTCATCTTCAAAAAACTGTCCTTTTGGCAAAACTTTCTCAAATTTGCTGCGTAAAATCGAAGTGGGCAATAAATTGCTCTGGAGTAATTTTCGGGTATAATTGTTGTTTTATCTTCTAAAGATTGATTATCAATTGCTTAAAAAGCATTCAATTTCAATCATCAGGTGGTCAATTGCTCCCCATCTTTCCCTTACAAACCTGGCTTGCACCTTAATAATTACTACTTTTGTATAACAAACATTTTTAATATAAACAAGTATTACAAATGAAACCAACGCTTTTGATCCTTGCAGCCGGTATTGGCAGCCGTTATGGTGGTTTGAAACAGGTAGATTCCATCGGTCCGGGCGGCGAGGCAATTATTGAATACTCCATTTTCGACGCCATTCGGGCTGGCTTTGGCAAAGTAGTTTTTGTGATTCGCAAAGACATTGAAGCCGAATTCAAAGCTAAATTTGGCGGTAAATTTGACGATAAGATCGCTGTGGATTATGTTTTTCAGGAAATGGATACGCCGATTGAAGGCTTGAGTCATTTGCCAAAACGCGAAAAACCCTGGGGCACCGGGCACGCCGTGCTGGTCGCCGAGCACGCCGTTCACGAGCCTTTCGCGGTAATCAACGCCGACGATTATTATGGCATCAGCGCCTTTCCTGCAATGGCACAATTCCTCACAAAAGACTGTACACCAGACCATTATGCAATGATCGGCTACATTCTCAAAAATACCTTGTCGGACAATGGCTCCGTCTCGCGCGGCGTATGCGCGATGGACGCCAATAACGTGCTGACCGCGATCAACGAAACCCACAAAATCGAACGCATCGGCGACGAGATCACTTATCTGGCGGAAGATGGGGCTCGCTCGTCGTTAGCAGATGATACGCTGGTTTCTATGAATTTCTTTGGCTTTCATCATACGATTTTTTCCGCTTTGCGCGAACATTTCATCGAGTTTGTCAAAGCAAACGGCGACAATCCAAGAGCCGAATTTTACATTCCGCTGTTTGTCACCAACCAAATCCATGCAGGTGAACTGAAAATGACCGTCATCCCTAACGACGAACAATGGTACGGTGTGACGTATAAAGAAGATAAAGAAGTGGTGCAAGGGGCATTCGCGCAGCTCACCGCAGCGGGCAGGTATCCGACGGGGCTTTGGAAATGATCTGTTTGATCGTGCTGGGAGTATTCTAAAATGATGGTTTTATTTAAGTAAGGGAAATCAGCGTGAAACAGACGTGCCGCACTTGTTCTGGATGAGATTTTTTCCTGTGGAAAAGTTTGCTCCAAATAAAAAAAGCGCCCTGCTCTACAGCAAAGCGCCCCTTCAAATAAGTCTTCAAGCAAGTATTTTTGGATGGTAATGCCGGAGTTATGGATTACTGGAATGATGAAATATTTTTATCATGTGAGCATACTTTCCAATTCTCCAATATTACCCATTAGAAGCAATATGCATTTGCAGCAATCAAAGCATCGGCGATCATGCGGCGGTTTTTCTTGACGTTTTGCGCCGGATACTTTGTGAAACGCTTCACACCCATCAGGAACGTGCGCAGCAGGTCTCCCTCCGCGAAGGAAGCCAGGGCGTCGGTGGCGTTTTTGGCCATACGCGCCGTCGCATCATGGAAGAAGGTGCGCAGCATCGCGTCGTATAGCGCCTGAGCGTTGGATTTGCTCACGCCCGCCAGTTTTTCTACCCGCAGCAGCAGCGATTCCGCCAGGAATGCATCAATCATCATATCCGCAACGCTCATCACCACTTCCTGCTCTTCTTTCAGATTGAGCTTGCCGTCCATCTGCATTTTGGCGGCGCCGCCGGCTACCATCAGAATCAGTTTTTTAAACTCTTTCAGCGCCTTGCGTTCTTCGCCATAAGTTCCTTCTTCTTTCTCCATCGAAGGCATCGAAGCCAGTTCTTTCTGTACGTCCCAGGCTGGTCCCACAAGATCCAATTTACCCTTCAGCGCCCGGCGAAATACCTGATCTACCAGGAGTAGGCGGTTGATTTCATTGGTACCTTCATAAATACGATTGATGCGGGAATCGCGGTAAGCGCGCGCGGCAGTGCCTTCCTCGCTGTAGCCCATACCGCCGTGTACCTGTACTGTTTCATCCACCACGAAGTTAAGTACTTCCGAGCCAACTACCTTGATAATGGCGCATTCGATGGCATATTCTTCGGCTGCTTTGAGGTCAGCTTCGCCAAAGGTGTCGCCGGCTGCCAGGAATACTTTTTTCTGGTCATCGAGCAAATCCGAAACGCGATATACGGTACTTTCCGCAACGAAGGTGCGAATTGCCTGCTCCGCCAGTTTGTGCTTGATTGCACCGAAATTAGAGATTGGCTGTTTGAACTGGATGCGCTCGTTGGCATATTGAATTGCCGTCGTATTGCTCATTTTGCAACCGCCGATGCAAATGGCGCCCAGTTTGAAACGCCCGATATTCAAGGCATTGAATGCAATCAGGTGACCTTTACCGATGTCGCCCAGCACGTTTTCGGCCGGCACTTTCACGTTTTCAAAAAATACCTGACGTGTAGAAGAACCCTTTATACCCATTTTGTCTTCCTCGGCGCCGAGAGTTAAACCTTCCGAATCGCGTTCGACAATAAAACCAGTGAACTTATCGCCGTCCACCTGCGCAAAAACGATGTAAATATCGGCGAAGCCGGCATTGGAAATCCACATTTTCTGACCATTCAGCACATAAAACTTGCCATCGGGAGTCTGATCAGCGCGCGTTTTCGCAGCCAACGCATCCGAGCCAGAGCCAGGTTCCGTGAGACAGTATGCTGCTTTCAGTTCGCCGGAAATAAGGCGGGGTAGATATTTTTGTTTTTGTTCTTCTGTGCCGAAATACAGGATTGGCAGCATCCCGATGCCCGTGTGCGCTGCGTAAGACACCGTGAAAGCGCCCGACGGACCAAGTGTTTCGCAGATAAGCGTATTGGTATTGGTATCCAGCGCCAAGCCGCCGTATGCTTCCGGCATGTGCGAGCCGAGCAGCCCCAGTTCCGCCATTTTGCCGAGCAGGCTTGGGGTAAGTCCTTCTTCCTGTTTTTCAATGCGCTTCACGTTGGGTAGAATTTCGTTTTGCACAAAATCGCGCACCGTATCGCGAATCATCAATTGCTCCTCGTTGAATTCTTCGGGGATGAAAACATCTTCCGGCTGGGTGTCTTTGACGATAAATTCGCCACCCTTGAGCACCGCTTTTTTGACTAATGTATCTTGCATGACAAGGATATTTGAAGGTTAAAAAAATGCCTTAGCGAAAATTCGCTACGAATTTATACCTTTTGAACGAAAAAGGAAAGACTTTAGTTCGTTTTTTTTGCGAAAATTCGCTGGAATTTTGGGTCAATTCGAATCCGTCCTGCCTGGATCCGAAATTTTTTCGGACACTCCGCTGCCGCAACAATTATCCTTTGATGCCACCCCGTTATTATGGATCGGATCATGATTATCAGTGGAATCATTATTATCATTATGATGATCCTGAAATGTATGTAGAAGGATACCGCAATTACTACCGGCTACGCTCAAATTTTATGATGCTTGGATTGCTTGCTGTACTGGTACTGATTGTGATTGGATTGGCTTTTTGGGGTTAAAACAAAGTTGATGGCAGTGGAAAATCTTCTCTGATCGGGCGTGAAAGTCAGACTTTTATGCCCGTTTTTTCGTTTACAGTCAGTACATCAACATAAAACGCTTGCCTGTTTCAACAAGAGAGGGCTATCTTGCCCTTACAAAATCTGAGCAATTATGACGCAACAACGCGTTTATGCCATTCCCCGCCACCGGGCGCTGCTGAATACCTTCCGCTTTGTCACCGATCCGTTGGGATTGATGGACGACAATATAGCGCTGCATGGTCCGTCTTTTTTTACGTATGTGGGAGGAATTTACCGGGGACTGGTAACCGTAGATCCTGAAATGATCCAGTACGTATTGCAAAAAAATCACCGCAACTATCGCAAGTCGCCGATGCACTTCGACAAAGTGTCGCATTTTTTGGGCAATGGCTTGCTCACGAGCGAAGGCGATTATTGGCTGCGGCAACGGCGGCTCATTCAGCCAGGGTTTCACCGGGCAAAACTGGCAGCGCTCACCGATTTGATGCAAAGCGTGATTGATGAATTTCTGGAAAATTTTGACCAGGAAATCAATGAAAATCAATCTTTTGATATTGCTCCGCGTATGATGCAACTGGCCTTTGACATCGTGGCGCGATCGTTATTCAGCGTTAACTTAGAGAGCGCAGAGCTACGCCACTTGAGCGACATCGTTACCCAACTGCAGGCTTTTGTCATTCGGCAAATCCGGCAGCCGTACCTCGAACCCTGGTTCAAAGTGTCCGGACAGCTTCGCCAGCACGAGCTTTTAGCCGAGCAATTCAAGGCAAAAATGCTGAATTTGATCCGCCAGCGCCGGGAATCGGGCGAACAACGCGACGACCTCCTGCAAATGCTCCTTGATGCCCGTTACGAAGACACCGGTGAAGGCATGACCGATGAGCAATTGTTTGAGGAAAGCGCCATCATGTTCATCGCTGGTCACGAAACTTCCGCCAATGCACTCGCCTGGATGTGGTATCTGCTGGCACAACATCCTGACGTAGTTGCCAAAGCCCGCGCCGAACTCGATGCTGTACTTGGCGACCGCAAACCGGCGTTTGACGATTTGCCAAAATTGGAATACCTCACTCAAATTATCGAAGAATCCATGCGCCTTTACCCGCCTGCCTGGATCACCGATCGCGTGGCAGCAGAAGATGACGAATTTAAGGGCATCCAAATTCCGAAAGGAACCATAGTGGTAACCTATTTCTACGGCACGCATCGGTCGCCTGTACTCTGGAATGACCCCGAACGATTTGATCCTGAGCGTTTTAGTAAGGAAAACAAAAAGAAACAACCTCCTTTCGCCTACGCGCCTTTTGGGGGCGGGCCGCGTCTGTGCATTGGCAATAATTTTGCCATTATGGAAATACAACTCGTACTGACAGCGATGCTGCGCCGTTACGATTTTGCACTGACGCCCGGCCATCCCGTACAACCTCAGCCGCTGATTACATTAAGACCCCAACATGGCATTTGGATGAAGTGGAGAAAGAAATCCTGAGCGATGCTAAAGGCTGTCCATTTAGCGCAATAGATTTTCCCGTATGTATCAATTTTTGAACAATCGCCGTATGGGCTCCCCAAGCCCAACGCGGCTTGATTGCAGTATCAGCGACTTTAGCAAATAGCACATTTGCAAGAATTCTCTAAAGGCGATAACTTGCGCGCATGAATGGAAATCTGAGTGAATTTTACGTCCGGCAGTTAGAACAATATCAACAGCAAAATACCCAACTCAATACCCAAATCTTCTGGCTGGGTTGGGCGCGGTTGCTCACTTTTCTGGGCGTTGGCGGCGGCATCTATTTATTTTTCCGACAGGATTATCAATACGGCTGGCTCGGAGCGGCACTGCTTCTGCTGGTTATTTTTCTATTGTTGGTGAAATGGCATATCCGCCTGTTTGAAAAACGCGAAGTGACACGGCATTTGATCCAAATCAATGAAAATGAACGGAATGTATTGCAATATAAGCCTTCATACCTCAGCGATGGCTCGGCATTTTATACCGATGAAAGTTACCTTTCGGATCTCGATATTTTTGGCAAAAGCTCTGTTTTTCATTTGCTCAATCGCACCGCTACCGAACTCGGCGAACAACGATTGGCAGCTTTGCTTCGCCAGCCTTTGAAAGATGTACAAATTATTAAAAATCAGCAGCTTGCAGTAGCCGAATTATCTCCAAAACCTGACTTCCGGCAGTATTTCCTTGCGCAAGGCTTGCGCACGCGCGTGTACCCGCCCGACTACCATCGCTTACTCGCCTGGGCGGATAGTCCGTTGGCGTTTTTGCACTCGAAATTCATTCGTTTCGCCCGCATTGCCATGCCGTTGCTCTTTTTGATTGCACTGATTTTTAGTGTTTTAGAAAGAAATCCTACTCCGGTTGTATTCTTGTTCTTTGCCAATTTTGGCATCGCCGGCTGGTACGGGCATCGCATCACCCAAATCCATGCTGCCATATCCAAAAACGTAGAAGCGCTAAGCGCTTTCGCGGAATTATTTAAATTAGTCAACACCGAATCCTTTCAGGTTCCGACTTTGCAACAGCTGCAATCCGACACCGCCGAAGCGCATCGGCAATTGGCGAAACTGGATCGGATCGCTCGTTTTTTTGATCAGCGACTCAACGTGGTGGTGTACATTTTGCTCACCGGTTCGATGTTGTACGACATCCAATGCGTGTTTTGGCTGGAACAATGGAAATTGAGAAATCAGAAGAAATTAAGAAATTGGCTGCAAGCGATTGGCGAATTGGAAATGCTAAATTCGCTGGCGACCTTCCAGTTCAATCACCCCGATTATGCCATCCCGGTCGTCACAAATGATGCCCCGATGATCGAAGCAACCGACCTCGCGCATCCGCTCATTCCCGCGCACGAATGCGTGAGCAACGACTTCAGCATCGGCAAAGACAAGCGATTGTACATCGTGACTGGCTCTAATATGTCGGGCAAAAGCACTTTCCTGCGTACGGTGGGCGTGAACCTGCTGCTGGCGCGCTGCGGCGCGGTGGTTTGCGCGGAGCGCTTCACCTGTAGCCCGATGGACATTCATACCTCGCTGCGGCAGTCGGACTCTTTGCAGGATCACGTTTCTACGTTCTACGCCGAACTGAAAACCCTACAGACAATTTTACAAAGTCTGGAAAAAGATGCGCATGCGTTGGTGTTGCTCGACGAAGTATTGCGCGGCACCAATTCGGATGACAAATTGTACGGCAGCCAGCAATTGGTGCGGCGTTTGGTGGATTTGGGTTGCGTAGGTTTGCTGGCCACGCACGACATTGAACTATCGAAAATGGAACAGGAATTTCCAGGAATCGTCAGTAATCTTTGCTTTGAAAGCATCATTACCAATGGTGAACTGATCTTTGATTACAAACTCAAAACCGGCACCGCTCAAAACCGCAACGCGACTTTCCTGATGCAGAAAATGGGGATCATTGGGTGAGGAACGGTTTGTGTGTATGTGCAGTAGCGGATTTGTAGCACTAAAGTTCTTTAAGCGAATAGGACAGCAGAACCCTTCGATTAAATATTGCATGTTGAAACTTGCTGACTTACCTTTGTATAGTAAATCACAGTATCCATGCGCATTCTCATCATCGAAGACGAGCAACCTGCCGCCAAACGCTTAGCGAATCTGATCGGCGAATACCGCCCGCAGGCGAGCATTCTGAGCATGATTGACAGTGTGGAAGGCGCTGTGCGCTGGCTTCGCGCAAATCCCTCACCCGATCTGATATTTCTGGACATTCAGCTTGCGGATGGACTGAGCTTCGACATTTTCCATCGGGTACCCGTGCAATCGCCGGTGATTTTTACCACCGCCTACGACCAATACACGCTGAAAGCATTCAAAATGAACAGCGTAGATTACCTGCTCAAGCCGATTGATCCAGCGGAGTTGGAGGGTGCTTTCGCAAAATTTGACCGTTTTTTTGGCACAAAGATGGGCTACGACCTTTCTGCCATACAGCAGATGATTCAATCTATGGCGCAGCCGCAGTACAAGAAGCGCTTTCTGGTGCACGTGGGACAACAGATGATTTATATTATGGTGGATGATATTCACTATTTTTATTCGGAAGATGGCTTGGCTTACGCCAAAACTGCCGACAACAAAAAGCATTTGGTGGATTATACGCTGGAACAATTGGAAGAAGCACTTGACCCCAAAGATTTTTTTCGCATCAACCGCAAGGTGATTACCCACCTTCATGCCATTCAAAAAATTGCCCCTTATTTTAACAGTCGCTTGAAGCTGGAGCTTAAACCCAAAACCGAATTTGAAGTCATAGTGAGCAGAGAGCGGGTTAATGCTTTTAAAAACTGGTTAGATCAATGATAAAAAATACAATACATTATAGCAAAAAACGTATAAATTTGTGGTCTGAAATAAAAATTAATCCCATTAATACGATTAAAAACACGCACCCTATGAACGTTAAACATCCCAAAAATTACGACGTGATAGTCGCTTTCGTCGTATTCATCTTTTGTATCTTATATGCTTTATTTTCAAATGTTGCCCATGTTGCGCCCACAGTAGTGAGCGTCTATTAACGTTTGCAAATAATACCGTGCGCCACCACTTGCCCGTTAGAAGAGGAATCTTCCAACGGGCGAGGTGCTTGTTTTTTTGCTGGTTGCTTCAATTGCTAATCGAAATGTGGCAATTGCTGCAAAATTCTTCTCCCACTATGTCCTGAAACAGTTTCCGATACTTATCAGCAACGGAAGCGCCAACCGTTTTGCCGTTTACCTCCATGCTGCTGCGGGTGAGGTTGAGTCGGTAGGATTGTTTGCTTTTGATTAACCCATCTTTGACCATTTCCTGCTCGAATCTACGCTGAAGCTCTTTATTTTTGGCTTCCGTGCGTCCGATTTCTTCCTGATGCTTCCTGATTTCATCCTGAATTCTTGACATTTCGAACGCATGCTGCTCCCTCAGCACCCGATGTTCTTCATTTATTTTCAGCTCGGTTTGTCGAAGCTTTTCTTGTTCTGCGGCCAGCATTTGCTGATGGATTTCCATTTCCCAGCGGAAATCTTCACCAAACTGGCTTTGCAAGGCTTCCTGTCGCGCCTGCAACTCGGCAAGATGGGCTTCCATTTCTTCCTGCAGCAGACCAAATTCATATGCTTCATCTTCGAGAGAGCCTTTTTTATTTGGTGCCGGTGGTGCGGGCGGCGCAGGCGGCGCAGGCGGAGGGGGAGGCACATTTTCCATAATCTCTTTCACCAATGCTTCGTATTTGGGATATTCCGATGCCGGAATCTCCTTGCCGTCAATCTTCAGGTAAATGATTTCGCCATTTTTTACGGTCGCTTTTACGTTTTGCCCTTTGTGCCGTCCGGTAAAATTCATGTTTGTGGTGCTTGGCTGCGGCAGTGTATCCGGGGCTACCATTTCCTGCTGATCAGCCTGCTGCATTGCATGGTCGTACGGTTTAGCGGCACTTACCGACAGCGCAATGATCGCTGCCAGGATTAAGCCAGTCGCGGTGATTTTTTCCATCATGTCGGATTTATTTTGTGGTTGATTCAAAATGCGTTGGATGCGATTTAGCAATTGATTTTTATTTTTACCCAAAGCCATCGCCAAATGGGGTGAGGCTTGATGCATTTCCTGAATGGAGACAAGCGCTTTGGCATAGTCCAGTTTGTTACCACAAAGTTGGACTGCCGTATCGTCACAGCAGTTCTCGCGTGCGGTGCGAATGACCGAAGAAATCCACCACACCACCGGGTTGAAATAAAACAAAGCTTCAACTGCCGATTGAAGGACGTTCAAAAGATAATCGTTGCGGGCGATGTGCGCCAGTTCATGCGCCAGAATAGCTTCTACCTGCTCTGCCGTTAGATTGTTCACGACCCCGATGGGCAACAGGATAACGGGTTTAAAATGTCCAATTACCATCGGAACCTTTACCAATGCTGATTCCAGCAATGCTACAGTTTGTTTGACTGAAATTTTACTGGCAAGGTATTCCAGCATTTCTTCCCAATGGGTTTCCACTTGGCGCACATGGGCAGTTTTTAAATGCCGCACATACGCCAGCCCCCCCAACAATCGCAGGGCAAAAAATGCTACGCCGAGCAACCAGAGCGAAACAATCGCCGGCATGTGGGTATTAAAATAGCTGACAAAGCGCTGAAGCCCAATTGGAGCAATGCTTTCGGCGATGAGCGGCACAGCATCGGCGGATGGCCGCAGCGCTGTCAGTCGGGTGATTTCCAAAGTATCTTTGAGCCGGGCAAATTGATACAGGTCAATAAAAGTGACGATTGCCAACGCCAGTACCAGCAGTAAAGATGCGTATGCTATCCGGTAACGCAATGCCGCCGATCGTTTCTGAAATGCCAGCATAACACCTGCCATAACAAGCGCTACGCCTACTGATTGCCAGAGCGAATGCAAGACCGTCCAGCCCAGTGCATAGGTCAGTTCTTTTGATATCAAGAAGTTGATGAAATTCATAGACTATTGTTTCTTTGCTTCATCGCTGCCTGGTTTTATTGTTTCGCGAATCATCCATGAAACACGTCAAAACCATGCACCTGTGAAATCCATGATTACTGCTCTTTTTCCAGCTTTTCAATCAAAGCCTTGATCTCGTCCAGTTCTTCAGCTGACGCCTGGTGATTGCCAAGCGCCTGCATGACCAATTTCATCGCCGAGCCGCGAAAGGTAGCATCGACAAACTTTTGCAACAGTTGCTGCTGGGTTTCCTCTTCCCTTGCCGCCGCTGCATAAATATGAGTGCGCGTGCTGGTGTCGCGCGTTACCAGTCCTTTGTCCGTCATGATTTGCATAAGCTTAAGGGTCGTGGTATAGCCTATTTCTTCGCGGTCAGCGGCTTGACGTGCTTGGTTCATTTTGTCATTCACAAAGCGCACCGACGATGGACCATGTTCCCACAGCAATTGCAGGATTTCCAGTTCGGCTTCGGTCGGCTTGATTAATGCATTCATAGTTTCAATTTATCTACGATAAAAATCGTACTACAAAGATGTACGATTAATTTCGTAAAAGCAAATTTTTTATACGAATTTTTTCGTACTTTAGACAAACACTCTGTTTCACGATAAAAGACGAGTGTTTCAACAGACGGGTTGTAAATTTTCACACGTTTAAGATGAAAAATGTCTAACTTAGTTTTTCAAAAAAGCGATTTCATGAAAGTTCTGATAAAAATGATGCTGGCAGTCAGCTTTATAGGCTGGATTGCCTGTGGTTCTGACAAAACTCCATCAAACCAGCAAGACACAACAGCCGAAAGGGGATTGGATACCACCCCCGCCCCGGCTGCCACACAACCAGCAACCCACAATTGCACCATCCAGGGCAGTGTGCTGGAGGGCAATCAATTCTGGGCGCGCGACATGGAAATCCTCATCGCAATTGTCGCCGATTCCACCACTTACGATCAAAATCTGCAGGCGGAAAGCCATCGCATCCTGGAAGTGTACAATACCAAGGATTGCAGCCGCATACTGCGCCAGACACTACCTGTGGATGTAAGCGCGGATTTTCCTTATTACCTCGCCGAAATTACCTACAACCACGTGACTAAAATCGTGGCGATCAGAGGCACGACCATTATTTATTTGTATGATCTTCAGAACCGGAAGTTGCTGCCAAAACTGACACCAAAGTTCCGCTCCGAGCGCTATGCAGTGGACGCCCAATCAGGGCATATCCAGCGGCTGGAAGTATGGGAAAGCTATCTGATCGGTTATTGCCAGGATTACGGCGTTTTCGCCTTTGACCTAAGCGACCGCCAGAACCCGAAGCCGGTGATGCCCTTTGCCGAATACGCCCTGGACGAGGTGAACTTCGCACCTTTGTTTTTGGTACCTTCCCAAAACGACGGCACGCAGGCCATCATGCCGGCGTACAATATTGAAACCGGCGAATTTGCCATCCATCCGGCTTTTGACCAGCCGATGAACCTCAATACCAACGTACAGCGCAGCGCCACCAATAACCGCTACCTCGTGCTGCGTGAGGAAGGCACCAACAACGCCGTAGCCTTCGACCTGCAACAGCACGAACGAATCGAACTACCAGCGGATGTGACCGCTAAAAGCACTCAGGATGTCCTGAAGTGGATTCGCTCCAATGTACAGTAAATGTATTCCTACTGTTTCCTGGTTACTTCGAATAACCATGAAACACTGAAACCATGAAACACTAAAACCATGAAACACTAAAACCATGAAACACTAAAACCATGAAACACTGAAACCATGAAACACTGAAACCATGAAACACTGAAACCATGAAACTGATCATCATCAACGGGCCGAATCTCAATCTCCTGGGCACGCGCGAGCCAGACATATACGGGCGCGAGAGCTTCGAAGAATTTTTTGTGCGTTTGCAAATTGATTATCCATCCATTATACTTCATTATTTTCAGAGCAATCATGAAGGGGAACTCATTGATAAATTGCACGAGGTAGGTTTCAGTTATGATGGGATCATTCTGAACGCCGGAGGCTACTCTCACACCAGCATTGCCTTAGCCGATGCGATTTCCGCCATTCGCACGCCAGTCATCGAAGTGCATATCTCCAATGTGTACGACCGCGAGCCATTCCGTCACCATTCCTACCTCACGGCGAGTTGCGTGGGTTGCATTGTAGGACTGGGATTACGCGGCTACGAATTGGCAATCGAATATTTTATTTAAAATTCAGGGAAAGTTGCGGCAGGTAAAAATCGTTGCGACAGGATCTAACGAAGCGCTGCCAATGCGGTGGGACTTTGCGGTAAGTCTTTGAAAATCCGGAGATACAGTTTGCTGTGCGGGAACAGAATCGTCCAAAGGGTGAGTAAAAGCAGCATCAGGTCGGTATAAAAAGTGAGATGATCGGCGTACCAGTATTCCAATGCCGCTTTATACGGAGCAATATGCTGAAAATAAAAATCTTTCGGCTGTTGGGTAGCGCTGGAGAGCAACTTTTCTTCATCGCGAAACACCAGCGAGCCAATGCCGGTGAGGCCGGGCTTCATTTGGCAAATAAATAATTGCTGTGCTTCTGTATAAGCCGCGAACGTTTCGTCCACCAAAGGGCGTGGACCCACCAGGCTCATATCGCCTTTCAACACATTAAAAAATTGCGGCAATTCATTTAGTTTGGTTTGGCGAAGCCAGCGTCCGATATGGGTTACGCGGGGATCGTTCCGCACGGTAAAATAACCACCCTGCATTTTAGGGCTATCGCGGTGCATAGTCGCAAATTTCCAGATCTCAAAATAGCGTCTTTGATAGCCGATCCGCTTTTGTAAATAAAATACCTCCCGCTCCCCGCTCAACACAAGGGCAATGGCAATCGCCAAAAAACAAGGCGCTAAAACCACAATCGCCACCATACTGACGACAATGTCAAACATTCGCTTGAAAAAAGCCCGATACATCTTCAAGCTGCTATCGCCGGTTGACCGTCAACCAAATGCAACCGATCGGATAATTTCCAATAAATCTCCCGCCAGTTTCTCGCGGTTAAAATCCTGCGCCAGCCGGGTACAACCTGCCTGACAACGCTGGTAAAGCGCTTTATCCTGTGAAATCATCATCAATTTTTCTAAAAAATCGCTTTTATTTTCCGGTTCAAAGCAAACGCCAGCGCCATAACTTTCAATAATCGCTTTCGATTCGCCTTCTACCCCCAGTAAAATGGGCTTGCCCATCGCCGCATTTTCAAAAATCTTGGAAGGTATCACCGTTTTGAAAATATCCGATTTTTTTAGTGGCACCAAAGCCACATCGGTAATGCTGATGTAGCGTGCCACTTCCTTCTTCGGTATCGGCGGATGCATTGTCACGTTGTGAAGATTCCAAGCTGCTTTGAGTTGCAGTAGTTTTTCTTTCTCGGCGCCATCGCCAATGAATAGAAAGTGAACGTCCTTAGCGGCTTCGCGCGCGCATTCCATGATAAAATCGAGTTTGTGCGCCATGCCGTGCGTACCGATGTATCCTACTACAAATTTATTTTGCAATTGCAAATCCGCCAGCAACGCTTCATCCTTCGGAATCGGATGATAGGCATCAAGCTTCACGCCGTTTTTTACAACATCCATTTTCCCGGCATCAATACCTCGACTAACAATATTCTCCTCGAATGATTCAGTCACCACGACCACCCGACTGGCTTTTCGATACAAAAACAATTCGATCCGCTCCAGCCAATCGAGTACGCTGCTGTTCGCCATCGCATTCACCGCCCGGATGGACTCAGGCCATAAGTCCCGCACCTCCATAATCCAGGGTGTCCGCTTCAAGACCGATGCCCAGTATCCTCCGACCGCTGTAAAAAATTGCGGCGAAGTGGCAATAATCACATCGGCTTTCACCCCAAGGCTGGCCCAAACCGCTGTAAAAGCAAAACTCAAATAATCGAGAATGCGCTTCACAAAGCCTTCATTTGCAGTAATATAACTCCACACCCGGATTACCCGGATGCCATCCATTTGCTCTTCCCGATGCCATGTGTTGCGATAGCCCTCGTACACTTTTCCTTTCGGGAAATTAGGCGCACAGGTAATCACCGTCACCTCCGCTCCCGCGCGAACCCATTCCACACAATGCTCATAGGTGCGCGTAGCAGGTGCATTCACTTCAGGCGGGAAATTATCGGTGAGAAATAAGATTTTCATATTATTCGCTTTTCGCGGTTCGCCATTGGCTATCCACGGTTCGCGGCTCATTTTTTTTGCGTATTGCGGATAGCGAAGGGCGAACTTGCGTTTTCAAACTTTCTCCAAACCACACCGTCACTTTCGTCCCCGGTATAGTTTTATTAAATTCCGATGCAAATTGATATGCGCTCAGTTCGATTTTGGTTGCGCCAGTAAATGAAATGACACCCAACGAAGTCTGCAATTCATTCTCATGCAGCTGAACGTCTATTACTGGATGAAAATGAAAAAATGCCTTTGCCGGTTGCCCAATTACCCGATCTTCGATCGTAATAATATGGGGTTCACAAGTAAATGTTCGCGTATGCTGTCCGCCCACACGATGAAAACCATGATGCGTTGCCCTTACGCTTTGGGGCGTTTCTTCCAGAATGGTGGCGTGGGCGCGACGTGCCACCCGAAAAGCGCCCCAAACTTCTGATTGCTCGGCATCGTTGATTTGCACAGTGTTGTGCGCCGCCGTAGCCCGTTGCGCCTGACGCACGGCATTGGCTTCATAAGTTGAAGTACCCGTATCCACCAGAAAAGGCTGCGCATGCACATACAATACAAAACTCAGCGTATCACAATGCGCATGCCCGGGAATGTAGTCGGGACCAATGTCGCCCACGTCTGCAATGAGTTCATAATGTTCCCCGTCGAAGCGACGATAGCCGCTGATGGATAAAGGCGCCTCTGCAGCCGCTACCCCCAATCGGGCGGCATATTCAAATAATTCCTTACTCGTTGGAGCAATACCCAAAGCACTATCATTAAATAAGGGAATATCCCCGTTACGAAAGGTCATTTTTTGTAGCCAGCCCAGCATTTGCGCGGCTTTCGCCTGCAAAAACGGTAAAAACGGTGAATCGGAGATCAAATTATGTTGCAACAGATTGATACTATCCAGCAAACGATACAGCAGGTGCTGATGGTACATCGGGCTGCGCTCAAAGTGCCCGCCGTCGGGTAGAATTTGCTCGTTTAATTGGGTTTGCAAAATTCGCTTTGCCAATCGAAAAACGCGATTATCAATAAAATAAACAGCTCCAAACAACAGTGCGAAGCCATTCTCCAGCAAATGGTTGCCCAGAAGATGATATTCAGGATGTTTTTCCAAATATTTGACCTGCCGGTAAAGCGACTGGTCAATGTCGGGTTCCTGAAGCTGATGCTTCTGCAAAAATCGAATCCAGAAAATAATGCGCAGCGACGTTGGAAACGGCTCCAAACCGTCTTTGATATGGGGCGCCTGCGCGATGAAATCGCTAATGAGATACAAACCTTGCTCACGACGGAGCGCGGTCTGGTTTAAAAATTCAAAATAGGTGAGGTTATACGTCCAAAGCTTACCAAATGAACGGAAATTCCAATCAATTTTTTTGTCAAATGTATGGGTGCGATTTAAGAAAGAAAAGGTAAACGGCGGTTGAAAAAAAGTGGCAGGAGCATCGAGCGATGGCTGAAATTGGAGCAGTTTTACTTCCGGGCAGGAAATTTTGGGAAGACGTGCGCCGAACAAACGTTTTTGCAGCGCGTACCATAAACGGTAATAGATCTGCTGCCATCGAAGATAACGCAGCGTATGAAAATAGAGTAGGAATTTACGCCACATCCACCCAGGCGCTTTGTTTCAGCGATGCTACCGCAGCGATGGCCGCTTTGGACGTATTGAGCAATGATTCAAAAGGCACTACCGGCGCACCCCCGCTACGGATGTGCTCGAGCCAGGTTTTGAACTGATGGAAATGCCCTTTATCCTGCGTTCCCGAAAGCCCCGATTTGCGGAAGCCATAGTATTTGGACTTGCGGAAGTTATCAATCACGATTGTTCGGTTTTGGGAATAAATTTCTACCCGCTCCTTAGGATAAGCCTTGCTACCGTTGGCAAAATAATGGATCACCCCCTGAGCACCATTTCGATAGCGCAACAAAATGCTGACATTATCGGTACTTTCTTCCGGGTGGACGCCCAATGCATTCATCACCACCGACTCAACACTGCTGCCCGTAAAATAAGAAATCAGGTCAATCAGGTGGCACGCTTCGCCGATAATCCGACCGCCTCCAACCTGCATATCCTGCGTCCAGTGGTTAGGAGGAATAAAGCCCGCATTCATCGTGGCAATCACATTGATAGGCGCGTCGCTATCGCCCAGTTGTTTTTTGGCATCCAGCGCAAAGGGCGAAAACCGTCGGTTAAAACCAACTAAAAGGCTCTGGTTCTGTTCGTTGTAAGCTTCCTCAATAGCACCCAGTTCTTCCATATTCAGCGCCAGCGGCTTTTCCACAAACACGTGTTTGCCCGCTCGCAGCGCCGCGATCACCTGCGCCGCATGCTGATTGTGACGGGTGGTAATTATGACAGCATCCACCTCCGGGTCGCGCAGTACTTCCTGATAATCAGTAGTCGAGACCGCAACGCCGTATTTTTTTGCCAAAATCGTACCCGACAAGCCTTTGGCACTGGCAATGTATTTGACGTTTGCATTTGCTTTTTTCAAAGCTGGCAGAATTGTGGAACCTGTAAAGTTTCCTGCGCCGATGATGCCGATCACGCCTTTGCTGCCCGCAAAACTGCGGGATTGAAGTTGAACCGATGCCGAAAACGCCTTTGACTCCGCCGGATATTTTAAAATGGATGCAATGGAACGCGACTGCCCTATCGCGCCATAAATCCGATCATAATCCTCTAAATCAACGATTTCTGTAATCAGCGACTGCACCTGTAATTTGCCGGCGGCAATGGCATTCAGAACCGCTTCAAAATTGCGCTGCTCCGTCCAGCGAACAAAGCCAATCGGATAATCGTTGCCCTTTTCTTCGTATTCGCTATCGTAGCGTCCTGGTCCGTAAGAACAGGATACCTGAAAAGTCAATTCTTTTTCATAAAAATCAGCCCGCTGAATGTCCAGCCCGATCACGCCCACCAGTACAATCCGCCCGCGCTTCCGGCTCATGCGCGCCGCCTGCGCAATCACGTCGTTACTTTTGGTAGATGCCGTAATCAACACCCCGTCCGCGCCAACGCCATTCGTCAGGCTTTCCACCAGCGCCACTGGATTGGTTCCATCGGCAATATTAAACGCCCGAACGCCCCAACTTTTTGCCAATTCTACTTTTTGTGTATCGAAATCCAGCCCGATCACATTGCAACCATTTGCCAACAGCAATTGCGCGGCGATCAGCCCGATCAGCCCAAGACCAGTAACAACGATTGTTTCTCCGAAAGTAGGATTCACCAGTCGAATCCCCTGCAAGGCAATCGCCCCAATTACCGTGAAACTCGCCTCCTCATAGGAAACGCCTTCCGGGATTTTCGCCACCAGATTCTTCGGAACACAAACTACTTCTGCATGATGCCCGTTGGATACCACCCGGTCGCCGATCTGAAAATCCGTGACACCTTCCCCCACCGCGATGACTTCACCCGCATTGCAATAACCCAATGGCAGCGGTTCATCCAATTTTCGGCGCACGGCTTCGATGGTGGGCATTAAACCATCGGTTTTTGCCTTTTCCAGTACCTGCTTTACCTTTTCCGGCTGCTGACGCGCTTTTTCAATCCAGTTGGCTTTGCCAAATTCAACCAGCATCCGCTCTGTGCCCAACGACACCAACGAACGCTGCGTTTTGATCAACACACAACCTCGACGCACCTGTGGTGCCGGCACTTCTTCGAGTATCGTTTTCCCGGATTTTAAGTCTTGTATGATTTGTTTCATGATTTTAGGTCATAGGGATTAGGTCATAGGTCATAGGTCATAGGGATTAGGTCATAGGTCATGGGGGTTAGGTCATAGGTCATGGGGGTTAGGT
>CAZQTF010000055.1:0-18348 GCA_964596135.1 uncultured Saprospiraceae bacterium | reverse complement strand
AGATACGCCGATGGCCACTTTTTTACGCTTTTAACTTTTTGGACAAGCTCTTAAAGATCGTTGCTGATCGAAACAGGATGTGAATTCTCACTTGTTCGTGGTTGGTTGATCCAGGATTAAACTGGAATACATTTTCAATGGAAGCGCTCTGTGCAAATAAAAAATTCGCAACGATCGTCAATGCGATGGAAAAGAGATACTTTTTCATAGGAGAGAAGTTTTAATATTTCAACAACTATTAAAGAAATCCTTTCACAGCAGGCATAAAAAAAATGCTTTTAACAAAACTGTAACAGCCCGACGCCGTTCTGATACAGAAAATAAAGTATTATTGCATTTTGGTTGAATGAAATTTAGTGGTTTAAAGCGTAGTTTCAGCTGAGAAAATAAGCAAACAAAAACTCTAAACTCTTCAACCCATTCAACTTCAAAGAAGATGGCAAATTTGACGTTCCAATATCCTGCGTGGTATCTGATCTTGTGTGTACTGCTGGGCGTAGCCTACGCGCTGGCGTTATACTTCCGGGATAAAACTTTTCACGAACAATCGGAACGGCTCAACTGGGTACTCGGCGCACTGCGCTTCGTCACCGTTACCCTGCTGAGTATGCTGCTATTGGCGCCGCTGCTAAAATCGTTGCTCATAGAAAGCAAAAAGCCGGTGATCATTTTGGCACAGGACGAGTCGGAATCGGTCGGCTCGGAAATGGATGAGCAGGAACGCGCCGCTTACCGCGAATCTTTTGAAAAATTGGCGAATGCGCTGGGGCGTGATTACGAGGTGCGGCAATACGCCTTTGGCAGCGAGGTACGTGAGGGCGTTGACTTTTCTTTTCAGGATAAGGTGACCAACGTGTCAAAATTGTTGACCAACGTTTATGATTTGTACAGCAATCAGAATCTGGGCGCGATTGTACTGGCCACCGATGGTATCTACAACGAAGGCAGCAATCCGCTGTATTTGAATACCAAGCTAACCGCTCCGATTTACGCTATCGCACTGGGCGACACAACGGTGAAAAAAGACGTGGTGCTGAAGCGGGTTTTTCACAATAAAATTGCTTATCTGGGGGATAAATTCACCGTACAGGTGGATGTTGCTGCGCAAAACAGCGCCGGCGCCAATACGAGCCTAAATGTGTACAAAGTAGAAGGCAACAATAACCGCAAATTGCAGCAAATACCCCTCAACATTGACCGGAACGACTTTTTTACCACCCGCGAGATCGCGCTCGACGCCAGCCAAGGCGGCGTACAGCGTTTCCGCATCGTGGCAGAACCAGTCTCCGGCGAAGCCACCAATGCCAATAACAGCAAGGATATCTTCATTGACGTGCTCGATGCCCGCCAGAAAATTCTGATCCTCGCCAATTCACCGCATCCCGACATTACCGCTTTGCGTCAATCCATCACTGCCAATAAAAATTACCAGGTAGAACTGGCTTACGCCAACGATATCCGGGTGAATGTAGCTGATTTTGACTTTGTGATTCTGCATCAATTGCCCAGCCGCACCAACAATATTGCCGGGGTGCTGAATACACTGCAAAAAGAGCGTATTCCACGATTTTTTATCGCCGGCATGCAAACCAATTTTGCACAACTCAATCAGGTTCAGTCGTTAGTGACGATCCAGGCAAATGGCAATAGCTCCAACGATGTGCAAGGCAGACCCGTCGGAACGTTTAATAATTTTACGCTCAGCGAATCATTGTTGCAAAGCCTGCCCAATTTCCCGCCGCTCACTGCGCCTTTTGGCGAATTTCAGGCGGCGCCCGATGCCTCGGCATTGCTCACGCAGCGCATTGGCAAAGTGGATACGCGCTACCCCTTGTTGGTGCTGGGCGAAGAAGGCGGCGTGAAAACCGGCGTATTGTGTGGCGAAGGCATCTGGAAATGGCGATTGTTCGACTTTTTGCAAAACCAAAACCATGAAATCTTTGATGAATTGCTGGGCAAATCCGTGCAGTTTCTGAGTTTGAAAGAAGATAAACGCAAATTCCGCGTGACGCCGGTCAAGAATATTTTCAACGAAAACGAACCGGTATTTTTCGATGCAGAATTGTACAACGACAATTATGAACTCATCAATGAACCGGACGCGCAAATCGTCATCACTAACAGCGAAGGCAAAGAGTTTGACTTTACATTCAATAAAAATGGGCGTGCCTACACTTTGAATGCCGGCATTTTCCCGGTAGGCAATTATACATTCCGGGCAGCAGTGACCAGCGCCGGGCAAAACCTTGCGACCACCGGGCAATTCAGCGTGCAGCCTGTGCAATTGGAATTATTTGAAACGACCGCCAATCATAATCTCCTGCGTCTGCTCAGTGAACAATATGGCGGCGCTGCGTTGTACCCGAAAGATATGGAACAAATCGCTGATCTGATCAAAGAAAAAGGCACCGTAAAGCCCGTTATTTACCAAACTACCAAAACCCGCGCAGTTATCAACCTGAAGTGGATTTTCTTTCTACTATTGTTGTTGCTGACGGGAGAATGGTTCCTGCGGCGGTATTTCGGAGCGTATTGAAATTACCGGTTGCTCGTTAGAGACGGCCTGATATCGCTCCTCTGACGTCTGACGTTTCTACGCTGACAGCTGATGTCTTAATCAAAGCGTTTGCACAAAGCGATTCGCGGCGGCAGGATTGGTAGCCAGCGGAATATTGTACACATCGCACAGGCGCATGAGCATGCTCACATCCACTTCGTGGGGGTGCTTGCCCAAAGGATCGCGAAAAAAAATGACCATATCCACCTTACCTTCTACAATTCGGCTGGCAATTTGCGCGTCGCCACCCATCGGACCGCTCGACATTTTTTCCACTTCCAAGCCGGCGCGCTCCAGATGTGAACCCGTCGTACCGGTGGCAATCAAATGGATATTCTTTTGTTTAAACAACTCGATATGATCTTTCACAAACGCCACCATATCTGCTTTTCTGCCATCATGGGCGATGATTGCAATCGTCATGGATTTTTGTTATTGGTTATTTGTCACTTGGTAATTTCACATCTCTTTCTCGAAGGATTTCTTAAAGAAATGTGAAAACTCCTTCATCAGTTCATAATGCCAAATGAAAAGACGTATTTTCGCGGCAAATTTCATACCTATTATAAACAAAACCAAGTTACAATGAAAAACTTGTTTTTCAACATTTGCGCTTTCGCAATATTGGTATTATTCACCGTAGATGCTACTGCGCAGATCAGAACACCGCAGCCAAGCCCTGGCAGCAAAGTGACCCAAACGGTCGGTCTGACCGAAATAACCATCGAATACTCACGCCCTGGCGCAAAAGGTCGGACGGTCTTTTCCAAAGATGGTATTGTTCCTTTCGGCGGCATGTGGAGAACTGGCGCCAATTCCGCTACCAAACTGACGTTCGGCGACGATGTGAAAATCGGTGGACAGAATCTGAAAAAAGGTTCTTACGCTTTGTTCACCAAGCCTAATGCGACTGAATGGCAGATCATGCTGTTCAACTATGACACGCCAAGCGCCGGCGGTTATGGCGACAAAACCCCGGTGATAACCTTTTCCGCCAAACCGATGATGTTGAATGACATGGTGGAAACTTTTACCATTGACATCAACGATATTACCAACACGACCGCGAACATCAACCTGATCTGGGAAAAAACCAAGGTGAGCCTGCCACTGGAAGTGGAAGTAGAAAGCCGTGTTCTGGCTGACATCGAGCGTGTAATGGCTGGACCAAGTGCCAATGATTATGCTGCTGCTGCCAACTATTACTTTGCCAGCAAAAAAGACCTCAGCAAAGCACTGGAGTGGATGCAAAAAGCCAACGCCATGGGCGCACGCTACTGGAACCTCCGCACCGAATCTTTGATTCTGGCTGAACTGGGCAGAACTAAAGAAGCAATCGCTACAGCTGAAAAATCGCTCGCGATGGCTAAAGAAGCCGGCGATGATGCCTACATCCGTATGAATGAGGCTTCGATCAAAGAATGGAATATGAAAAAATAGAATAAAACTGGATTTGCCGGATTTTATGCATACAAAAATGTCCTGTGGTATATCGCTGCAGGACATTTTTATATTCCCGATGAGCATCACTTTCAGTTGAATAAGAAATACTTAATTCAAAAGGGATTTCTTATTTATTAAAGGTTTGAAAAATTGCACTTCCAAGTATATTTATCATTTTATGGATGGCAAAAACCATTTTACGGCATCATTGATTCATCGCATGGGATGGAAATCTTTAATCATGCCGCACCTCAATGAGTTGGCGCAGTTGAAGATTTTCTGGATAAATATTTTCCACAGATTTGGAGCTTTAATTTGCTTAATTCTCCCGCTCGTAGCAGCCGATGTCCGGTTTGCTGGCATCGCGCGTTTCCCCTTCCAGATCAATCGTAATAGCTCTCGGAAATTCTATAGGTTTTGCTTGTCCCTCGGCAATTGAAAGCGAATCTAAGTGGTAATCATTTTCGCTGGGATCAACGAACAGCTTGCTGTCGCGTGTTCCGTTAAGGCAGGGGTTGCATTGCTGAGCCAAAAAATTGGCATATTGCCCGTTATTGAATTTCAGCAGTTCCTGCACGCGCACGATGCAGTCTTGAAAGCGAATATTAAAAAGTAGGGGATCTTTCCCTTCTGTGATGTCGGACAATTCGAGTTCATCATTTTGCGAACCAAAAATAATGGAGTTTTTAAATGTCGCATTCAGCCTGTAAGTGCTGCGCAAGGTACAATCTTCATTATAGCAGAAAAAATTGCTCATGCCCAGCGCCGAAGCATTCACGCCGTAGCTGGCTATGGTGCAGTAAGTGAAATTATAATCTCCTCCTTGCAGGAAGAGCACGGAAGTAGCGCCGTTGTTGTAGATCAAGCAGTTTTCTGCGGTGATCTTGCTGCGGTAACCGATAATGCCGCTGCTGGCGGTATTATAAAACTGAGCATTTCTGGCGGTTAGCTCTGCGGTGGAATCCACCAGGAGACCAAAGCGGCTGTTGCGAATGGTCGCATATTCGATCAGGTTGCCTTTGCTGCCTTGCCCCAGCACGATGCCATTCCATTGCCCGGTATCGTCGAGGAAACTTTCTTCCAGGCGATCGCCCTGTATGATTACCGGATTATCCTTAGTGCCTTTGATGGTAAGCTTTCCGGCAGGCTGGATGTAGAGAATGCCATCGTTGTAAATGCCGCCAAAAATATCGTTTTCCGCCACGCCCCCATGCACGTAGATGCGCGCACCGGCGGGGATGACCAGCTCGCAACTGTCCACAAACACCGCGCCGTAGATGACGTATGGCTTTGGATCATCCCACACCAGCGGGCCGTTGTTGCAGGTGAGGCGTACCGCCACGCCTTTGTTGAAGCGGCTTGGGAAATAATTGGCATTCTGCCCCCAGGCTTCGAGGTTGACGTACTGGGTGTTGCCGTTGGTTTCAAATAAGATGCGGTCTTCGATGACAAAAGGGCTTACCGACAAGGGCTGGTCAGGATCAATCGTAACCTCCACAAACACATAAATGCTGTCGTTGGCGAGCACTTCCACATTTTGTTGCATATTGCCGGGAATGCCATCCACGTTCATGCGCCAGCGTACGCCATTGCCGCTTTCCAGCGAAAGCTGCGAAATACGGATGGCTTTGTCGTTGCGGTTGTAAATTTTGAACGAACGAGTCGCCGATCCTAATTCGGTGAATACGGTGTCGAAGCGCAGGGTGTCCAGAGAAAACTCGAGTTTGGCGTTGCTGTCGGTCGTAAAATCAAATTCATCGGTAACACAGTTAGAAAGAATAGTTATTGCGCCAAGCGCCAGAAAAAACGTGTATATCAGATGTTTCATATTCAAATTTTGATGGCTGTCAGATTCTTAAACGGCAAAACGCGCGTTTCATTTTATGGCAAAAATACATTGATAAGTCAGACGATAGACATTAGACAGCAGATTTTAGACCCTATCTTCAAAATACTTTACAATGAATCGTTCCCGGTTGTTTTGCGCCCAGGGGGAGGGGCGAAATTTTACCCAAGCGAATTTTAGACATCAAAAATGTTTGTAAACGAGCGAGTTACCCCCCACAAAAATCATTCACTCTTTTGGAACTGTCTATTGGGCTTCGGTGTTTCTTTGTTGGAATTGTAGATGTGGAAAATTATGATTCCAAATAAATGTTAAAGTTTTTAAGAAAAGCGATACTTTTGTGTCACTATTACGTCAGAGAGATGGGGTGAGAGAGCAATCCCTGTATTGTTAAGGTAAAAGGAGAAAAGTGAAAGGGGAGCAAGAAGGTGAAAAAGTATCTTATACTGCAAAAATAAATTCTTTTTAAATTTGGATAAGCCCAAAATTGACGTCATTATCCCGGCGCACAACGAGGAAAAATCTATTGGATTGGTTTTAGCCAATATTCCAAAAGGATTAATTCGGGAGGTGATCGTTTGTAATAATGCCAGTACAGATCGGACTGCTCACGTAGCCAGCCTGAGTGGGGCTACAGTATTGGATGTGGCAGAGATGGGCTATGGCAATGCCTGTTTGGAAGGAATTGCATATCTGCGCGAAAAACCAGTGGAAGAGCAGCCGGATATCGTAGTATTTATGGATGCCGATTATTCGGACTATCCGGAGGAGTTGCCGCAATTAATTCATCCGATTGTTGAAGAGAATGTGGATTTGGTGATTGGCTCGCGGGTACTCGGCGATATGGAGCGGGGCGCGATGATGCCCCAGCAGATATTTGGCAACTGGTTGGCAACCAATTTGATACGCATGTTTTACAGCTATCATTTCACTGATTTGGGGCCATTCCGGGCGATCAAGTTTCCTAAACTGCTTGAATTGGAGATGGAAGACCGTGATTTTGGCTGGACGGTCGAAATGCAGATAAAGGCAGCTAAGAAGCGTTTGAAATGCAAGGAAGTGCCGGTAAGCTATCGGCGTCGCATTGGCACCTCCAAGGTATCGGGCACCGTGCGGGGAAGTGTATTAGCTGGGCATAAAATTTTATGGACGATATTTAAATTTTTGTAAGAAATGTTATTTGTTATTTTGTCATTTAACGCTTTTTATAATAAAAATGAATGACATATAACCAATAACCACAAATAACATTCAAATCATTAAACTTCGCAACCATGTCTGTATTGGCTTATGCGGTATTAATCATCTACAGCACAGCGCTCATCTACATCACGATGTATTGTGTGATGCAGTTTAATCTGCTGTATCATTACAAAAAGGCGGCAAAAAAAGGAGAACCATCTTCGCCATCTGATCTGGTAGATCAAGCGGTAGCTGCGGAAACACAGGAAAACTACGCAAACTCTGAAGACTATCCGTTTGTAACGGTACAATTACCCATTTTCAACGAAATGTACGTAGTCGAACGACTGATTGACAACATCGCCCAGTTCGACTATCCGAGCGATCGCTTTGAAATCCATGTATTGGACGACTCCACCGACGAATCTGTTGAAATAACCCGCCAGAAAGTGGAAGAATGGAAGGCAAAAGGCATCAACATCGAGCACATCCACCGCGTCGATCGCAAAGGCTACAAAGCCGGCGCTCTGCAGGAGGCAATGAAATATGCCAAAGGTGAATTTATTGCTATTTTTGATGCTGATTTCCTCCCGCGCAAAGACTTTCTTAAAGTTACCATGCCTTATTTCAAAGACCCGAAAGTGGGCGTAGTGCAAACCCGCTGGGAGCACATCAATGAAGATTACTCGCTAATCACCAAGCTTCAGGCGTTGCAATTGAACGTGCACTTCACCGTCGAACAAAAAGGGCGCGAGGCGGGCAACTACCTATTGCAATTCAACGGTACGGCTGGCGTATGGCGCCGCAAAACCATTGACGATGCCGGTGGTTGGGAAGCCGATACGCTAACCGAAGACCTCGACCTCAGTATCCGCGCGCAACTGAAAGGGTACAAAATTAAATTCCTCGAAGAAGTAGGCTCGCCTGCAGAACTTCCGGCGGAAATGAACAGCCTGAAATCGCAGCAATTCCGATGGATGAAGGGGGGTGCTGAAACCGCCAAGAAAATGCTGCCAACCGTCTGGAAATCTGACCTTAGCCTTTGGCAAAAAATTCAGGCAACGGTACACCTGCTGAGTAGCACGGTGTTTGTATTTGTCTTTATTGCCGGGGTGTTCAGCGTTCCGCTGTTGTTTGTTCTCGGCGATCTGATCGAGCAGGGCTTCAGCAAAAACTTCTTCGCATGGTTCATGATCGGTCTGCTGTCCATCATCGCAGTATATTACACCGCCAACCTGCAATCGCCGGCGCGTCATAAGGAGGAAGATTTCGGCAAATCGCTGTACAAATTTGTCTTCCTGTTTCCGTTGTTCCTGGCGCTTTCGATGGGCTTGTCGTTGCACAACTCAGTAGCCGTGATTCAGGGCTATCGCGGTAAGAAATCGCCATTTGTGCGGACACCGAAGTTCAACATTCAAACGATTAAGGACACTTTCACCAAAAGCAAGTACCTGAGCAAAAAGCTCTCCTGGACGACGCTGCTGGAAGGTTTCCTGGCGCTGTACTTCCTCGGTGGCGTGATTGGGGGTATTCTCATTCAGAATACGACATTCCTGATCTTCCACCTTATGCTTAGTCTGGGCTACGGCGCCATATTCTACTGGACGCTGCGGCATTTGCGCGCTCAGTAAAAGGTTTCGATAAAAAGCTGAGTGGGTTGAATGGCAAAGACGCTGTTCAACCCACTTATAATTTTGCGTCCACCTTTGGCGAAATCGTCATAACTCGGACATTTCACATTTACAAATCTCCCGTATTTTGGCCTGATGTGGCAACGAATTTTGATTTCCGCTTTTTTGATAGCTTTGACGGTTTGGCTGGGCTTTTTTATCCAGCAGCCGGAATTTATTAGTATCCTGGTCGCTCATATCCTTTTTTTTATATTTTATTTACTGGTTATTAAAAAAAGTGAACAGAATATTTCCTTCTGGATTGCTATCGGTATCCTGCTGCGGATCATATTATTGTTCTCTTTCCCCGCTCTCTCCAACGATATTTACCGTTTTTACTGGGACGGACTGCTGAGCTCACATGGCTACAATCCTTTCGATCATCTCCCTGGATATTATATTCAAAATAACATATTGCCGGAATATTTAACATCCGGATTGTATGAAAAACTGAATTCCAAAGAATATTACACGATCTATCCACCGGTTTTGCAGATGCTTTTTGCCGTAGCGGCGTGGCTATTTCCCAGAAGTATTGTCGGCGCCGGCATCATCATGAAAATCTTTTTGCTTGCCGGTGAAATCGGCAGCATTATACTGATGCGAAAAATATTGCCAAAATTTAATCTAACGGAACGAAACGTGTTGCTCTACGCGCTTAATCCTTTGATTATCGTGGAAATCATGGGCAATTTGCACTTTGAAGGGCTAATGGTTTTATTTTTGTTGCTGGCGTTATGGTGGCTGGTGAAAATGCCTCACCCCGCACTCCTTCTTGCTGCCGGGGCGATGGCGCTGTCCGTAGGCTCCAAACTTTTACCATTGATGTTTCAACCTTTTCTGCTGTTCCGATTGCGCTTTGGGCAAAATATTATTTACTTCCTGGCGCTGATTATGATGTCCGTTGTAATGTTTGCTGCCCTCCTGAACGGACTATTTGCTGAAAATTTTGGCAGCAGCCTAAATCTTTATTTTCGCCAATTCGAGTTTAATGCCAGTATTTACTACCTCGCGCGCTGGATTGGCTATCAAATTGAAAGGTATAATATGGTCAAAACCATCGGACCGATGTTGGCTGTGCTTACTTTTTTGATTATCATAATTCTATCTATTTTTCGTCGAAAAAAAAGCTGGAAATCTCTACCCGAAAGCTGGCTCTTTGCGATCAGCATTTATTTACTCCATGCGACCACCGTGCATCCCTGGTACATTGCGCTGCCAGTAGCACTGAGCATTTTTACCAATTGGCGTTACCCCATTGTCTGGTCGGGCGCGGTAGTGCTGAGCTATAGCCACTACTGGGGCAGGGGATTTGAGGAAAGGTACGGGTTGATTGGGTTAGAATATAGTTTAGTTTTAGGCTTTTTCTTGTGGGAGTTGCTGCACCAGCGATCTTTCTTCACTTTTACGAAAACCGGCGGCTAAAGCCCGCTACTGCGCCTACTGATACCCCCGAGCCTGCAATTTGAACAACTCCGCATATTTTCCATCCTGCGCCAATAACGCCTCGTGGCTGCCGAATTCCAGCAACTGCCCGTTTTCCAGAAACAAAATGCGATCCGCCATGCGTACCGTAGAGAAACGGTGGGAAATAAGCACAGCGGTTTTACCTTCGATTAGCTCGGCGAAACGCACAAATACCTCGTGCTCTGCCCGCGCATCGAGGGCAGAGGTCGGCTCGTCAAGGATGAGCAGTTGCGCTTCGCGCATGTAGGCGCGCGCGAGTGCAATTTTTTGCCACTGCCCGCCGGAAAGTTCGGTGCCTTCTTCAAAACGCCGCCCCAATAATTGGTCGTAGCGATTGGGCAGGGTTTCAATCACCGTATCGGCGAGGCTTTTTTGCGCGGATTCTTCGATGGCGACCATTTCAGCGACTTTGTCAATGTTGCCCACTGCAATATTTTCGGAGGCTTTGAGTTGGAATTTGATATAATCCTGAAATATAATGCCGATATTATTACGTAAAGTATCGAGATCATAATCCCGGATATCCACGCCGTCAATCAGGATGCGCCCTTCGGTGGGTTCGTAGAGCCTGGCCAAGAGCTTGACCAGCGTGGTTTTTCCTGCGCCGTTTTCGCCGACCAATGCCATTTTCTCGCCGGCTTTCAAACGAAACGACAGATTGCGAATTGCCCAGCGTTCGCTGTTCGGATATTTAAAACTCACATTTTCAAAGGTAAAGCCCTGCTGCAATTTTTCCGGGAATGGCTTGCTGCTCGGTTTGGAAATAATCGTCGGTTCAATCTCAAAAAAGTCAAACAAATCCTGCAAATACAAAGCACCCTCAGCGATTCGCGAAAAGCGCGTCAATACGCCTTGCAAGGAGCTTTGCATTCGGTTGAAGGCGCCCGACAAAAACGTTAGCGTACCAATGGTGATCGTGCCGGAAATCGTTTGCATGATGATGAACGCGTATGCCCCGTAGTAGGAGAGCGTACCCAACGCCGACAGCGCCGTGCCCCAGCCCGCGTGTTTTAAAGACAAACTGCGGTTGGCAAGATAATAGCGGTGCGATACTTCCGCGAAGCGATTTGCTAAGAAATCTGCCAGATTGAAGATTTTTACTTCCTTAGCCGTTTGGTCGCTCGCCCCGATGTAGCGCAGGTAGTCAAGTTCGCGCCGTTCGGGCGTCCAGCTATATGTCAGCGAGTAAGTCTTTTGATTGAAATAGGACTCAGCGATAAATGAAGGAATGACCGCCACTACCAGAATCAGGATCAACCAGGGGTTAAATGCTACCAGCCCCGCGCCCAGCGACAAAATCGTCACGATATCCTGCACTTGTGAAAGCACCTGCGACATGAGCGCCGTGCGTCCGCCCGTCTGTCGCCGCGCGCGTTCGAGCTTGTCGTAAAAAGTGGCGTCTTCAAACTGGTACAAATCGAGCTTGGCAGCGTGCCGCATCAATTCTACGGAAGTACGATTGGCGAAGAGGTCGCCAAGTAGATTGTCCAGCAAAATAATTCCGCGATTGAGGATTTCGGATAGCACCGTCAGCCCGAATTCCAGACCAACCATCAGCCATAGGTAGCCAATATCGCCGCCCGTGCCTTGTATCAGCAGCACTATCTCATCAATGATCTCCTTGCCTACATAGAGCGCTGCCAACGGAATGACCGATTTCACCAGCCGCAGCGCCACGTTGCCAATGGTCATCCAGCGACTCGTCTGCCAAATCATGCGGAACAGCCTCGGCAGGTGCCGCAGCGCCATAAATTGGTTTTTGAACGATTGTTGTTCTTTTTCTTCTGACATACGATTCATTTGCATTGTGGAAACGTCGTTGGGGCGAGGATGGTTGATAGAATTGACCTAAATGACGGATGCTGAAAGAAGTTTAGATCAATAGTTTTGGGTGCTCCTGTTTTGTTTTGCCTTTTTAACAAACTTCATTGAGCAAATTTGGTTTCTTAGAAAGATTCAACGATCAAGAAAGGCTGAGTTTTAATTGGATAAAGCGCTGAACGACAACATGCAATTAACCGAACAAAGCATCCAGGAATTATCGCAATTGCTGGAATTGCTGAAAATAGAAAAACAGGAAGACTTCGAACAATACCGGCAAATGGTGCAACGCCTGCCTTTGGAAGAGCGTCGCAAAAAAGGCTATACCTGGTATCCGGTGCAGGTCGTTGGCAAGGGTTATACCATTGGCGACCGGGCGTTTGTGACGGTAGAAAAACCCGGTGGTGTGCAAGACGAAGAAGAACACCAGTTCAGGTCGGGTAAGATGGTGGGGCTTTTTACACAACAACCCAGTGTCCATCGGCACGAGTACACCGGTACGGTCTATTTTGTAGATAAAAATAAAATGAAGATCATCCTGAATGCCAAGGATTTACCCGATTGGTTGGGATTGGGACAGATCGGTGTCAACCTCGAATTCGACGAACGCACCTACGTAGAGATGGAAAAAGCAATGGCTAAAGTGTTGAGCGCCAAAAAAGGACGCCTGGCGGAACTACGAGCGGTGCTGCTGGGCGAAAAGGAAGCCACTTTTACCAAAATTGACCAGCCGGTGGCGATTCCAATATTAAATGCTTCCCAAAACAAAGCGATCAATGAAATTCTTGTCGCACGGGATGTCGCGGTGGTGCACGGCCCCCCGGGCACCGGCAAAACGACTACTCTGGTGCAGGCAGTAAAGCTTTTGTGCGAAACCGAGCCAACGGTTTTGGTTTGTGCTCCCAGCAATACGGCTGTTGATTTACTTACCGAACGTTTGGCAGAGGAGGGACTGAAAGTGATTCGAATCGGAAATATCTCACGGGTGGATGAAAGCATCCTGAGCCATACCCTGGAAGTGCAGTTGGCGCAACACCCGGAAAGTAAAAATATCAAAAAGGTGAAAGTGGAAGCCGCCGAGATGCGCCGCCGGGCACGGAAGCGGTCGGGTAGGGGCGATCGTGACGAGCGCAAGCGTCTTTTTCAGGAAGCCAACGAACTCGCCGCCTGGGCAAATCAGCTCGAAGACCGCCTAATCGAGCAAATCCTTGACTCGGCACAGGTAATCACCTGTACGCTGGTTGGCGCGGCACATCCTTTGTTGGACAAACGCCATTTCCGCACGGTAGTGATTGATGAAGCAGCGCAGGCATTGGAACCCGCTACCTGGATTCCCATTGTGAAAGCATCGAAAGTAGTGCTCACCGGTGATCCATTTCAATTGCCACCCACCGTAAAATCTATGGAGGCTCAGCGTAAAGGGTTTTCCGTTACTTTGATCGAAAAATGTTTGCAGCGTCTGGACCGAACGAGTTTACTAAATGTTCAATACCGGATGCACGAGGTGATTATGGGATTTTCCAATCAGCAATTTTACAACAATCAGCTTCGCGCCGATGTGAGCGTGCGCGACCACCGTTTGCCCATCAAACGAAGCCAACCGCTGGTATTTATTGATACTGCCGGCTGTGGTTTTGATGAGAAAACGCAGGAAATGTACCAAAGCCGCTACAACCCAGGAGAGTTTCAGATTTTATGTGAGCATTTGTACCAACTGGCGGAGGAGTTTGAAGGGCAGGGACTACCTTCTATTGCGATCATTTCGCCTTATCGAGAGCAGGTACAGCACATGCAAGCTGTCGTAGCAAAGGACGCCAAACTGGCAAACTTGCCAATTACCATCAACACCATAGATGGCTTTCAGGGGCAAGAGCGGGATGTGGTGTACATTTCTTTGGTGCGTTCCAATACAAAAAGTGAAATAGGTTTTCTGAATGATTATCGCCGGATGAACGTAGCAATGACCAGAGCCAGAAAGCAATTGATCGTAGTGGGCGATAGCGCGACGATCGGCAATAACCCGTTTTACGAGATTTTTTTGCGTTATTGCGAAGCATGGGGCGGCTACCAGTCGGCGTGGGAATATTTTAGGTAACATGACGCCTCGGATAGGGTGGAGTCAAATGAAAAAGCTCGAAATTTTTTTGGAATTTCGAGCTTTTCGATGACAACATATACAAATCGTTCTGTATCCAGATCAATAAGACCAGAGGTCATGCTCGAAGTTGAAAATTTCCTGTTTGATTTTTTCGCCTTCCAGCAGAATATCTACACCGGATAGGTATTGTTCCAGGCGGCGGTCAAATACATTAGATTCTTTCATAATGTAACTGGAAAAGAAGCGCATCTCCATCATATCTTCCCACGAAAGAGGGCTGGCATCGTTGCCGGTGATGTTGTAAACACGTTCTTTGGCAAGCAGATTCCTGGCATCTGGATAATATACCCAGAACATTGGTTGTTCGTAGAGGAAGTCGCCATTTTCATCCTTTACATCAAGAATTGGGGCAATACCCAAAATACGTACCTGCAGCGTCGAAACCTCCTTGTCGAAGAACCATACTTCCTTGATACGGAAGCGTTTTACATCTTCAGGATTGATTTCGTTGGTCACGATCTTGATTTTTTCTTCGTACGTTTCGGGGTCAAAAGTGGTCACCGTATCAATCGAAGCGCCTTTAGCAGCGACTTCTTCCGGCGTTAGCGCCGTGGAGAATTTGTCATCTTCGTTGCTATACACGGTGAGTTCTCCTGATTTTGCTGCATCCATTAAGATGCTGAAGAATGGTCTTGGCGGATAAGCGAACGGAAGATTCATTTTCTCGCGTACGTCAATCACGCGCCAGATGCGTCTTTCCCAGAAAATATCGGCTTCGCGCACGGGGTCGTAGGGGAGTACCCGTTTTTGGAAGGTCGTTCTTTCCGGAACGATATCATCTACCGGTTTTTTTTGTGGATTCAACGGCTCACCGGACTCCGTCATGATGATTTCGTCGGGTCTTTGCGCTTGTACCGGAGCAGCTAAGCACAGCGTCAAGACGACGAAGCTTAAGAGTTTCATGATTTCCTTCATTGGTAAAAAGTTTTTTAGACATTAGACTTTTGCCCACCTCATGAATGTTTATGGAAAGGCATCCACTCGGGAGGAGGTTAGATATTAGACAATATATTTCGGAAAAACAAGTTTCTGACGTCTACGGTCCAACATCTAACATCTAAAAGCAATAGCGCATAAAGTTAACGGATTAACCCCACACGCTATTACACTTTAACAGAAATATTTGCAGAATTATCTGATTTCAAACACCATAGAGCCGATGTCGCGACCCGCCTTGTCACCTGGGCAACGCGCTTTGATATTTCTAAAGTAATACGTATCACCTGGCTTCGCTCTGGCAACCAGACGCTGCGATTTGTCGTTGAAGCGGGCGCCGGGGTTGGAAGAATCCACAGGGTCTTCACGTTTGGCGATGTACACCAGGTCATAACCCTGAATGTCACATTTCGCATCAAAGTCGAAGTTTTCAAGCAAAGCGATCAGACCTTCCTGAGCTTTAAATTCACCATTCCCCATAGGACCCCCCGAGCTTCTACCCAAACGTGGTACAGGGTCAGGAATGCGCTTGACGCGGAAAGTGAAATTGGTCGGCGTAAGTCCGCCGCCGGATACCGTGATTTTAGCTTCACCCGGTTGAGAAACGGTAGCCACGTATTTGCCGGTACCGGCTGATCTCATGCTAATACCCCCACCGCTGGCGCTTACGCGCAGTTCATTGGAAGATACGCCGGCAGCAGCCACCGATACGGGGTTGTCCACACCGATGTAGAACACATTCATCTTATCTGCAGAGACAGTAACCGAACGGCGACCTACTTCGTATTCAAATTCTTTTTCATACGTTTCTGTCTTGCCCGTAGTCGGGTTGGTCAGTGTGATAGCTACTTTATATTTCTGTACCCCGGTTGAGCTGGGGCGGGTAGTAAATTTGGCGATACCATCCTTTACATCCAGAGAGCTACCGTTTACTTTTATGACCATATTGTCGTACACCGAACGGCTGGAAGCGCCGATCGTAATATCAGCCGTGTATTCATCGCCGGCGATGATGTAGCTCTTTGGCGCAGAGGCGATTGGCAGGAAGTTGTCCACTTTGAATGATTGGGCACCTACCTGCTTCACCAAATAGTTCAACACTGCTGCTTCCGAGCTTTTCATATCGTTCTGGAACTTACGGAAGATCGGGAAGATCGAAGCCAGTGGCATCTGGTTGAAAGTAAAGTGAGACCAGCTTGGACGCTTCGGCTTTGCTTTTTTCCATTCATCACTGATACCCAGCGTGATACTTTTTTCCAGTTCTTTGATAGACTCGTCCGTGATGTTGGTACCCTCTGTATTTTTCAGGCTGTTGATGATTTTTAAAATCTCCTGACGGGTGTCTGTGATTTTCTTTTCAAGTTCGTCGCCCTTGCCTTTTTGCACCAGCAAGCGCGTGGTCACGTCCTTGTTTTTATAGCCTTTCGGCTGCCCGGCGTGTTTTTCGTCAGATTCAGAGTAATATCCCCCTGATTCTGCTACGAGTTCTTCGCGAATGCCGTCAATATAGGTGTTAAATTCAGTTGACATTTCGCGGATGCGCTTGGCGGCATCTACGAGCTTGCCATATTTTTCGCGATCCTGGTCGGCATTTTTATCCAATGCAGCGAAGGCGAATTCGTTGGAGTCGTCAATTACTTTATTTGACCCGGCGATACCTCTGTCAATCATGAAGAAGGCGTTAATGATCTCAGCAGAAACGTTGAGCGCCAGCATGGCGGTCAATACCAGATACATGATGTTGATCATCAACTGCCGCGGTTCCTTTGGAATAGACATAATTTTCTACTTTTAAAGGGTTTACAAAACAATTGGCAGTTTACAATTATTGTCTGCCTACATTCGCCATAGCAGAGATGACATTGCCATATACGTTGTTCAACGCAGTGTAGGTATTATTCAGGTTGTTCAGGTTGCGGTTTAATGCGCCCAGTTGATCTTTATATACTTTCGTATCTTCCAGCGAGTCGCTCAGGTCAGCCATTGCTTCATTCAATTTGGCATAGAAATTACTCATTGCCTTGATCTGGTCACTTGTACCGGAGAAATCTACTTCCTGCAATGCTTTCAGAGAAGACATACTGCGAGACATGTTCTGCAATTCAACCAACATACCGCCCAACTGACGTTCTACGACTTCGCCGTTCAACGCAGGCATTTGCGGCATGCTTGCACTTACCGGACCGGCAGTGATCGGCGCGATCGGCGCATTGTAATCATCCAAACCCGGATAGAGTTTGTTCCAGTAGTAATCTGGATCAGGACCGATCAGACCGAGGAAAAGGAAAATACCTGCTTCTGTAAACATACCAATCATGAGCATCAGCTCAGCGCCTTCCCAGGAGAGGATTTTGAAAAGTGCGCCCAACAATACAGCTGCTGCACCAACACCAATAACCAGGTTTTTGAAATACTTGAAGCCTTTAGTTTTTACGAAACTCATTTTTTGATTCTTTTAGCGTTTAGAAATTGAGTTTGATGAAACGATTGGATCCGAAAATCACTTGTATAATGCTTTATTTAGAAAAAGATACAACCCGTGAAAAAAAAATCTTTTGAAGTGTGCCAATCTTTGGCTCTGTCTTATCCGGGATATTCCTGAATTTTATAAAAAAATATGGATACTGCAACGTCGGGTGCAATATCCATATTGTGCCATTTTAGGGAATTGTTAAAAATCATTGAGAGAACGCCCCAGGAACGTCAATACACAACGGAAACCAATGTATGATTTGGTCGTATCCTGATATTCGTAAGCACGCGTGCCAGTTTGAATGAAATGCATAATATCTTTCCAGCTACCACCGCGTATTACCTTGCGTTTAAATGCTTCGGGATCATCATCCGATGCATCAAAACGGATATCCGGGTTTAGGTCGTGAATAAATGAATAAGCATTTTCATAATAGGCAGTTACTGTCCATTCGGAAACATTACCTGCCATGTTGTACAAACCATAATCGTTGGGGAAGTAGGCGTCGGCTTTCACGGTGTACTGACCGCCATCCTCCGGATAGTTGCCGCGACCAGGCTTGAAGTTAGCCAACAAACAACCTTTGGCATTGCGCACGTAGTAACCGCCCCAGGGGTATGGTGCGAGGTCGTGACCGCCGCGAGCGGCATATTCCCACTCAAACTCAGTAGGCAGGCGGTAGTTTTCGGTATTGATACCATCGCCGCGGGTTTGCTGATAAGTGTCCCACAGTTTGGTACGCCAGTTACAGAATGCGCTTGCCATGTGCCAGTCCACTCCTACCACTGGATAATC